>WTJH01000039.1 GCA_011524915.1 Flavobacteriales bacterium | reverse complement strand
TATTGTTGATGTGTGTTTAAATCCTTTTTCAAGTTGCTTTTAATGGGCCTATAAGCTCCAAACACATATTTTTTTGGGGATCTTTTGCCCTGCTCTGCAGTATTGGATTTGGAGAAGAAATTTCTTGGGGACAGCGGCTTTTAGGAGTGGAAAGCTCCGAGTTTTTTAAACAGCATAACTCCCAACAAGAGACCAATTTTCACAATTTGAATTGGGGAGGGTTAAGTGTCAATAAACTTTTATCTCAAGTGGTGAGTGTTGGTTTGGTCATTTACTTTTTTATTTTTCCCATAGCAGTTCGTCGGTCAAAAAGCCTTCAACAGTGGGTCGATCAATGGACCATTCCAGTCCCTTCGGTTGGTCATGCACTTCTTTTTTTCGTGGCTACCGTTGGGGTTTTATGGATCCAGGAACCCAAAAAATGGGAGCTTTGGGAAGCCGCTATTGTCCTCGTATTTTTTCTAATTATTTTAGCGTTTAAATTTCAGGATCAGCCAGATGGAAAATGATTATCTGATATGGATCACTTTAGGCACCATAGGACTTATTTTTTGGATCGGTGGCTTGTATTTCGAAAAATACCCGCCCAAAAAAATCAATTGGCTCTATGGCTATCGGACCAAACGATCCATGCGCAATATAGAGGTTTGGACCTTTGCCCAAGCCTATGTAGCTAAAGCCATGCAAAGCATGGGGCTACGAACCCTTCTTATTGGAGGAGTTTTGGGCTGCTTTGATTTTGGTTTTGTTGGGCAGTTTACACTGATACTTTTGATTACTATCGGATACCCCATTTGGATGATTTTTTCGATAGAAAGGGTCCTCAAACAAAAGTTTCCAGACACCTAAGTGCCTATTTGTAGTTAATAAACTGACGATATCTCTTTGCCTTCCCGTAGGGGTTGGCTGTTGCATTTTGTATTTTTAAGCATTCAAAACCATTATACGACCATGGTCAAAGTACCCATCCGAAACGAAAGCCCATTTGATTTACCCAGCTATGCTACCTCAGGCGCTGCAGGCTTGGATTTACAAGCCAATTTAACCGAAGGGGTAACCTTGGCTCCATTAGAACGTAAAATCATAGGAACAGGCCTTAAAATGGCTCTGCCCGAAGGTTATGAGGCTCAAGTACGCCCGCGAAGTGGCTTGGCTGCCAAACACGGAATTTCGGTCCTGAACGCTCCCGGAACCATAGATGCCGATTATAGAGGTGAAGTGGGAGTCATTTTGGTCAACCTTTCCCAAACACCTTTTCGAATAGAGCCGGGGGAGCGAATTGCACAGCTGGTTATTGCTGCTGTGGAACAAGTGCAATGGGAGCCCACGGGAGATCTTGATGATACCGCTCGCGGTGCTGGAGGTTTTGGAAGTACTGGAAAATAACATGAATACAACCCCTATATTGTGAAAATAATTGTTCCCATGGCGGGTCGTGGATCACGACTCCGACCCCACAGTCTCACGGTCCCTAAACCCCTTATCCCAGTTGCTGGAGTTCCCATCGTGGAACAACTGGTTCGAGAAATTGCTCGGGTGGTGGACACCCCTGTAGAAGAAATTGCTTTTGTACTGGGAGACCCTGCATTTTTCGATACTTCGGTAGAAGAATATCTGGTAGGTGTAGCCGAATCTTTAGGGGCTCGAGGCACCATCTATCGACAGTTAGAACCCCTAGGAACAGGCCATGCCATTATGTGTGCCGAAGCTTCTTTAGACGGCCCTGCCGTTGTGGCCTATGCCGATACCTTGATTCGGGCCGATTTAGAATTAGACCCTCAAGCCGATGCCGTTATTTGGGTCAAACAAGTCGAAGCTCCGGAAGCTTATGGAGTGGTGCAGCTCAACTCTGCGGGAGACATTGTTGAATTGGTCGAAAAACCTCAAGAATTTGTTTCCGACCAAGCCGTTATAGGGATTTATTACTTTAAAGATATCGGAGCCTTAAAGGAGGCTTTAAAATCGGTTATTGCACAACAATTACAGCCCGGAGAAGAATATCAAATCAACGACGGAATCAAAGCCCTGATGGCTCAAGGCAAACGTTTTGTTCCTGGGTCGGTTCAGGAATGGTTGGATTGCGGGAATCCCCAAATTACGCTGGATACCAACAGCCGAATGTTGGAAATCCTGACAGAAGAAGGGCAGGAGTTGGTAGCTTCGGACGTGCAGATCGAAAACAGCCAGATTGTTCCGCCTTGTTATATTGGACCTGGAGTACAACTTAAAAACGCCACTGTGGGCCCCTATGTGAGTATAGGAGCAGGTACGGTATTGGAAGATGTTCAGGTACAAAAAAGTTTAATCCAAAAGCATTCTCATATTCAGCATGCTCAATTGGAAAACGCCATGATCGGAAATCATGTAACGTATAATGGAGATCGTCCTCAACTAATTAGTGTAGGCGACTACACGACTATGGCATAGATGAAAAAGTACAGCATTTTTGGACTATTGGTATGGGTTTTGCTGGTGCAAGGCTGTAAGGCGGTTCCGGTACTTCCGAGCAGGGCTCCGCTGAAAAATTTGGCGACCAAAGAATTGGTTCGCACCATCGATACACGCCAGCCTAAGGTCAAAAATATGCGTGCTCGGATCAAAGCGGTCTATAACGACGGCAAGCGCAAGCAAACCGTGGTTTTACAAATGCGCTTGGAGCATGAAGCCAAATTATGGCTTTCGGCAAGTATGCTCATTCCCATTGCCAAAGCTTTGATTACTCCCGAGCAAATTCAGTTTTATGAAAAATTTCAAAAGACGTCTTTTTCAGGAGATTTTGAGGGATTAAATGCCATTTTTCAGACCAATTTTGGGTTTGACGAATTGGAACGCCTCTTTTTAGGGGCACCTGTTTTAAACCTAAAACAAGGCCGTTGGAAACGCATCAACCATCCCGACTTTTATGTATTAAGTCCGGTGCTTAAAGGAGCTCAGTTTACTCCCAGTTTCTTTTTTGACCCCACCACTTTTATGCTTCGCGAACAGCGGGTGGTTTTTCCCGGAGGAGCAACCCTGACCATGCGCTATCCTGCCCGACAAAAGATAGAAGACACTCCACTGCCTTCTCTGATCCAGCTGTCCTTTTTCGACGGAAAGCAGTTCCAGACCCTAGACTTAGAGTACACACGAGTGGACTTTCCTAAAAAACTCACCTTCCCCTTCCAAATACCTGAAGGGTATAAGGCGATTCAAACGCCATGAAGCAGATCCCACCACTGAAATGGCGAGTTGTTTTTAGCGTACTGTTGTTGATGTGCGCAAGCTTGGCTATGGGGCAAAAGCAACAGGAACTGGAAGCACAGCGCAAACGCTTGCAACAGGAAATTAAACAGATCAACAGTTTACTTTTTCAGACCAAAAAAGAGCAAAAGAGCACCTTGGGTCAGGCCGAAGATCTACAAGTTCGCATTCAAGTGCGCCAACGTCTCATTCGGGTCACTCATCAAGAAATTAATTGGTTGAGTAAGCGGATAGTCAACAACGAGCGCGATATCGAACGTACTCGTGAAGAATTGCAACAACTGCGAAACGATTACGAACAAATCATCCGTAAAAGTTATGCGGCCCGGGCGCAGCAGAACAAACTTCTTTTTATTTTTTCATCCGAGAATTTTCTTCAGGCCTATAAACGCATTCAATACCTAAAGCAATATGCCAATTATCGGAAGCAGCAAGGCTTAAAAATTGAAGAAAAGACCCAACTTCTACAAAGCCTAAATTCCGAACTTAGGCAGCAACGCCAAAGCAAGGAAAGCCTTTTAAGCCAAAACAATGAAGTGAAAGCGGCTCTGGAAAAAGAACGCCAACAAAAAGACGCTTTACAGTTGAGTTTAAAGCGGAAGGCACAGGTGTATACCAAGCAAATTCGGGCCAAACAAAAGCAGGCAGACGCCTTAAACAAAGCCATTCAAAAATTAATTCAAGAAGCCATAGCGGCCTCCAACCGGAACGCCGGAAAAAAAGGAGGAAACGCCTTTGCACTAACGCCCGAAGCCCAAGCACTTGCGGCTAATTTTGTATCCAATAAAGGCCGATTGCCCTGGCCCGTGGACAAAGGAGTTGTGATTCAAGGTTTTGGTACTCAACCCCATCCGGTGGTTAAAACAACTATGATCAAAAGTAATGGGGTCACCATTGCCTGTCCTAAAAACAGTCAGGCTCGGAGTATATTCAAAGGGGAGGTCATGTCTATTTTAAGCTTTAAAGGCAGCAACCCAACCGTTTTGGTCCGACATGGAAACTATATTACGGCCTATAAAAACTTAGCAGAGGTATATGTCAAAAAAGGGGATCAGGTAGCGGCCAAACAAGCTTTAGGGCGGATCTTTTCCAACCCACAAACCGGAAAAACAACCTTACAGTTTAGTGTGTTTCGGGAACTCAAACCTCAGAACCCAAAGACCTGGATCTACAGACTTTAGGATCTAGTTTTCTTCTAAATACCAAGCCTCTTCTTCCAGCGTAAAGCGGATATAGTAAAGCATATTGATGGCTTCCCGCTTGTTTTCGTATCGCCCATAGGCTACGCGGTGCATCCCTTCCGGATTGATTTCCGTAAAGGCTGCTTCAAAGCCTTCATTTTTAAGTTCGGATAATTTGCGTTCGGCATTGGCGTAGTCGCGATAGCTCCCAGCAATGATGCTAAACTTGGGTTCGATACTTCCGGAGGCTTCTTCAGCGGCTGCGCTTGGATTGGCATCAAAGTTGAGTTCAACGGCGGCTAGACTTCCCAGATTAAAGGAGGCTTGCTGTACATTTTGCTCGATTTTCTTTTGGGCCAATTCCATGTTTTTCACCTTTTGATCGGTCACATATTGGTCGCTGAAATAATATCCTGCTCCGAGGATTCCTACGGTTAAAATCCCGATGAGGGCATAGCGCCAAACGGGTGTTTTTGTGCTTTCTTCCTCTTGTTGAGGCGTAAACATCAAATCGTTGTTTTCGTTATCAGACATGATCGGTATTATTTTGGGTTGTTCAACAATTCTTGTGCGGATGGGGGAACGATGGAAAGTTTTAAGACCAAAAGCGGCCGGGTCAAAATTCAGATCTGCATGGGCCTGAAATTGAATTCGTTTTTCGGCATTGAGGCGGAGTTCTCCCACGCCATCGATGGAGATGACTTGGGTCTGTAGGCGTTTGCGCCAGGTACTGATCTCCTTTTCAATGCTGCGTAGGGCGGCTTCGTAGCTGCACTGCTGTGCGGCTGCCAAATGCGTGGCTAGGATTCCATCATTGGTCGTTAAGAGTGCATTAAAACTGACTTCTCTTCGCGGAGGGATAAAGCGGTCTCCATCGATAGCACTGCCTACCGAATGGGTCAAAAAAGCCCCAAAATGCGGTAGGGTTACGCATTCGTAACGGTATAGTAGTTCTCGAAGAAGTTCTGTTATCGGCATACTCAAATGTACGTAAAAATTACGGCTGGCTTTTTTAAGGCAAAAGGCGTACCTTCAAAACTCCCCAAAAGTCCTGCCTATGATAACGTCAGAAACGGCCTGTTTATTGTTACACTTCCTCCCAAAAATTGGAGTTATTCGAGCCCAACGGCTCATCAGGCATTTTAAAGCTCCCGAAAAGATCTTTAGTGCGGAGACCAAAGCCCTGTTAAGCGTTGATGGAATGGGCCTGAAGCAGGTTTCTGCCTTGCAGCAATGGGAGGCCTATCTTCCTCGGGTTCGAGCAGAACAAAAATTTATGGAAAACGAAGGGATTCGGGCCATTCTTCCCATCCACGAAGAATATCCCATGCGGCTGTTGCACTGCCCCGATGCTCCTGTGGTTTTGTTTTGCAAGGGTACAAGCCCGTTTGCCAATCCCAAAGTGGTAAGTATTGTGGGTACCCGTACGCCCACCAATTATGGTCGGGCCTGTACACAAGCCTTGCTGGAACATCTGGCTCCTTACAGCCCCACTATAGTTTCGGGCTTTGCTTATGGGATTGATATATGGGCGCATCGCTTGGCCTTGGACCACCAGCTTTCGGTTGTGGCTTGTTTGGCGCATGGACTCGACCGAACCTATCCCAAAACACATCAGTCCTTTGTTCCCGAAACCCTTGAACAGGGCTGTTTGGTTTCGGATTTTAGTTCGCAGGCCCTTTTTGATCGGTATAACTTTTTGCAGCGAAACAGAATTATTGCGGGCTTATCGGACCTGACTGTGGTAGTGGAATCGGACTTGCGGGGCGGCAGTATGAATACAGCTCAATACGCTTGGGAGTATGACCGTGATCTATGGGTTTTTCCGGGTCGTATAGGCGATCGGAAAAGTCGGGGCTGCTTGCATTTGGTGCAGGCCAATAAAGCCCAACTGATTTCTGATTTGGACATTTTTATCGCTCAGTTGGGATGGGAGGAGAAGTCTTCTCAGGGAGGCACTCAAAAGCGCCTTCCGTTGGACCTCAACGCTCGGGAAATTCAAATCTGGGAAACCTTGGAAGCCCAAGGCAAAATGCATCTGGATGCTTTGGCCTTTCATCTGCGAATGGAGATTCGGCAGCTATCGGCGGTTTTATTCGAATTGGAAATGAAATCCTGTATTCGGGCCTTGCCCGGCAAGTTTTTTGAAGCTCTTTAGTAGCCGATTTTTTGACGTACCCGCAGCAGGGTTTCCGCAGCTACCTCTTTGGCTTTTTGAGCCCCTTTAAGCAGCGCAATCTGGACTTCGTCCGGATGTTCTTGATAGTAGTTAAACCGCTCTCTTTCACTTTCAAAGCGTTTTAAGACCACCTCAAACAGAGCTTGTTTGGCGGTGCCATAGCCCATTCCTCCTTGCAGGTATTGGGCTCGCAGATCGGCCACTTCCTCGGCTGATGCCAGCAACTGATACAAGGCAAAAACATGGCACTGATCCGGGTTTTTAGGGTCCTCTAGGGGAGTGCTATCCGTTTGGATTTTCATGATCTGCTTCCGCAGTTTCTTTTCTTCCAAAAAGATATTGATGGTATTGTTTTTGGATTTACTCATTTTCTGACCGTCGGTTCCGGGAATGTATTGGGTGTTTTCCTGGATTTTAGCTTCGGGAATCACAAAGCTATCCCCCATCTGATGGTTGAAGCGAGAGGCGACATCTCGGGTCATTTCCAAGTGTTGGAGTTGGTCTTTTCCTACGGGAACAATATTGGCATCGTAGAGCAAAATATCGGCAGCCATAAGCATGGGATACGAAAACAACCCTGCATTGACATCGCTCAGACTTTCGGCTTTGTCTTTAAAGGAGTGTGCCAGAGTAAGGCGTTGGTACGGGAAAAAACAGTTCAGATACCAGGCCAATTCCGTTACTTCGCTCACATCGCTTTGGCGGTAAAAAACGGTTGTATCTGGGTTTAAACCACAGGCCAACCAAGCGGCAGCCGTTGCAAAGGTGTTTTTTCGGAGTTGTTCTCCGTCTTTGATTTGTGTGAGGGAGTGGAGGTCTGCGATAAACAGAAAGGAATCGTTTTCAATGTCTTGAGACATTTCTATGGCGGGCAAAACAGCGCCGAGAAGATTTCCCAAATGTGGGGTTCCGGTGGATTGCACTCCGGTTAAGATACGAGCCATGGGCGTTTGTAAATTTGGGGTTAAAGATACTTTTTTTCTCGGGCTTAAGATTCCTTCGGATCCTTTTGCCAGAACTCAGGGGAAGTCTTAATTTCATCCCATGAGTTTGATTCGAAAGTTTTTGTTGGTTCTTTGGCGCATTTGGTTCTATACCTTGGCGGGCGTACCTGTGGTAATTCTGTTCCCGTTTTTAGCGGTGGCCCTTTTGTTTCCCAACGGCTATAAATTTGTGTATTGGACCGCTCGAAACATTTGGGCGCCCATCATTTTGTTTGGAATGGGCTTTTATGTTCGGAAAAAATTCTACCATCCGCCTTTGGGACCTCAAAGTCATTTATACATCGCCAATCACGCCAGCTATATCGATCCTTTTGTGATGCTCCGCCTTTGGAAACGCCCCAGTGTTTTTGTAGGAAAAATGGAATTGGTTAAAATTCCGATTTTTGGATACTTGTATAAAAGAGCTGTGATTATGGTGGACCGGAGCGATCCCAAAAGCCGTAAAGCGGTTTATGGCTTTGCCAACCGTGCCTTACAAGAGGGCTATGGGGTGGTTATTTTTCCGGAACGCCACTATGAGGACGAGCAAGTGTTGTTAAACGATTTTAAGCGGGGCGCGTTTAAGTTGGCGGTAGACCATCAATTGCCTATTGTTCCTATGGTGTTTTATGATTGTAAACGCAAATTCCCGTGGTATACCTCTTATGGCTATCCGGGCGAGTTGCGCGCCTATAGTTTTCCATCCATCCCTACTGCTGGGCTTACGGAAGCAGATATTCCCCAATTGCAAAAACAAGCCCATGCCTTTATTGAGCAAAAGCTTTTAGAAGACCCCAAAAAGATGGGAGAAAAAGCGGTACAGAAATGGATGGACTACAAAGGAGCCGCTAAGGTGGCCTAAGCTTCTACAGCCTTGAGGGCTTCTAGAATTTTAGTTTCCAATTCTTCCATAAGATCGGGATTGTCTAACAGCAGGGTCTTTACCGCATCTCGGCCTTGCCCGAGTTTGGTATCGCCATAGCTGAACCAAGAACCACTCTTTTTGATGATTTCGTAGTTGACTCCCAAGTCGATGATTTCACCAATTTTTGAGATCCCTTCTCCATAGAGAATGTCGAATTCTGTGGTTCGGAAGGGGGGAGCAACCTTGTTTTTGACCACTTTTACGCGGGTTTTGTTTCCGAGTACTTCGGCATCACCACCTTTGATTTGAGTCGATCGACGAATATCCAGCCGAACCGAAGCGTAGAATTTTAGAGCATTCCCTCCGGTGGTGGTTTCTGGATTTCCGAACATAACCCCAATTTTTTCTCGTAATTGGTTGATGAAGAAAACGGTACACTGGGTTTTGCTGATGGAACCGGTCAGTTTTCTCAAAGCTTGAGACATCAGACGGGCATGGAGTCCCATTTTAGAATCTCCCATTTCTCCTTCAATTTCACTTTTGGGCGTAAGGGCGGCAACGGAGTCGATTACGACGATGTCTACGGCTCCGGAACGAATCAGGTTATCGGCAATTTCGAGTGCTTGTTCTCCGTGGTCGGGTTGGGAGATGATGAGCTCGCCGAGGTCTACCCCGAGTTTTTCGGCATAGAAACGGTCAAAGGCATGCTCGGCATCGATAAATGCTGCAATTCCGCCTTGTTTTTGGCATTCTGCAATGGCGTGTAGGGTGAGGGTGGTTTTCCCTGAAGATTCAGGACCGTATATTTCAATGATTCTTCCTTTGGGGTATCCATTGACCCCTAAAGCGATATCTAAGCCTAAAGATCCCGAAGGAATTACTTCTACTTCTTCTACTTGGGCATCGCCCAATTTCATTACAGATCCTTTCCCGTAGGTCTTGTCGAGTTTATCTAAAGTGAGTTGTAGTGCTTTTAATTTTGCAGCTTTATCGTCGGACATAGTGTAACAGTTTAAGCAATTTTTAACGAAGGTATAAAAATCTTTTGCGCCCCCTTGAGATCCCTAAAATGGGTTATTCACAATTGCCAGAATTTTTATAATTTCGGATCCCTAACCCCCCGAATTCCCTACCTTTGTAATCCACTTAAAACGTTTATAGCATGCAACTGTATAACAAATTAAGTGCTGAAGAACGGAAAGAACTTTTGGCGACCGCCGGGACCGAACGGCTAACGCTTTCGTTTTATCAGTACGCCCATTTGGGAAATCCACAACTGTTTCGGGATCATTGTTTTTTGGCTTGGGAGCCCCTAGGGGTTTTGGGTCGGATCTATGTGGCCGAGGAAGGGATCAACGGTCAACTGTCGGTTCCTGCGCCCAATTTTAATGCTTTTAAAGCCCATCTGGACAGTATCACTTTTTTAAAAGATGTACGCCTAAACATTGCAGTCGAACAGGATCAATTTTCGTTTTTAAAGCTGACCATTAAGGTCCGGTCCAAAATTGTGGCGGATGGCTTAGACGATTCCAGCTTTGATGTAACACAAAAAGGAACCCATGTCAACGCGCGGGATTTCAATCAGTTGTTATTGGACGAAAACACCATTTGCGTGGATATGCGTAACCATTACGAAAGTGAGATCGGACATTTTCAGGGCGCCATTACACCGGATGTAGATACCTTTCGGGATTCGTTGCCCATCATCGAAGAGCAGTTGTCGGAGTATAAAGAAGACAAAAATGTATTGATGTATTGTACGGGTGGGATTCGATGCGAAAAGGCATCGGCCTATTTTAAGCATAAAGGTTTTAAAAACGTCTTCCAATTGGAAGGGGGCATCATCGAATATACCCGCCAGGTGAAAGCCGAAGGTTTGGACAATCAGTTTATCGGGAAAAACTTTGTGTTCGACGAACGCCGAGCCGAACGGATATCGGATGATGTCATTGCCCGCTGCCACCAATGCGGAGCACCGGCAGATACTCATGTGAATTGTGCCAATCAGGCCTGTCATTTGTTGTTTATCCAATGCGAAAGTTGCCAGGCCCAGATGCAAACGTGCTGTTCGGAAGCGTGCCAAGAGGTGATTAACCTCCCGGAAGCGGAACAAAAAGCTTTGCGCAAAGGGATTCATAACAGCAATAAGATCTTTAAAAAAGGGCGTTCGGAACGCTTAAAATTCAAATCATAAAAAACCCTTAAGAAGTGGCGTGCGCCTGCATTTTGCCCTATCTTTAAAACTTCAATCGAATAGGAATGAGTTGTGGATCTTGTGGAAAATCTGTAAATGGCGCCCCTCGGGGGTGTAAAAGCAATGGGAGTTGTGCCCTTAACGGGTGTAACAAACTCACCGTTTACGATTGGTTGGCGCATATGCAGCCGCCCCAAGGCGAAACGCGATTTCCCTATGTCGAGGTTCGCTTTAAAAACAGCCGCAAGCAATATTACCTCTGTACAGACGACATCCAAGTGTCCATGGGCGATGTGGTGGTGACCACAGCCGAAATGGGTCATGATGTGGGGATGGTTACCCTCACCGGCAACCTGGTGCAGTTGCAGATGCAGCGGAAAAAGGTGGCCCTAGCCGAAGGGGAGGAAGCTCCTAAAATTTTACGAAAAGCTACGGCCGTAGATATCGAACGCTGGAAAGCGGCTCGCGAACGGGAAGAAAGCGTTCAAGTCCGTGCCCGTGAGTTGGCATTGGCCCTTAAACTACAAATGAAAATTTCGGATGTGGAATTTCAGGGCGATGGCAAAAAAGCAACCTTTTATTATACGGCCGAATCTCGGGTCGATTTCCGCCAACTGATCAAGGATATGGCTCAGGCCTTTTCCATTCGGATCGAAATGCGGCAAATTGGTCTGCGCCAAGAGGCTTCCCGTTTGGGAGGTGTTGGTTCCTGCGGCCGGGAACTCTGTTGTTCTACTTGGCTGACCGATTTCCGATCGGTTTCTACCGCTGCGGCGCGCTACCAACAGCTTTCCCTAAACCCCCAAAAATTAGCCGGGCAATGCGGAAAATTAAAATGCTGCCTCAACTTTGAGCTGGACAGCTACCGAGCAGCACTGAAAGAATTTCCCCGGATGGAAACCCGCCTCCATACCGAAAAGGGATCGGCCATGTGTCAAAAGATCGACATCTTTAAAGGGCTGATGTGGTTTAGCTATAAAGAAGAACCCATGACCTGGCACAAGCTGGAAGTGGAGCAGGTCCATGAGATTATTGCGCTAAACAAAGCCAAAAAACCGGTCGCTGCCCTTGACGAATACAGTGTGGACGAGTCCGAAACGTCCGAAAATATCAGCTTTGATAGTGGGGAAGGGGCCGATAGTCTCACCCGTTTTGACCGCCCCAAAAAGCGACGCAACAACCGCAACAACCGGAACCGCAACCGCAACCGCAACCGAAAACCCCAGTCGAAACAAAATGGATAAACGCCTTTACATGCTTTTGTGCATGGGCCTTTTGCTCGCCTGCCAACCCCAATACGACACCCGACAATATATGGACTATCCGGCCGGATGGCCCAAAGCGGAGGCTGCCCTATTCGATTTTCAACTGCCCGACGCCCAGCCCAGAAATCTGTTTATCCACCTGCGCAACAGCAACGACTATCCCTTTTCGAATATATTTTTAATCACCGAACTGGAAACCCCCGACGGATGGGCGCTCCAAGACACCCTAGAATATGCCATGGCCAATCCTCAAGGGGAATGGTTGGGCAAAGGTTTTTTCGATTTAAAAGAAAGCCGTTTGTGGTGGTTGGAAAATCAGGAATTGCCCGCTGGAGTTCCCTTGCGGATTAAGATTCGCCAAGCGGTCCGCCAAAACGGACGCCAACACGGCTTGGATACCTTGCCCGGGATCTTCTCGGTCGGCTTTTCGGTAGAACCTTATAAGATCACGGACTGATGGCTGCCAAAAAAGCAAAAAAGAAGACCTCCCTCTGGAAAGAATTTGCACTTCCCCTTAAGATATTTTGGGGGCTATTTCTGATCGGAGTCTTGGCTGTTGGTGGGATTTTTGGATCGGCAGCTTTGGGACTTTTAGGCCCTATGCCCCCCTTTGAGCAGCTCGAAAATCCAAATACCAATTTGGCCACCGAAGTGCTGTCTGTGGATGGTCAGATTTTAGGGAAATACTATTTTAACGATAACCGAACACCCATTACCTACGACGAACTGCCTCAAAATCTGGTTCAAGCCCTTATCGCTACCGAAGACGAACGTTTTTATAAGCATTCTGGGATCGATTGGCGGGGAACCCTGCGGGCGGTGGTCTATCTCGGAAAAAAAGGAGGGGCCAGTACCATTACACAGCAGTTGGCACGGCAGTTGTTTGTGGGCGTTCGCTCTCGAAACAAGTCGCAGGCCATTGTTCAGAAAATTAAAGAATGGGTGCTTTCCGTTCAGTTAGAACGCCGATATACCAAGCAAGAACTCATTGCTATGTATCTCAACATTTACGACTTTGGATACAATGCCGATGGGGTTCGGTCGGCAGCTAAAATATTTTTTAATAAAAGCCCCAAAGCCCTCAATCAGCAAGAAGCGGCAACCTTGGTGGGCATGCTAAAAAATTCGTCCTTGTTTAATCCGATTCGTCGTCCCGAAAAGGTTCGAGAACGCCGGAATGTGGTCTTTCAGCAGATGTATCGCAACGATATGCTTTCGGAGCAGGAACGGGATTCGCTTCGGCAATTGCCGTTGGAATTGGACTTTAGTCCGGAATCGCACCGAGAAGGACTGGCGACCTACTTCCGAGCCTATCTACAAAGTTTTATGCGGGAATGGATTCGGAACAATCCCAAAGCCGACGGCAGCACCTATAATATTTATAGAGACGGACTTCGGATCTATACCACTCTGGATGCTCGGATCCAAGAACTGGCCGAAGAAGCGGTTAGTGCCCATATGAAAAACCTACAAAAAGAGTTTTTCTTACAAAATACGCCCCGGATGAATCCGACAGCCCCCTTTGTAGACCTTCGGACGGGGGAGATCGATACGCTGATGTTGCGAACGGCCTTCCGATCGGAACGCTGGCGCAACGGGAAAAATGCCGGGCTTACAGACGAGCAGTTAAAAGCTCAATTCAAAGAAAAAATTCCGATGCGGGTATTCAGCTGGCGAGGCGAAATCGATACGGTGATGTCGCCCATGGATTCGATCCGCTACTACAAGCACTTTTTACGAGCCTCTTTGATGGCTATGGAACCCCAAACGGGGCATGTCAAAGCTTGGGTGGGTGGCTATAACTACAAACATTTCCAGTACGACCAAGTCAAGCAAGGCCGCCGACAAATCGGGTCCACCTTTAAGCCCTTTTTATATGCGACGGCTATCGATCAGCTGAAAGTTTCTCCCTGCGACGAATATCCCGATGCACTCTACTGTATCGAAGCGATGAAACACGGAAATGTGGAACCTTGGTGCCCTAAAAATTCGGGGGATAAATACGGACAAATCCGTACCCTAAAAAATGCTTTGGCCAATTCGGTCAACACCATTTCGGCCCGACTGATGGATCAGGTAGGCCCCAAACCGGTGGTGCGTTTGGCCAAAAAGATGGGAATCACTTCTTATCTGCCTCCGGTTCCTTCGATTGCCCTAGGAACACCCGATATCAGCTTGTATGAAATGGTAGCGGCCTATGGGACATTTGTCAATAAAGGGATTTATGTTAAACCGCAGATCGTCACTCGAATCGAGGACAAAAACGGTCGGATTTTATATCAAATGGTGCCCGAAACTCAGGATGTATTGAGCGAGGAAGTCGCCTATGTAACCCTAAACCTGATGGAAGGAGTTACCCAATACGGATCGGGGGCTCGCCTCCGCCATGCCGGACTGGAAAAGAGTAATTATGTCTATAAGAATGTCGTGACTGGCTACCCCTATATCTTTGAAAATCCCATCGCTGGAAAGACCGGAACCACCCAAAATCAAAGTGATGGTTGGTTTATGGGGATGGTCCCCAATCTGGCTACAGGAGTGTGGGTAGGGGGAGAAGACCGCTCCGTTCACTTTCAGGAAATTGCAGAAGGACAGGGCGCGACGATGGCACTACCCATCTGGGGAGTCTTTATGAAGTCTTTATATGCCAATCCCGAGCTGGGGGTTTCTACGGCAACCTTTGAAATCCCTGAAAAGGTCAATATAGAGCTGGACTGTGAGGCCCTGCAAAATACGATCGACTCGCCCTTGCAGCTCCAGGAAGACAACCTGGACGATTTAGGTTTTTAGCGGTTGTCCGAAGCGTGCCATTCGGCAAATGCCGTGGCGGTTTCTCGCAGTTTAAGGGAGGCCAATTCGAGATGGTCGGGCAGGCGTTTTTGAATCTTGGCTACAAAATCCAACAACATCATTTCGCTGGTGGGCTGATAGGGGACCCGAATTACTTTATGCCCATGGGCTTCCATGGTATCGGCTAAAGCTTTGTGTTCCGAATTTACATTGAGCACGGTGGCGTGGTCGAAAGGGTCTTCGATCTCTTCTTTCACGATTTTTTTAAGGTCAGAAAAGTCGATTACCATTCCGTATTTGACATGGGAAGGGTCCGTTATGGGTTCTCCGATCAAAGTTACGGAAAGGTGGTAGCTGTGGCCGTGTACATTGCGGCAGAGGCCGTCATATCCGGGCAGGGCATGGCCGGTTTCAAACCTAAACTCTTTGGTTAGACGAATCCTTTTATTCATTTGTTTTTTAATTTTTTAAGAAAATTTTGAGTAAAGTCCGAACAGGCCAATTGACCGGTAATGGCTGCATTTTTTTCCAACAGCTCGTCCCAATGTTCGGTGTCTTTCCAATGCAGTTTTTTCAGCTGGTGCATGGCCACGGGGTCGTATTGTGCCCATTGTTGAGCTTGGGATTCCAAGGCAGCATCTAGGGCTTCTACCGATGGGTAGAGTTGCGCATATAAACCTCGATCAAAGGCCCATTGAGCCGACTTCCATTGGGTGGCTTCAAAAGACAATTGGGCAAAGGCGGTTGTTCCAATTTTACGACTTACAGCGGGTTCAATTACATAGGGACCCAAGCCGATGGAAAGTTCCGAGAGTTTAACGGCTGCCGCTTCTGTTGCCAGACTAAAATCGCATGCCGCAGCAAGGCCTACGCCTCCACCGACAATCTTCCCGTGAATTCTTCCTATCACAAACTTGGAACAGCAACGGATGGCATTGATCAGATGGGCAAATCCCATAAAAAAGTCCTTGCCTTGGCTGGGATTTTCCACAGACATGAGTTCATTGAGATAGGCTCCCCCACAAAAGGCACCCGCTCCTTCGCTTTGGAGGATCAATATCCGGGCCTCCGGATCGATCCCAAAAATTTCGATTTGCTGACTGAGGTCAGCCAACAGCTGAGCCGGGAGTGCATTGCCCGCTGGAGAACCGAAGCTAAGCGTGGCGATCCCTTCACGGACCGAATAGGTGTATTTTCCTTTCATAAGGCTAAGGTAGCTTAGAATTGCTTTTCAAAACAATAAAAGGGGTGTGGATTTTTATGCGGGTAAAAGACCTCCCCACAACGGCTATATCCTCTTTGTTCATAAAAGCCGAGGTTTATGGGATTGCGGCTATAGGCATCCAGACGAACACTTGTACAGCCCTCGGCTCGAGCTTTGGATTCGCAAAAATCCATCAAAAGCCCCGCCTTTCCTTGCCGCTGATAGGGGGGGTCTACCGCCAGCCGATGGACATAGGCGTTGGGGGTATCTGGACAGTTCCAAGGAACTTCCTCATAGGCGGGACTCATCTGGGTGGTATAGACCACAAAGCCGATCAGCTGGTCGTTTTCCCATCCGCCCCAGATTCGTTTTTCTTGCAAATCCTTTTCAAAATCCGAAGGTGCAGGATAGCTTTCGTGCCATTGAAAAATACCTTGGGATTGCATGTGTTTCCCACACGAACGAGCGATGGCACAAATGCGGTCCAAATCCCTTAGGGATAGGGGATGAATATCCATAGATACATGCTTTTTTCGTTATTTTTGTACTTTCTTTTAAAGCCTAAAAATAGGATGAAAAATATTGCTATCCCGATTGGAATTTCTGATTTTGCTGCTCATACGCTTCGATATGGTTTCGACTTAGCCCACTATTTTGGTGCTACAGTATATTTGATAGACGCCTATCCTCCCCGATCTACAGGGTCGAGTCATATGCAAAACATACATGCCTTGGCAGAAGAAAAAAATGTGGACCGGATCAAAACCTTGGCACAGTCCAACAATCCGCAAGCTGTGCCCGTCAAAATTCTGAGAAGTCAGCAAGACCTTGTTGGAAGTATTAAAAATTTAAATGCTCAAGTAGGATTGGATCTTATTGTTGTGGCTCCCCTAAATAACGATATGCACGAAAAAGTCTTTTTGGGACGTATCGCTGGGAGTTTAATTAAGCGGACCGACATTCCTGTTTGGGTAGCTCCCCTAGAACAAGCATTTATACCTACGACCAAAATGCTCTTGGCCCTAAAACACGGAAGTTTTGCTCAAGCCCATCCGGTAAGCTTTATTCAAAAACTGCTCCAAAAAACTCAAGCAGCTATGGATCTGTTGTTTGTTCAGACCCCCAGCCTTCCCGATCCACACGAACATGCCGATGCCGCACTTATGGCAATGGCCCAACAAACCCTTCAGACCAAAAACGCAACGGTTTATCAGGGCGTTTTAGAACACTTTCAGGCCTCTCAACCCGATTTATTGGTCGTTTTTAAACGGGAACGCGGATTTTTCGAAAAACTCTGGGAACCGGATATGGTTCTTAAAAAAGACTTTTATTGTACCGTACCTCTTTTGGTGCTTAAACCATGAGAGGACTTTTAATCTTCAGTATTACTTTTTTTTCCAGCTTTAGTTTTGGGCAAAAGCTGTTGGACCTTCAAGTCGATAATGATTTGTTTTTTGGGACCGACTACTATTATTCCAGCGGGATATTTATTAACTATAATATTATAAAATCCCCTAAGGACAGTGTAGCGGGTACGGGAGTATCCACTTGGGAATTGGGGCAAGAGATCTATACCCCTAAGCAAAGATATGTAACCGATATCGAACGCTATGACCACCCCTATTGCGGCTGGCTCTATGTGGGCTATGCTCATCAACGGCATTGGACCGATCGGGCTTCTTGGCGATGGAATGTTCGTTTGGGACTCACCGGGGAAGCTTCCTTGGCGCAAGCTTTTCAAAACATCTATCACCGGACGGTTTTGCAACTTCCGGAGCTGGCTTGGAGCGCGCAGCAACCCCAACAAGTACATGTCAGTAGTCGAGCCGATTTGTATTATCGCCAACCGCTGATTCCTTCCCACGCCTTGGGCTTCAACCTTTATGGACAAACAGGAACCTATCAGTCTTTTGTAGGAGGCCGGATGGGGTGGATGTTAGGCGAATCTTCTCAAGCCCTCTATTTGCAAAGAGGGCATGCCCTAGCTCAAGACAGTTGGGGACTCTATGCGGGCATCAATGCGTCCTATTGGTTTCATGATTTTGTATGGCAGGGGGATCGGTTTTTTAACAACAGCGTTTGGGATTTTCCGATGCATACACTCCGCTTGTGTTATGAGGGAGGAGTTGCCCTCCAAGGGAAAAAGTGGAAGTTTTTATGGCTGATCCAGTCGCATACTCAGAGCAGTAGTCGCCAGATAAAAAAACACCACCGCTTGATCAAAATTGGGATTTCTCGTTATTTTTAACGGATGAACAAAAAACTATTACTCTTGCTGATCGGATGTTTGTTGCAGAGCTGTATCATTATCCGAGTATATCCCGAACAACCCAAAGCCACCCAAGAAGGCAGGTCTCCTAAGGGCGATGCTTTTCGTCCTGAAACACCCCCACAAACCCTACCCGAAGGTGCTTCAAGCGTCTTTATTATTAAAGATTCCGAAAAACCTATAGAGGAAGCTCCCTTGCAGTGGAAAGCCAAGGACAGTGTGGCGGAAAATGTTTTTGTTTTTCAAAAACCCGAGCAACCGCTGATTGTGGTCAACGGACAAATACAAGATCGGACCTATCAATTGCAGGAACTCCAACCCAAAAACATCAAAGAGATGAACGTCCTTAAGGGCAAGGCTGCGGAAAAGAAATACGGTGCAGCTGGAAAAAATGGAGTGATCGAAATTATTCTAAAAGACTAAGGGGTCGGTTTTTTCCGCGGATTTTTAAGGAAGTAGTGGATTTGAAAGCTAAACCCTCGAAACCGATTCGGTTGGTATTGGAGTGGGTCTGCTTTGCGTCGCCACAACTGATAGATGGCTTTGAGATGTAAACGCCACCAAGGGTTGTAGCTTATGCCCACATACATCCCCGGATTGATCTTAAATACCCCAGAATTGTACTGATTCACCGGAGCTATTGTACGAACAGCATTTTCGTTGGTCGCTTGCAGGGGGATGGCAACACTGGGACCCGCTTCAAAAAATAGCCTACGGGTGGCATGTGCCCGGCCGGTAAAAGGCAATACGAGATAATTGACGCGATCTTTGGTTTTGTTTTGGCTTAAGGAATAGCGGTAGTGGACGGTATGCCATTGGGCACTGAGGGAAACCCCAAAAGTTTTGGAAAAGCGTTTTTCGGCTCCTAATCCCAAACCAAAAGACCAGCGACTCTCGGTATAGTCCACATCGGGGTGAAGATTGTATATATTCCCTTGAATCTCAAAATTCCAATTGTGGTAAAAGGCATCCAAATCAGGACCTAGTCGATATTGCTGTAAAAGGAGCGCATCGCCTTGGGCCCAAAGCATGGATCCAAGCGTCCAAAGCAGTCCAATTTTTTGAATTCCTTTCATGCGATTTAAACGCTCGTAGATGTGTGTTTCGTACACCAACTATAAATTTTATAGTGTTGTCTGGGGGGAAGGGGAAAATTCCTATATTGGAAAACCAATTTGGTAAACCAAACTGTTTCCTTTAAATAATGCTATTTAGACTATTTTTTACCCTGACGAGCTGGATCATTGCTACGGGTTTTTTGTTGGCACAAGCTCCTATTTTGGTTTCAGATGTTGCTGCTTTTGATGCGGCTGTAGCCGCGGCTCAACCGGGAACGACAATAGTGTTGGCCAATGGTGTTTGGACGGATGCCGAACTCCTATTCGAGGGACAAGGGACAGCCGAGGCGCCGATTACTTTAACCGTAGAAGAAAAAGGCAAGGTTAGTTTAGAAGGGCAGTCCTATTTACGCCTGGCGGGCAACTATTTGCATGTAGAAGGGCTGGTGTTTAGAAATGGCTATACGCCAACCAATGAGGTGATTTCTTTTCGCAAAAACAAATCCGAATTTGCGTATAACTCCCGATTAACGGAGTGTGTAATCGACAACTACTCAAATCCCGAAAGGCATGAGCAGGATAGTTGGGTGGCTTTATATGGGCGCAACAATCGAGTAGACCACTGTCATCTGGAAGGGAAAGGCAATAGAGGGGTAACCCTTATTGTTCGGCTAAATTCTGATGAGAGTTTACAAAACAATCATATCATAGAACACAACTATTTTGGTCCCCGCCAAAATTTGGGATCCAATGGAGGGGAAACCCTTCGAATTGGAACCAGTCATCATTCGCTTAAAAATTCGAATACCATTGTGCGGAACAACTTATTCGACCGATGCGATGGGGAACATGAAATCATCTCCAATAAGTCTTGCCAAAACATCTACCGAGATAATGTGTTTAACGAGTGCATCGGTACCCTAACCATGCGTCATGGAAATGAAACCTTGGTGGAGGGGAATGTTTTTTTGGGGAATCGCAAACCCAATACGGGAGGGATCCGAGTGATCAACGGCTTCCAAACGGTTCAAAACAATTATGGTTATGGGCTAACAGGCTACCGCTTTAGAGGGGCTTTAGTGGTGATGAATGGAGTGCCTAATTCTCCCTTAAACCGCTACTTTCAGGTCGAGAGTGCCATTATTGAAAACAATGTTTTTGTAGATTCGGACCATGTACAATTGTGTGCAGGCAGCGATGCGGAGCGCTCCGCCACTCCGATCAATTCTACTTTTAACAACAACACCTTTTACCAGTCGACCCGTCGAAAACTGTTTACAATTTATGACGATATCAGCGGGATCAACTTTGCTAAAAACCGTTCCAATCAGCCTGTGAATGCCCAAGTGGCAGATGGATTTAAAATCCAGCCCATGACGCTTACTCAACAGGCCAACGGGCTTCTGATGCCTCAAGTAAAGGGGAAGACGATTGCTCCCAAACTTCCAAAAGAACTGCCTTCCAAAGAGAATACCGGAACGAATTGGTATTCTAAAGCGGACAAGCGTATCCCTTTTAACAGCGGAAAAATTCATTTGGTTCGAGCCGGGACGAATACCTTATACGATGCCATATCGGAATCCAAGCCGGGAGATATACTCGAATTAACGGAGTCTGCTGCTTATGAACTTACCAAATTACCTTTGATTAAACATCCCTTAAGTATCCGAGCTGCCCAAGGGGTTTCTCCTAAGATTTATTGGGAGAAAAAAGCAGCCTTCGATATTGTCAATGGGGGAGAACTCTCGCTTCAGGGATTGACATTTTTGGGGGACTACGCTCCAGACGGTTCTGGAAACTCTGTGATCCGAACCAGTAAGTACTCTATGAACAAAAACTACAGTCTACGGATAGAGGACTGTCATTTCGATAATTTGGATATCAATCATTCTTTTGATGTGATCCGGGTGTATAAAAACACTTTTGCGGATGAGATCTATATTGCCAATTCTAGCTTTAATCAGGTCACTGGACATGTATTGGCTTTGGATAAGGAAACGGATGATGTGGGGATTTACAATGTGGAGTTTTTAACCTTGCATAACAATCGCTTTAGCAATATCGAAGGGGCTGTTTTAGTCTTGCATCGGGGAGGAAAAGACGAAAGTACATTTGGTCCTTTTTTAGATATGAATCATTGTACCTTGACCAATGTTGGTTTTGGGAAGCGTAATAAATACGATGCAGCTATAAAGCTTTATGGGGCTCAGGACATTGCTATTCAGAACTCGGTTTTCCAGCAAACGAAAAAGATCAGCATGCATTTGGTTGTAGGAGAGCCCATCGTAAAGGTAGATCAACTCCAAATGGAAGCAAGCATTCCCTTAGAAGTCACGGGAGATCAAAAATATTCGATTGGGAAAATATATCGATCTTCCACAACAGAAAACCTCCCTTTAGGAAACGATAATCAAACTTTAGGTATACAATTCTAATGAACTATAAATCCTTACTTTTTTGGACCCTTATTTGTGCTTTTTTGGCTGTTAAGCCCATGCAAGCTCAGGACCACCCCAATTTGATTTTAACAGCAGAAGGTGTGGCAAAGATTCGGACACATTTGGGTAAAGTGCCCACATTTGATCGATATTTGAATGAAGTTAAAGCCGAAGTGGATGCCGAAATTCAGGAGGGTGTTTTTGTACCCATTCCAAAGGATATGGCAGGGGGCTATACACACGAACGCCACAAGCGCAACTTTTTTGTCCTTCAAAAAGCAGCTGTGCTGTATCAAATTTTGGAAGACGACACCTATGCGGCCTATGTGAAGGAGGTTCTTATGGCCTATGCCAAAATCTACAATGAACTACCCATTCATCCGCAGCCACGCTCCTATGCTCGTGGAAAGATTTTTTGGCAATGTTTAAACGATTCCAATTGGTTGGTTTATGCGAGCCAAGCCTATGATTGCGTATACAATTACTTAAGTGCTTCCGAACGCAACTATTTAGAAACCGAACTATTCCGCCCATTTGCGGATTATATTTCGGTCGAAAATCCTCAATTTTTCAACCGGATCCACAACCACAGTACTTGGGGGAATGCGGCAGTAGGCCTGATGGGCTTGGTACTCGAGGACGAAGCTCTTATCCAGCGGGCTTTGTACGGGATATCGTTGGATAATACAAGTTTGGAGGCTAAAGATAACGACGGTGGATTTATCCGAAAGCCAGGAGAAAAGGCCGGTTTTTTGGCCAATATTGATGCACCTTTTTCTCCTGAAGGCTATTATACAGAAGCCCCCTATTATCAGCGGTATGCTATGTATCCCTATTTGGTTTTTGCGGTAGGACTTCACAACAAACGTCCGGAGCAAGACATTTGGAACTACAAAGATGGGGTGTTGCTCAAGGCAGTTGAAACCCTTTTAAATCTGACCGATACGGACGGGGAGTTTTATGCGCTGAACGATGCTCAAAAAGGGATGTCATATTTTTCTCGAGAGTTGGTATCTGCAGTTAATATAGCCTACCATTATGGCGAACCCGATCCGGGCTTGTTGTCTATTGCTCAGGAACAAAAAAGAGTGAGTTTAGACGATGCCGGTTTTGCGGTTGCTTTGGCTATTGATCAAGGAAAAGCAGTTCCCTTCCGCAAGGGTTCTATGGAATTTACGGATGGTCCAGAAGGAAAACAAGGAGGGATCACCAGTCTTCGAGCGGGAGCAGATGAAGTGAACATTGTTGCTAAATATACCGCACAAGGAAATAGTCATGGCCACTACGATCGTTTATCTTATTCCTTATTATATAAAGGAGAGGATATTTTACAGGACTATGGGTTAGCGCGTTTTGTGAATATCGATCAAAAAAATGGAGGGGGCTATCTCAAAGAAAATAAAACTTGGGCCAAGCAAACATTGGCACACAATACGATAGTACAAGATGAGATTTCCCATCATAAGGGATCCTATGAAATCGGCAGTCAGTTTCATGCCCGAAAATTCCACAGTCGTCTGGCTTCAGCCGGAGATCAATGGATCAGTATGGAAGATTCTGATGCTTATCCGGGAACTGAAATGCATCGAACCTTGTTTTTAATTCAAGACGAACGCCTGGAGCATCCTTTGGTTTTGGACGTTTTTAAGCTAGAGTCTTCGGCTGCACATCAATACGATTTGCCTTTTCATTATTTAGGGCATTTGATGGAGACCGATTTGGAATTGATACCAGAGAAAAGCTTGAATCCCTTGGGGAAAAAGTTTGGCTATCAACATCAATGGAAGATAGCTGAGGGGAAAACTACCGGCGGAACCAAACGTATAAACATTAAGAAGAAAGATCATTTTTATACGCTAAGCTTCCAGACCGAAGCTGCCGATCAGTTTATTTTTGGACAATTGGGTGCAAATGATCCTTTATTTAATCTGCGCAAAGATCCCGTAGTGATTCAACGCCGGACCGCAACTCAAAATACCTTATTTGTAAATACTATTGAGATTCACGGGAGTTACAGTCCAGTAACAGAGATTGCATTAAATTCTCGTTCCTCCATTCAAGCGATTGAAACCCTATACGGGACCGAGTTTTATAGTGTTATCCGAATTCAACTCCTTAGGGGAGGAAGCATACAGGTTTGTATAGCGCATCGGGACAATTCGCCCGAGACACAACATAGCATAAATATCAATGGGCAGACTCTTGATTGGAAAGGCCCAATTCAAATTAAACATTAATAAAAATCGATTAGAAATTATGAAATCCTTTGGTTCAAGTTCAGAATTTATCAATGACGCAGATATCGCTTGGGAAACTGTTGCTCCAGGTGTTAAAAGAAAAATTCTAGGTTATGACGACAAAATTATGTTGGTGCGTGTACATTTCGACGAAGGCGGTATAGGCCAGATGCACGAGCATTATCATTCACAAGTTACTTATGTGGTTTCCGGGGCATTTGAAACAACGATTGCGGGAAAAACTCAAACCCTTCGTGCAGGCGATAGTTTTTATATTCCTCCTCATGCACTTCACGGAGCCATTTGTCGCGAAGCAGGAGAATTAATTGATGTATTTAGTCCGATTCGCGAGGACTTTATGGAAGGATAATCTCCCATAAAACCTTTGAAGATATCCAAAATATAGTATATTAGTAAACCAACTTGGTTAACCAATTTGGACAACCAAATTTATTTGTTCTGATTTACAGACAGTTAAGGTTCATATATCCAGTATATACGTGCCCCTTGAAAAGACGTTATTCGGAGTAATTAAGTCAAAAATGAAATCTAATTAAACAAGTACGTATGAAAATCAAACAGAATTTTGTGCTGTTGGCAGTTTTGCTTTGCAGTGCTTTTTCTTTTGCACAAACCCAAGTCAATGGTACCGTAACGGGTTCCGACGGAGTTCCAGTACCTGGAGCTAATGTAGTTGTGCAAAACACCAACAATGGTACGACCACCGACTTTGACGGAAATTTCTCATTATCCGTTAGTGAAGGGGATGTACTCGTCTTTTCGTATTTGGGCTATGTAACCCAAGCGATCACTTACAGTGGACAAGACAACATTGCTGTCGTTTTGGAACAAGACCAAAACGAATTAGACGAAATTATTGTCACAGGTTATAGCACTCAACGAAAGAGTTTAGTGACCGGTGCAATTTCCAAAATTGTAAATGAGAATCTCGACCAAATTGCTGTATCGCGTGTGGACGACGCCCTGATCGGACAAGTTTCTGGGGTAAACATCCAAGCGACTAACCCAGAAGCTGGGGGTGCACCGACCATTACGGTTCGTGGTTTTGGATCCATTACAGCTGACTCTGGACCTGCTGTTGTAGTAGACGGAGTTATCGTAGATGCTGAATTTTTGGGGAATCTTGACATGAACGACGTTGAATCCTTTGAGGTGCTTAAGGATGCTGCCTCTGCCGCCATCTATGGTAGTGAAGGTTCTAACGGGGTTATCTTGATTACCACCAAAACGGGAGAAGAAGGGAAAACTAAATTCTCTTACCAAGCCTACACAGGTTATAAAGACGCTTTTGGAAGTGAAGATTATAAGAAAAACTTAGACGAGTGGGCAGCACGCGAATTGGCTGCTACAGGATCCATTTCTGAAGCTACTTTATATGCTCAAAAAATCGTTGAGGTAACAGGAATTGACCGTGACTGGCAAGATGTTTTCTTCGATGGCGGTTTCATTAACAGTCACTCTTTATCGGCTCGTGGAGGATCAAAATCAACAAAGTTTACAGCGTCCTTGCGTTATGTACATGACGAAGGGGTAGTATTGACAGATGATTATAAATTATACTCTGCAAAATTAAAACTGGATAGTAAAGTTACGGACAAGTTAAAGTTTGGTTTAAGTGCTACGCCTTCTTACTCCAAGCAAAGAAGACTGCCCACTTCGATTCACAACCCTATCCGTCAGTCTCCATGGTTGCCTATCTATCATACAGAAGAGACTTTACAGTTCATCAACAGAGATGCGTATCCTAATGTAGGCGTTGGAGATTATTTCTATGAAAACCACTTGGTTGAATTAGACCTAGACGGTGACGGTAGCGATAGCAGACCTCGAACTTCTGGAGATGCTAACCCTTATGCTCAGTATGTTGAAAGAGAGCACTACGAGTTTAACACCAAATTATTAGGAAGAGCGTATTTACAATACGAAATCATGGACGATTTAGTAGCGAAGTCTTCCTTAGGGGTTACTCTAGAGCAGCGTAAGAGAACTCGATGGGATGGTACAAAACACCACCAGTCAGGTTCCAGTAGAGCTCAATACCTTTTGAATAACAGATTCCGATCTCGTTTGATTTTAGACAACACTTTATCTTATAAAAAACAAATCGGAAACCACGATATAAGCGCATTGGCAGGGGTCACTATTCAGAAACGACAAGCTGAGACCAGCCAAATTGTTGGAACAGGTTATACCAACGATTTGCTTAAAAACCTACAAGGTGCCACTACGATTGTATCTGAAGGAGAGATCAACGTGGTTAAAAATAAAATTGGATACTTTGGTAGTATCGGATATGCATATGACAACAAATATTTGTTAAACGCATCTTTCCGACGTGACGGAAGTTCGGTATTTGGAGTAGAATCGAAGTGGGGTAACTTCCCGGCCATCTCGGTGGGTTGGAATGTTGCTAACGAAGATTTCCTAGCCGATTCAGACGTGATTACTACACTTAAGCTAAGAGCCAGTTATGGTCTTACAGGATCTGAAAACTTCAACGTAGGGGACGATCTTGTAAATGCATGGCCATATCTAGCGCAGCTGGATACCAGCAACGCTATTACAGGGAACAGCATTACTGCAGGGGTATCTCCTAAAAACATCGCCAACTTATTGTTGCAATGGGAGGCATCTGAAGAATTTAACCCTGGGTTAGATTTCAGTTTACTATACAATAGAATTTCTGGATCTATCGATTACTACAAGCGTACAAGTGACCAGTTGCTATTAAACAATCCTGTATCTTATGTTACTGGGTTTAGCAACGGTATTGTAAACCTTGGAAAAGTGGAAAACAGTGGATGGGAATTTGAATTAAGAACCAAAAATGTTACCAGTGAAAACTTTTCTTGGGACACCACTTTGATCGCTTCAACCAACAAAAACGTTTTACTTGACTATGGCGAATCTAACGGAGCGCTTACGCAAGACGGATTTGGACGTAATTCGCAATGGATTAACTTGGTTGGACAACCGATATCTTCTTTCTACGGATATGTAGTTGACCAAGAGTTGGCAGACGAATATTGGCAATCTCCATGGCTTCCAATCAACGGAATCTCTGAAGACGTAATCGTAAAAGATTTGAACGGAGATGGATTGATTACAGACGATGATAAAACCATCTTGGGAGATCCATATCCAGAAATCGTTTGGAGTTTAACAAACCAGTTCAATTTCGGAAACTTTGATTTTTCATTCATGATTCAGGGAAGTCAAGGGGCGGAAGTGAAAAACGTTGGAGATCAATATTTCTTCTCTCACTGGAATGGTGCAACATTGGACGAGCAAGCTGTTGTAGCTGCTGGAATTGTTCCTGATGCTTCGTTTATCAAGCCACGTATCCATACCAATGATATCGTGATGAGTGCCGGTTACTTCTCTTTAAGAAATGTTAACTTGGGCTACACTTTACCAGATAATTTAGTGACTTCATTAGGGATTACTTCATGTAGAATTTATGCTACAGGACAAAACCTATTGTATATCACATCGGATGATTATCACGGATTTAACCCAGAATATATCGATTCGAACAACTCACCACAATCGTATGGTGCGCAACGGGCAGGTACGCCATTGTTCCGAACTACTTCTGTAGGATTAAATATTAACTTTTAAAAAATGCTAACGATGAAACATATAAAATTTTTACTTATTGTTTTTGCAGGGGTCCAGTTGATCTCTTGCGACGCAGATGAGTTTCTAAATCCATTACCAGATTCTGCGATTGTAGCGAATAGTTTCTTTGCGTCTGATGAGGACGTATTAGCAGGAATTATAGGAATCTATGACGCCGTTCAGGGAGTTAATGAGAATACTGAATCTAGTGCTATTCGATTCAATAGAGGGATTCAGTTGGAATATCTTTTAACGGAACACCGCTCCGACAACACGCGTAGTAAAACGTTAGAAGGGTCTCGAGCAGACTTCCATAGATTTATTGTAGAGCCTGAAAATATTCAGTCCGAGGATTATTACCAATCCATGTACGAAATCATTTTTAGAGCCAACAATGTTTTAGCTTATGTCAGTAATGCTTCTGCAGAAAATGTTGATGCTTACACTGCTGAAGCGAAGTTTTTACGTGCATTAGCCTATTTTAACTTGGTTCGCTTGTATGGCGATGTACCATTAGTGACCAGTGTTGTAGTGGCGGATGATAAAGAATTGCTCTTTACCCGAGTGGCTAAGAATTTAGTTTACGATCAAATCGTAAGTGATCTTCAAGCGGGGGTTGCACACTTAGACAACAGCCACAAAGCGAGAGCTTCTCAGGCAGCAGCACAGGGCTTATTGGCCAAAGTATATTTGTCTTTGGAAACGCCTAACTATGACGCTGCAAGAGACCTTTGTCAAGCGATCATCGATAGCGGAGACTTTTCTCTAGAAGACAATTTTTCTGATGTCTTTTACAACGAGCTGAACGATGAAATCATTTTTGCGATTCAGTACGTATCTGGAAATCCAGATGAAAGTCAAGGGTTTTCTTCCGAATTCACTTCCTATAAAAGACAAGGAAGACAAGATGGTTTAAACATCGTAAATACCAACCTAGTTGAGGACTTTAATTCTCATGGTGGAAACAGAGGAGCTGCTTCTTTCGCTGCTTTTGGTTCCGATGCGGCTCTTGCCATTCCCGAAAATGCAGAGGTAATTAAGTTTTTACCTGAGGGATCTGATATTTCGGATCGTGATAATCCAACCTATGGATCATCTCCTGCTAATGCTGGGAACGACTGGATTATCTTGCGTTATTCTGATATTCTTTTAATGTATACGGAAGCTTCTATGAACGGTGGAGATACCGCCAATGGCCGAGCTATTGATTATTATATGGAAGTGAGAGAACGAGCAGGATTTGATCCTGTATCGGACCGTCCTGCAGTTTTGACACAAAGTGATCTTTTGATCGAAAGAAGAGTAGAGTTCGCTTTTGAAAACCACCGTTTCTTTGATTTGTTGCGCTTTGGTGTTGCTGATCAAGTTTTAGGTGCGCATGCAGCAGAGATGGGATACACTAGTTACAATGCTAGAAGACTATTGTTGCCTATTCCAGCAAGAGAAATTAACTTGAGTGAGGGGCTTTTAACACAAAACCCTCAATAATTTAAAATCGTATTAATCATGCAAAATCAGTTCAACATTTTCAATAAAACTGCTCGAATGGTCCTCGGCTTAGCGCTGATGGCTGTCACAGTGAGTTGTGAAGAAGCATTCGAGTATGAGTTACCCGAAGCGGGCTCTCAAGTGGACAACGTGCCACCATCTGCAGCATTTACGTATCGTCCTTCTGCAGAGAACTTTAAAACGATCATTTTTAGTAACCTGTCTACAGAATCCACGAACTATTCTTGGGATTTTGGGGGAGATACATCGACCGATAAGGATCCAACTTACACTTTTGCTGCAGGTGCGGGGACTTACCCGGTTACTTTAACGGCTTCTGATGCCAACAATGCGTCAAATTCAATTACGGTGGATGTTAATGTAGTAGATCGATTTGTTCCACTACCTGTTACCATCCTTAACGGAGATTTTGATGACGGTCAGAACGACTGGAAATTCTCAACTTTTACAGGTGGGACAACGAGTCCATATAACTCTAGTTCTGATGGATCTTTCACCAACTACGATGGTTCGGATAACGGTTCCAAAACAAAGGGTGCCAAATGGACCAAAGCTACTTCTGCAGGGCCTTACCTAAGTTCGAATACACGTTATGCTTACCAAGCAATCATTGTTTCTCCTTCGAACGCCGATCGTACGGTAAATTATATCTTGGAATATGAGTATGCCATTAAGACTCCAGCTGAGCAAGCGGGTGTTGCACCAGGAGGGAATCGAATTTATTCTGAAATCCTTGGAGGACACTTTTCTGACGGAGCTGTTGCTGTTGCTGAAACACCTGTAAGTCAATTTATTGCTGATCAAGCCAATGGGAAAACTTCTCATACCTTGGTAGAGCAGCAGTTTACGACCAACGAAAGTGGACAAATGGCAATCCTTTTTTATGCGGTAACCGATGTTGATGTATATATCGACAACGTAAAAGTTTACGCAGCAGACTAATTATTAAATTAAAAAGCACAAACAATGAATTTATTTAAAACACTAATACCAGCCCTTTTTATTACGGGAATCATGGTGGGCTGTGACGACGAATTCGAACCAGAACAGCCAAGTTTGAATTCGAGTGGACCGGGGCTTACAGAAATCACTTTTTCTAGTTTTGATATTTCCTCAGGGCCAGATGCTAACAATTTGGATGACGGTACCTTTGTAACCGTTACTCCACTAGCGATTGGCGCATCTTCTTTTGTGGTCAACTTTGGACACGGAGATCCGGTGACCATTTCAGAAAATGGTGGATCAGCATCTTATGATTATCCTAATGTTGAGGCTTCCGCTGTATATGCGATAACCGTTACGGCAAAATCTGATCAAGGTCTTGCAGACGTGTCTTTAAGTGCCAACTTTACGGTTAATCATGAACCAGCAGCCGTATCAACTGTACCTGCCTCTCCAAGTGAGCGGGATCCAAATGTATACGCACTATTTAGCGACGGTTTTGAATACGACGGTGCCATGCTTTCTTGGGAGCATGGAACGGCAGCTTCAGGAGGTTCTGTAGTATCGGTGAGTGAAGTCAATGATGTTGTTCAATTTTCACGTCTTAGAACGGGTGCTGGAATATTGAGTATGAATTCTGTCGAGGTTGCAAATACCTTTGTAGAGGGACTTGCAGCTACTCGTATCCATTTCGATGTACATTCCAACTTTAGTTCTGGGATTGATGTCCTAAAAGTTTCTTTGGTGAACACTGGCAATTCTGATTCTTTTGAAGTAGATGCCTTGGCTCTAACCGATGGCGAATGGACAAGTTTTGATATTGATCTAGCGACTGGTTTCTCAGGAGCCGTAACAGAATTTAATGAAATCCATTTCGAACTTGGCAGCGGTGGAACCGCTCGGGATCACGCCACTATTGCGGTTGATAATGTTTACTTACATAAACCAACAAGCAGTACCATTGCGAATGGAGATTTTAATGACAAGATGGAAATGTGGAAATTCCCAACCTTTACGGATGGTACCACCAATCCATTTGGATCCAGTTCAGACGGATCAGATTTGGACTACGACGGAAATGACGTAGGAAAAACAAGAGGAGCTAAATGGAGTTCCAGTCAGTCTGGAGGGGAATTTAGAAGTTCAAACTCCCGATATGCCTATCAGGAGCTTGCTCTTACACCCAACGCAAACTATATCCTACAGTACCAGTATGCGATCAAGAACGACGCTGGAGACGACCCCATTGGTGGCCGTCGAGTGGTTGGTCTTATTATGGATGGCTACTATGTAGATGGTGCCGATGCCGTAGACGATATTCCTTCTGAAAACTTGGGTTACCATGAAGGTTTTATTGCACAAGGTAAATTTTCGAGCACCCCTGGAGATGTAGGAACATTTGTGAATATTCCTTTTACAGCTCCTTCGGATGGGCAAGTATCCATTATGTTTTACGCTGTAACACCTAAGGATGCCTATATCGATAATGTAAAGGTTCTTGCTAACTAAGAACTTCTTTAAAGTTTAAAATTTGGTTATGAATTATCATTTGATCTTAGTACTGACCATCTTTTTAAATACTTTAAATTATAATAACGCCACTTTCCAAGCTTTGGAGAGTGGCGTTTCTCTTTTGGAAGCTCAGACCCAAAAGAAATCCAAAAAGAAGCGTAAAAAAGTAAAGCTCCCCAAAATCGATCTCAGCCATTGGAAGGTTACCCTCCCGGTCACCAACGATAAAGGCAAACCCTATGAAATTGAACCCCCTGAAATTTTGAATTTTGCAAGTATGGAGGTTGCTAAACCCTATATGTATATAGATTCTTTAAAAGGGGCCATTGTCTTTCATGCCATGCCTACGGATTCTAAGACGATGAACACCAAATACACCCGTTCAGAGTTAAGAGAACAAATGGAGCCGGGGAATAATAATGTCAACTGGACTTTTGCAGATGGCGCCTATATGAGAGGTAAAATAGCTATGGAGGCTTCCTCTAGGGATGCTTCTGGAAAGTATCACAGAACCATTATTATGCAAATCCATGGCCGTTTAACCAATGAGCAGCGGGATTTAATCGGGAAGAAGAGCAATGATGCTCCTCCGATCTTAAAAATCTATTGGGATAAAGGAAAGGTACGGGTCAAAACCAAAGTCCTAAAAAATCCAAATCTTACTGGAAAAGCTCTTCTCTACAAACAAGCTTGGGGAGACGACGAAGGCTTTAGCTTTGAGCAAGAAGTAGGATTTAAAAAATTCACCTTGGAAGTCATCGTTTCTGAGGGGAAAATGGTCATCGTTTTAAATAAAAATGAATACAAAGTTTACGAGTCCATCCATATGGATAAGTGGGGTGTATTTGAAAACTATTTTAAGGCGGGGAACTATTTCCAATCCCGGGACGAAGGGTCCTTTTCTAAAGTTCGTTTCTACGAACTTGAAGTCAAACACTAGTAGGCACTCCTGCCATTTTTTCTGTTTTTATATTTGGCCGCTATGTACAAGAGGAACGCATTTCCTTATTCTCCTTATTTGCATTTTATGGCTATACACCATCCGTTTTGGAGGCGGAACTAATGATTCTTACGATTCAATGTGCACGGATAGGAGATTAAAATAACATCAGGCACTTGCAACAGATTTCAATTTCCAAATGAGGGGAGTCTAATTATCAAAAAGCTGAAATAATTGGGCTTAAATTTTGCGGATCCCTAAAATACGCTATATTTGGCATACCAATCTGGTAAACCAATCTGATTTACCAGCTGGGAATGACCTAAATACGTAAGACTTTGTTTGATGTCTTATGTATTTCCTCCGTTGTTATGTGTAAGCAAAACAATCGGTGTATAAACAAAATAGAAATCTAATTAAACAAGTACGCATGAAATTCAAACAAAATCTAGTACTGCTAGCAGCATTGTTTTGCAGTATGTTTTCGTTTGCACAAACTCAAGTAAATGGTACGGTTACGGGTTCTGATGGACTTTCCATCCCCGGTGCTAATGTGGTTGTGCAAAACACCAACAACGGAACCACGACGGACTTTGACGGGAACTACACCCTGACGGTTAATGAAGGCGAGGTTATCGTTTTTTCTTATTTAGGCTATGTTACTCAAGCAGTCACCTTTAACGGGCAAGACAACGTGTCCGTAGTTTTGGAACAAGACCAAAACGAATTGGACGAGATTGTAGTAACTGGTTATGGTACACGTAAAAAATCTCAATTGACAGGAGCAGTTGCTCAGGTTAAGGGAGAGAACATTGCAAGTGTTCAAGCCGTTCGTGTAGATGATGCCTTGGCAGGTAAAATGTCTGGGGTACTCATCCAAAACCAAAGTGGTGAGCCTGGAGCTGATCCTAAGATTCAGATCCGTGCATCGGCTTCCGTAAATGGAAGTTCAAATCCTCTTATTGTTGTTGATGGCTATCCTATTTCTGGAAGTTTGGCAACGGTTAACCCAAATGACATCCAGAGTCTTGAAGTATTAAAAGATGCTTCTTCTGCTGCGATCTACGGATCTCGAGGGGCTAATGGGGTTATCTTGGTAACGACCAAAAGAGGTGGTGAAGGAGCGCCTGTAGTAAGTCTTGATTCTTATATCAGTACTTCTAGCAAATACCGAGACAATATTCTTATGTCAGGTCCAGAGTGGGCAGCACACGCACGTAGCGAAATCGCTGCTGGAAACTGGGACTTATCTCAAATCGATCCTACTTTTGTAGAGTTCCGTTTGAGTGCCTATGAAGACTCTCCCGGAGCTATCAGCCCTGAAGACTGGTTATTTAGAACCGGTTCTATGGTCAACCATAACTTAAGTGTTAGCGGTGGATCCAAAAGTGTTAAGTATTTTGCATCCTTGGGTTACCAAGATACCGAAGGGGTTGTTATCACTCAAGGTTTTGAGCGTATCAATGCACGTATGAACATTGATGCTCAGTTGAGCGATAAATTTAAGACCGGAATGACCTTTAGTGGATTTACATCTACTCAAGATATCGTTGCTCACGATATGCGCGACTTATTACGTGCTTACGGAGTTCACCCGGTATATCACACAGCTGAGTCTATCGCTTTTGTACAACGTTTAGATCAACGTGCTCAGGCTTTAGGATACTCTGCCTATGATAATGGTTATAGAGGAGGTTCTGCTCCTTTTAACAACAGTATTGCTACGCTTCAAGTTGGGGATACTGCACAAGACTGGCACTATGGTAGAGCCAACAATGGTATTGGAGGATCTGGAGATGCAGGACCTGCGACCAAATTGGACAACGCAGATCGTTGGATCAAAACTTATTTTGCCAATATCACTGGATATCTTCGTTATAAAATTACTGAAGATCTAAGCATCAAAACAGTAATTGGAGCGGACATCCGTGATACTCAAGACTACTATTACCAAGGTTTAGAGGCAGACTCTAGAGCTCGTACAACTCAAACAGACTTAGATCAAGTAGACGTTACACGTACGACTCGTTTGAGCGAGACTACTGTAAGCTTCTCTAAGCTTATCGGGAATCATGATATCGATGCTGTAGCTGGTATTGAATTCCAAGATACCTACACAAAAGGAACAACACTTAGAGGTACCAATGTTCCTTTTGGAGAAATTGTCAACTTTGGTCTTTTAGAGCCGGCTGACATTTCAATCTCCGAGCGTGATGAACAAATTTCTCGAAATAGTGTATTCGGTCGAATCAACTACGCATACAACAACAAGTATTTGGCGTCCGTTTCTGTTCGTCGTGATGGAGACTCCCGTTTTGGAGCCAACAATAAATATGAGACTTTCCCTGCTTTTTCTTTGGGATGGAACGTTCACAGCGAAGATTTCTTTAGCTCTGAAACGGTTAGCTTGTTAAAGCTGCGTTACAGTACTGGATCTCTAGGAACAACTTCTGATTTAGGAGCCTACAATTCCTTGAGCTTATTGAATCCTCAGGCGACAATCTTCGGAAATGCGTATTTAATTCCTTCTGATGTTGCGAATCCAGATTTAACTTGGCAGACCAATACAGAAACCAACTATGGTTTTGATTTAGGAGTTGTAGACAATCGCTTTAGACTAAGCATGAACTACTATACTTCTAAGATCGAAGACATCTTGATCAATCAGAGTGTTTCTGAAGTTTTAGGAACAACTTCTATCCGATTGAACTCTGGAGATGTTGAAAGTAGCGGTATGGAATTTGAACTTTCTGCTAATATGATCGACAATGGAAACTTTAGCTGGAATCTAAATGCTAACCTTTCTACTGTAGATACAGAAATCACTGATCTAGGTGGATTGGACGAACTTCCAAGAGCACAATACGGACAAAGTGGTCGTGGACCAATCTTTAGAAACTATGTCGGTGGTCAGATTGGAGAAATGTGGGGTCTTGAAACTTCTGGACCTGTAGAAATGCTCTACTTAGAGGATGGTACACGTCACCCGAATAACACTACAGGAGAATCTTATGTTGTAGATCAAAATGGAGACGGTGTAATTGATCGTACTCGTACCGTAGAAGAAGGTGGAGATTTGGTAAAAATCGGTCAAGCTACACCAGATTTTTACTGGGGTCTTAACAGTAGCATGAACTACAAAAACTTTGATCTTTCTCTTCAATTCCAAGGTTCTCACGGAGCTGAAGTTTACAACATCGATCCTTTATACTACGGATCTGAGTGGTCAGGTCGTTTAGTAGATACGTTTGATGCTGATGGAGACGGACGTGCAGATCACAACAATCAGCACTACATTGGAAACCGACGTCAAACAGATTCAGGTATCCAGGACGCGTCATATATCGCTCTTCGAAACATGACTTTAGGGTATACATTCGATCAAGATTCGATCGACAAATTCGGGTTGACATCTGCACGTATCTATGCTGCAGGGACAAACTTGTTCTACCTTATGGCTGATAACTACACCTCCTACAATCCTGAAGGTGTTGAGATTACAAACAGTGGATATTTAGGCCCAACAACCTATGGGGTTCAAGTAGGAGCCAGTCCTGTTGTAAGAACTATGACTCTAGGGATCAATCTTAAATTTTAATACAACAGAGATATGAAAAAATTAACTTTAATTTTTGGACTATTCTGCTTGGTCATCGCTTGTGAAAGTGATTTGGATCAAACACCGTCAAATATTGCTAGTGCGGATTCATTAACTGAATTCAGTGGCGTCCTTAATGCCGCTTACTTCTATCAGCTTGGAGCGGTTACGCCTATGGCTGTGATGGGAGACTTTAGAGCGGATAACGGACTTATGACTGAGGAACCATTTCCAGCGTTCGATCGTTTTGATGGTGACTTAGTAGATATGGAAGACCAATTTTTCGGTCCTTTCTATACAGCTTTATACAAGTCTATCTTAAGTGCTAATAATGTTATTGCAAATTCTTTAAATGCAACACAAGTAGGTGAAGCTAAATTTTTAAGAGCTTTATCTTACTTTAAGTTGGTACAAGTGTTTGGTGATGTGCCATTGAATACTTCAGCTGCACCAAGTACTTCTGATACGTCAATCTTGGCACGTGTGTCTAAGGAGACGATCTATACAGATGTCATTATTCCAGATCTTCAAGCGGCTAAAGCAGCCTTGGGGATAGAAATCCGAGATGGTAGAGCATCTAGATATGCAGCTCAAGCCCTTTTAGGGAAAGTGTATTTACACCGTGCAGAATACCAGAACGCTGCTAGCGAACTTGGAGCTGTTGTCAATGGTGCTGCTAGTGCTGGAATTTCATTACAGGCCAACTTCGCAGATATCTTCGGTGAAGCCAATGATTTAAACTCTGAAATCATTTTTGCTATTCAGGTGTCAAGTTCGATCACTGATGAGTATGGATTTTCTGAATTTTGGTCTTGGTCTGCAGGTTTAGATACTAAAGCTCTTGAGCCCTTAGATGAGGATTTGGTTGATGCTTTTGATGCCAGTGATGCCAATGGTGGAGGAACTGACCTTCGTCGTGCAGTAACGATCAATGCGGGTGAAACTGCTTCGCCTAAGTTTCCACAAGAAGGGGGACCTGATCACGACTGGATTGAAATCCGTTTAGCTGATGTCATCCTTATGTATGCAGAAGCTTTAAATCAAACGGGATCATCTGCGCAAAGTGTATTAGACCTATTGGATCCAATCCGTAGCCGTGCTGGACTTAGTCCACTAGATCATACAACGATCAGCTCTCAATCGGCTGTAGCTCGAGCGATTCAAAACGAAAGACGTTTAGAATTGGCTTTTGAAGGGAAGCGTTGGTTCGATTTGGTTCGGACAGGTACTGTAGATACTGAAATGGGACAATCTGTGAATAGCAACTATCACATTTTCCCCATCCCAGTATCTGAGATTCTTGCTAGTGGTGGAGTCATCACGCAGAATCCTGGCTACTAATTTGTTTCGTTTCTTTAGTTAGTTTTGCAACGGGGGCCTTCATTAATCCGGGGCCCTCGTTTCTTCTTGTTTTAGAAATAAATCTTAAATAAATTGTAATTATTGATTCTAAGTTTTAAAGCTCAAGACTTTTAGTATTTTTGTTTGACCAATTTGGTTAACCAATTCTTAAGTCTCCCGTAAGTTAATGTAGTACATATGATTATTGATAGCGAAATACAGGCCGAACAGAAAGAAATTATTTCTAAGATTAAAGAATTAATTAATTTCAAAAATTTAGAACCTGGTGATAAGCTCCCATCGGAGCGCATGCTATCTGAACGCTTTAATGTTACTCGTAGCCATCTTAGGGAAGCTTTACAAACTTTAGAATTTTACGGTCTGGTTAAATCCATTCCACAAAGCGGGACTTTTGTAGCAGATATCGGTATTATCGCCCTTAACGGGATGATTGACGATATCCTTAAGTTACAAGAACCTTCTTTTAAAGAATTGGTGGAAGCTCGAATTTTCTTAGAATTAAAAGGCGTCAAATTAGCAGCACTTCGTCGTTCTGCTGACGACTTAAAACGTATGGAAGAAGCCTTGGCGGCTTATTCCGATAAGGTTATTCGAGGTGAAGAAGCGGTACAGGAAGACTTACTTTTTCACCTGGCTATTGCGCGGGCAAGTGCCAATCCTACCTTGATCAGTTTCATGCTCAAAATTACGCCTGAGATTATCAATAATTTCGAACAACACCACATTTGTGATAAGAATACCGCCTTTAAGGGGATACAAGAACACAAAGATATAGTTGACGCGATACGGGAAAAAGATCCAGCAAGTGCTAAATCTGCGATGAAAGAGCATTTTAAAGATCTCTATCAGTATTGCTATCAAATATCTTAAAGAAGAGCTTTGAGGGGCTCACATTAACCTCACACAATCACCCAAATCGTCATGTTTGGACCTTTTTGTTTTAAACTTAAATTATGAAAGTAACAGGATTACGGTGGTGGATTATTGGTCTGGTTTGTCTGGCCACCATCATCAACTATATAGATCGGGCAGCCTTAGGGATCATGTGGCCTCAAATGCGAGAAGACTTGAATCTCACCGAACAGGATTATGCATGGATCATTAATATTTTCACCATTACGTATGCGGCAGGGAAGTTTATCTCGGGCCGTATTTATGATAAAGTAGGGACCCGTATTGGTTTCGTATTATCCATTTTCTTTTGGTCTCTCGCCTCTGCTTTGCATTTTTTTGCACGTGGTGCAGCCAGTCTAGGGATTTTCCGAGGTCTTTTGGGAGTTGCCGAAGCGGGTAACTGGCCAGGGGCCGTTAAAAATAATGCCGAGTGGTTTCCGATAAAAGAGAGAGCTTTAGCCCAAGGGATCTTTAACGCAGGAGCTGGGATTGGTTCTATCATTGCAGCCCCTGTGATTGCTGAGCTTTTTGGAGCTTATGGATGGCAGATCACTTTTCTAATCATTGGTGTTATTGGTTTTATTTGGATCGTGCCTTGGGTAGTGATTAACAAATCTCTACCGGCCAATCACCCTTGGATTACGGATGAGGAACGCGAACATATCTTAGCCGACCAACAAACATCTCAAGACTCAGCTGAGGATCAAGGTTTAACTATTGTACAAATCTTATCTCAACGCGAATCTTGGGGGGTTATTGCAGCTCGTTTCTTTATTGAACCCATCTGGTGGTTATTCGTTTTTTGGATGCCCATCTATTTGTACAAGGAATTCAACTTTAATGTCAAAGAAATCGGATATTATGCTTGGTTCCCCTATGTAGGAGCTATGCTAGGAAGTTTAGCCGGAGGATGGTATGCCAAGCGTCTACTCCAGAACCATACTGTAGATAAAGCCCGAAAGCAGACCGTTTTGGTCGCTGTAGTTATTATAGTGGTCTCGATATTGGGAGCTATTATGTTTGCCAATACCCCTGAAAAGTTTGTTTCCTTTGTCTTTATGGTATTGTTCGGATTTCAGTTTGCAATTAGTAATATTCAAACCATCCCTAGTGATTTATTAAGTGGGAAATCTGTTGGAACTTTGGCAGGCTTAGGAGGAAGTATCGGTGCTGTTTCTGTGATCATAATGAACTGGTTGATACCCATCATTACTGTAGAATCCTATACTCCCGCCTTTATTATATTGGCAGTATTAGCACCTTTGTGCCTTTTATCCATTCACCTTTTAATCAAAAATATAAGTCCATTGAAGCCATAAAACCATTTATGGCCACAGGGACAAATACATAACATTAATAATAAAAACTATAAGATAATGAGTAATTCAAATAATAAAGTAGCCTTAGTTACTGGAGCCACCAGTGGAATTGGTTTTGAAGTAGCTAAACGTTTAGGAACAGATGGTTTTCATGTTGTATTAAACGGAATTGAAGATGCTGTTGGCGCGGAAAAAGTTCAGGAACTTGAAGCCGCTGGTATTTCTGCCGAATACGCCGGATTTGATGTAACAGATGAGGCTGCTGTTAACGCTAGTGTTGAAGCTATTGGTTCTAAACACGGTAAAATCGACGTGGTTGTCAATAATGCTGGAGGCCTTGGAGGTCGTTCCCGTTTTGAAGAAATGACTACCGAATTTTATCGTAAGGTTATGGCTCTAAACTTGGATTCTACCTTCTTTGTTTCAAGAGCAGCGATTCCTTTTTTGAAAAAAGGAGATCACCCTACGATTATCAATTATACCTCAAATGCAGGATGGAATGCTGGTGGACCTGGAGCGGGAATCTATGGAACTTCTAAAGCAGGAGTTCATGCGATCACTAGAGCATTAGCGAAAGATTTAGCAGAATACGGTATCCGTGTCAATGCTGTTTCTCCTGGAACTATCGATACTCCCTTCCACGCACAAATTAAAGCAACCAAGCCCGAAGTATTTGCTTCTTGGAAAAACAATATTATGTTGGGTCGTCTAGGACAGCCAGAAGAAGTAGCTTCTGTAGTTTCATTTTTGTCTAGCCCAGATGCTGCTTTCATTACAGCGGAGACCATCCAAATTGGAGGTGGACAAGCACTAGGAATCTAATTTTAAGGACGATAAATACAGCCCAATTAAATGAAGAAGTTAGCCGGTAAAGTTGCCGTTGTTACTGGAGGATCTCGCGATATAGGAAGAGCGATATCCATTAGCCTTGCCCAAGAGGGAGCTCGTGTAGTAGTCAATTACCTTAATTCTGTTTCAGCCGCCAATGAGACGCTTCAGGCTATTGAAGCCATCGGAGGAGAAGCCATAACAGTTCAGGCCGATGTATCTACACTTGAAGGAATTTCTGAATTGAAAGCCAAAACAATTGAAGCTTTTGGAGATTCCATCGATATTTTGGTCAACAATGCTGGTGGACTTTTTGCTCGGAAAACATTACAAGAGTTTGATTTGGCGTTCTATGAATTAGTTATGGGCGTTAATTTCAAATCGACTGTTTTTGTCTCTCAGGCATTCGAAAGTTTGATGGGTAAAGGTTCTTCCATAATTAATATCTCTTCCCAAGCTGCTCGAGACGGTGGCGGGGGTGGATCAGCTCTATACAGTTCTTCTAAAGGAGCAGTTACGACCTTTACACGAGCGATGTCTAAGGAATTAGGTCCGAAGGGTATTCGAGTCAATGCAGTTTGTCCTGGTTTAATTGGGACTAAATTTCACGACGATTTTACCACGGATGAGATTCGAACTAAAGTAGCTTCATCAACTCCACTTCGCAGAGAAGGGCAAGCAGAAGAAGTAGCCGATTTGGTTACTTACTTAGCTACCGACGAAGCTTCGTTTATTAATGGAAATAATATTGATATTAATGGGGGATTAGCCTTCAGTTAGTGTCAGCAATCATAAGCCTAATTAAAATTTAAACCATGAAAAAAGTAGTCACTTTTGGTGAAATAATGCTTCGACTAGCTCCTCAAGGGTTTTTGAGGTTTTCACAAGCCAATTCATTCGATGTTGTCTATGGAGGAGGAGAATCCAACGTAGCAGTATCCTTAGCCAATTACAACGTCCCAGTTGATTTTGTTACCCGCCTTCCCGACAATGATATCGGTGAATGTGCTCTTATGGAGATGCGTAAGCGCGGTGTAGGAACCGACCATATCGTTTTTGGAGGCGACCGTTTGGGAATTTATTTTTTAGAAACCGGAGCAGTTAGCCGTGGGAGTAAGGTGGTCTATGACCGTGCCCATTCGGCTATGTCCGAAATCCAACCTGGAATGGTGGACTGGCATGAGGTGTTTAAAGACGCTCAATGGTTCCACTGGACGGGAATTACCCCAGCGATTTCTCAAAGCGCTGCTGATGCCTGTTTAGAAGCAGTCAAAGTAGCTAGCTCTCTAGGAATTACTATTTCTACAGACTTAAACTACCGTGCTAAGCTTTGGAAATACGATGGCGACCGAGAGCAAATCATGACCGAATTGACTTCTTATTGCGATATCGTTTTGGGTAACGAAGAAGATGCAGAAAAGCACTTCGGTATCAAACCCGAAGGATTAGACATCACCACACAAGGGGAACATGTCAAAGCTGAGGCCTTCTTATCGGTTTGTAAGCAAATGATGCAAAAGTTTCCTCGTGCTAAAAAGGTAATTACCACTTTGCGCGGTTCTATCTCTGCTTCCCACAATACATGGGCGGGCGTACTTTACGATGGAAACGAAATGTATAAGAGTGCTGAATATCAGATTACTCATATCGTGGACCGCGTTGGAGGAGGAGACTCCTTTATGGGCGCATTGATCTACGGATTGATTCACTATCCAGAAGACGACCAAAAAGCCTTAGACTATGCCGTAGCGGCTTCTTGCTTAAAGCATACGGTTAAAGGAGATGCGAATTTGGTAACGATTCCTGAAATTGAAAAATTAATGAGTGGAGACGCTTCTGGGCGTGTCGCTCGATAAATAGATTATGGCACAGTATACACGTTTACAAGTGGTTCAGCAAATGGAAACATCGGGGATGGTTCCATTATTTTTCCATTCGGATATCCAAGTAGCCAAGTCTGTTCTTAAGGCTTGTTATGACGGAGGTGCCCGATTGATGGAATTTACCAATCGTGGCGATTTCGCTTTAGAAGTTTTTACAGAGCTTATTAAATATGCCATCGATGAACTTCCTGGGATGATCTTAGGAGTTGGTTCGGTTACGGATGCAGCCGCAGCTTCACAATATATGTTGGCCGGGGCTAATTTTGTAGTTACTCCTGTTTTTCGAGAAGATATAGCCGTGGTGTGTAACCGTCGCAAGGTATTATGGTCGCCCGGATGCGGGTCTTTGACCGAAATTGCACAAGCGGAAGAAATGGGTTGTGAAGTGGTTAAACTTTTTCCTGGAAGCACCTATGGTCCTGGATTTGTCAAAGCTATTAAAGGTCCGCAGCCGTGGACGAGTATCATGCCTACAGGAGGTGTATCTACTGAAGAATCGAATCTTAAAGGTTGGTTTGATGCAGGGGTTACCTGTGTAGGGATGGGTTCTAAATTGATTTCTAAGCAAATACTAGAAACTCAAAATTACAAGCAGCTTGAAGCAGATGTTCGTGCTGCTATTGAAGTTATTAATAAAGTTCGTTAGTTTATTAGTTTATAATTCTTTAGTTTTTTAAAAATGTGGCGTCAAGCCACATTTTTTTTGATTTAAATTCAGCTAAGATTGAACCATACTAGAACTTTTCCTTAATTTAAAATCATGAAAAACGTTCTTAAATTTTTATTGTCTTTCGGACCTGGAATTTTTGCGATAGGCTATACCATTGGCACTGGAAGTGTTACTTCTATGATCGTCGCGGGGAATAATTTTGGGATGAGCCTGCTTTGGGTATTATTTTTTAGTTGTTTGTTTTCTGGGGTCTTAATTTATGTTTCTGGGAGCTATTATTTACTGACAGGTGAAACAGCCTTATATGCAGTTAAAAAGCATTTCCCGGGGGGTAAAGCAATTGCCTTGGCGATTATTCTTACCGTAGGAATTGGTCAATGGAATTCGTTGATTGGAATTTTAGGGATTACCTCCAATGTCATTTTCGAAGTTCTAAGTATCAATTTTCCAGCCTTAACCTCCCAAAAATACAGTGTAGTCCTTCTTATTGCAGTCCTTGTGATTGGAACTTTTTACACGCTCTTGATTCGGGGCAACTATTCCATCTTCGAAAAGATACTAGCTGTTTTTGTATCGGCCATGGGGCTTTCTTTTTTATTCACTCTTTTCTTTGTATTTCCTTTACCGGCAGATATTCTTGCGGGCTTGGTACCCACCATTCCTGAAGTTGAGGGGGCCGGAACCTTGATAGCCGCTTTTGTAGGCACAACTATGGCAGCGGCCACGTTTTTATCGAGGCCTTTATTTATTCAGGGGAAAGGATGGACCCTCAAAGATTTTAAAACGCAGAAGAACGATGCTTGGGTGGCATCTATCCTTATTTTTACCATCAGTGGGTCTATTATGGCAGTTGCTAGTGGGAGCTTGTATGGTACTGGAACAGAGATTACCCATGTATTGGATATGTCCAGTACGCTAAAGCCATCCGTAGGTAAATTTGCAGTTAGTATTTTTTTTATTGGGACGCTTAGCGCGGGTCTTTCCTCTATATTTCCCTGCCTAATGATTGTCCCATTAATGTTGGGAGATTATAATGCTGGTCAACTCGACGTACAATCCAAAAGATTCAAATGGATTACAGGAATTGCTAGTGTATTGGCTTTATCGATTCCCCTATTTGGTTTTAACCCGATCAAAGGGCAAATCATCACACAAGTATTTAACGTCTTTGCTTTACCCTTGGTAATTTTGTGTTTCCTATATCTATGGAATCGAAAAGATGAAAAACTTCCCACCCAAAGATGGTTAACCAACCTAATTATGGCGGGAGCCTTTCTCTTTTCGGTAATCATCATGATCAACGGGTTAAAAGATATTTTTAGTTCAACTGCCTAAGCGTGAAATCTCCCCGTATAATTTTTATCATGGGTGTGAGCGGTTCAGGCAAATCACTCATTGGCCAGTTGTTGGCAAAACAATTGGGGCACCCATTTTTGGATGCAGACGATTATCATCCGCAAGCGAATGTCGACAAAATGAGTTCCGGAATTCCTTTAAACGACCAAGATCGTTTGCCATGGCTCGAACGTTTGAATGGCGTCGCTCAAACCCATCTAGAGACTGGATGTGTGATCGCTTGTTCGGCATTGAAGCAAAAGTATAGAGATCTTCTAAGCATGCTCATACAAGATCATTCCGAGTGGATTTATCTAAAAGGCTCATACGATCTTATTTTTAAGCGGATGAGCCAGCGTAAAAATCATTTTATGGACCCAAGCATGTTACGGTCTCAGTTCGATGCCCTAGAGCCTCCTTTGAACGCTATAGAAGTGTCTATTGACCAAAGTCCGGAGGTCATGCTATTGGAAATTCAAAATAAACTCAGATGAAAGCAGAAATTGGTGTAATAGGTCTTGGAGTAATGGGGAAAAGCCTGAGTCGAAACTTGGCTCAGAAAGGTTTTTCTCTAGCGCTTTTCAACCGACATTTGGAAGGACAAGAAGAACATATTGCTCGGGATTTTAAGCAGGACTTTCCAGAATTGGAAAATTCGCAAGCCTTTGACGATTTACAATCGTTTGTGGCCTCTTTAGCTGCGCCCAAAAAAATCATCGTGATGATAGCTGCTGGGGCGGCTATAGACGATCTGCTATCTCAAATAACACCTTTATTGTCAGCTGAGGATATCGTAGTAGATGGTGGAAATTCTCACTTCGAAGACACTCAAAAAAGAATAGAACTCCTAGAGAAAAGGGGAATCCATTTTATTGGAGCTGGAATTTCGGGGGGGGAATATGGAGCGCTTCATGGACCTTCGATTATGCCTTCCGGAAATGCGGTGGCCTATAGTCAAATAGAAAAATATCTAAAAGCTATTGCCGCCAAAGACAGCCATGGTGAGCCTTGTTGCACATATATAGGAAGTCAAGGGAGTGGACATTTTGTAAAAATGATTCATAACGGGATCGAATATGTCGAAATGCAACTCTTGGCAGAATGTTATTTTATTTTAAAACAGCAGGGTTTATCGAATCCGGCAATTGCCGATGTCTTTGAATCTTGGCGAAAGGACTTAGATAGCTATTTACTGGAAATTAGCGTTGATATCCTGCGGAAACAAGAGGGAGATATCTTTGTCTTAGACACTATTTTAGATCAGGCAGGAAACAAGGGAACTGGAAAATGGTCGAGTATTGCTATCGCAAACTCAGGGACGCCAGCTACTCTAATTCCAGCTGCGCTCTTGACCCGTTATCTTTCTTTTTTTAAGTCGTATAGAACACAACTTTCTAAGGACTTTCCCAGAACAGATTTTTCGGATCAGATGGCTATTAATGAATTGAAAGATGCTTACGAATTTGCTCGAGTGATCAATCATCATCAAGGATTTTCAATCCTTGCACAAGCTTCTAATCAATATCAATGGAACTTAAATTTGAGTGCCATTGCCCGAATTTGGACCCAAGGGTGTATCATTAAATCCCAGTTTATGATAGGTTTAATTGAGATCCTAAAGGAAGAGGAAGATTTACTTTCCCACCCTCAAATTCAAAAGACGATTCGGGAGCGGCATGCTGCCACACAATCAGTTGTGGCTACAAGTATTCGGGCTGCATATCATATCCCGTGTCTAGCCGAGGCAGTTCAGTTTTTTCATGGCATTACTACTGCAGATTCTTCCGCTAATTTTATTCAGGCCCAACGGGATTACTTTGGTGCCCATACCTATCTTAAAAAAGACGATCCTTCTGGGAAAAAATATCACACGGACTGGTAGCTCGGTGAAGTTAGAAACCGAAGAAGTATTCATCTATTTCTTACATTTATTTAAATCCCATGGAAATCATCTCTCTCATTTCGGTTATAGCAGCAATCTTGCTTTTATTGCTCTTAGTCATCCGTTTTAAGATTCCTGCCTTTTTAGCACTCCTGGTGTCGTGTTTTGTCGTGGGACTTTTAGTAGGTCATCCCCTCGAGCAGATCTTTACATCCATACAAACGGGAGTTGGAAATACTTTGGGTTTTGTTGCTGTAGTTATTGGATTGGGAGCCCTATTAGGAGGTTTTTTAGAAGCCACAGGGGGTGCTGAAGTTTTGGCTCAAAAGTGTTTGGTATTTTTTGGAGAGCAAAAGGCCTCTTGGGCTTTATTGATCTCAGGATTTTTAATTGCCATCCCCGTGTTTTTTGATGTGGCTTTTATCATTTTAATTCCTGTGGTGTATTCGCTTCAACGGAAAAGTGGGAAATCCATTCTTGTATACGCACTCCCTCTTTTGGCAGGATTAGCCATTACACACGCCTTTATTCCTCCCACACCGGGGCCCGTGGCCGTAGCTCAAATCTTAAATGCTTCTGTAGGATGGGTTATAATTTTCGGCTTTTTGGTAGGTATTCCTACAGCTTTTGTCAGTGGTATTGTTTTTCCCAATTTTATCGGCTCTAAGATTTTCGTAACAGCTCCAAAACTATTTGAGGATAAGCCCTCGGTTAATCCCCCAAAATTAGGTCATGTGTTGTTGATTATTGGTTGGCCATTGGGATGGATTGTTTTGGCCACATGCTTGAATAGCACGGGATTTGAACATCATCTTCCCGAAAATTTACAATTGACCATTCAATTGATGGGGCATCCGTTTGGAGCGCTTTTATCGGCAAATTTTGTGGCGTGGATACTCTTTCGCTCACACTATCAATTAGATAGTTCCAAGTTGTTGGAGATTTCAAATCAATCGCTACAACCCGTGGGTCTTATCATTTTGTTAACCGCTGCTGGCGGTGCCTTTAAGCAGTTGTTGATCGATACCCAAACAGGAACGATGATTACTAATCTTGTACATTCCAATGGTATTTCTATTCTCCTGTTTGCTTTTATTGTGGCGGTTTTATTACGTCTGATACAAGGTTCAGCTACAGTGGCCATGATTACTGCGGCAGGTCTTACAGCCCCCCTTTTGAACGATGGGATATCGGAACCTAAAAAGGCTCTGATTGTGATTGCGATAGCCGCAGGGTCTTCAATTTTTTCTCATGTCAACGACAGCGGTTTTTGGCTGGTCAGTAAATATTTAGGATTAAACGAAAAAGACACCCTCCGATCGTGGTCGCTTATGACCCTTATACTCTCCCTCACTGGTTTTTTGATGGTTGGGCTTATAAGTTTATGGGTTTCTTAAAGCACATGAATGTTGCCTTATACGATCGAATATCAATTTTTAAACCTTTTGATTAAAACACTTTAGTTATGATTTTTGAATTTATTACTTCCTCCAGTCTAATTTTTGAATCGGGTACAGAACCTTTCGATTCTTCAGAATTATTAGGCCCTATAAGTATTTTAGCCTTTATAGGAATAGCCCTCTGGATGAATAGAAGTTCTAATTTCAAAGGGTATTCATTTTCATTTATGGTTTTGGCTGCGGTTACGACAGCTTTAAATTATCCGATTTATTTCGTGCAATTAGGATCTTTTGAGATGAAACTACTGATCGTTCCGCTTTTACAGATCATTATGTTTGGCATGGGGACTACTTTGAGTTTACAAGATTTTTATGGGGTACTACGTATGCCTAAAGGGGTTTTAGTTGGGGTCATTTGTCAATTCACTATCATGCCAATTTTGGGCTTTGGGATCGCTACCCTTTTTGGGTTTCCGCCAGAAATTGCTGCTGGAATTATTTTAATTGGATCTTCACCCAGTGGTTTGGCCTCCAACGTTATGTCTTATTTAGCTAAAGCCAACGTGGCTCTTTCGGTTACCCTAACCACTGTTGCCACCCTTACAGCTCCGCTAATGACTCCACTCCTGATGAAATTTTTGGCAGGTTCTTTGATTCCAATTGACACTTTTGGGATGATGATCAGCATTTTAAAAATGGTTATACTGCCGGTCCTATTAGGTTTAATTGTTCATCATATTTTTAAAGCTCAATCCGAATTTTTAGATCGTGTTTTACCTAAAGTGTCTATGGCAGCTATCACTTTTATTATTATGATTATTACGGCTGCTGGGAGTGATAATTTACGGTCTATGGGACTCATACTGGTTGTCGCTGCTATTTTACACAACGCTTTGGGATATTTCTTAGGCTATTGGTCGGGGCGTTTGGTTGGGATGCAAGAAAAAGACTGTAGAACAATTGCTTTAGAAGTAGGGATGCAAAACGGTGGTTTAGCATCAGGTATAGCTATGGAAATGGGTAAAATTTCTACCCTCGGATTAGCAGCTGTTGTTTTTGGGCCTTGGATGAATATTTCCGGATCGGTATTGGCTTCCTGGTGGAGAACCAAACCTTTAACAGGGCGTTAATCTTTACTTAAAAACTGAATCTAGGGGAACTTTATTCTTCCCATATTTACAGTAGATGCTTAAATTTACCATATGAATAAACATTTATCCATGCGATCTGGGAATCCTGTATTGGGTTCTCAAACGTTTCAGACACAAAGCTCAGTTTCGGACCAAATGACCATTAGCGGAGCCGTAAATAAAACAGCCATTTCACTTGTGCTACTTGTAGGAGCCGGCTATTTTACCTTCAATGCAGGCGGAATGGTATTTATGTTTCCGGCGCTTATTGGAGCTTTTATCGTTTCTTTAATTACCATTTTTAAAAAGGAGTGGTCACCCATAACCGTCCCTATTTATGCTCTTTTGGAAGGGGCTGTCTTGGGAGGGATTTCATTTGTTTTTAATACGCAATATGAAGGCATCGTATCTACAGCAATATTGTTGACGCTGAGTATTTTAGTGGCGCTTTTGATGGCCTATCAATCGGGCTGGATCAAACCAACCGAAAATTTTAAATTAGGAATTTTTGCAGCTACAGGAGGCATTGCCTTAATGTATTTAGTCAACTTTATTATGGGCTTCTTTGGAAGCGGATTGGGGGTTTTAAATCCTATGAACAGTTCGCCCATGAGTATAGGAATCAGTGTAGTAATTGTTATCATTGCCGCCCTTAATTTGGTTTTAGATTTCGATTTTATAGAGGAAGGAGCCGAAAGAGGAGCCCCTAAATATATGGAGTGGTATGCAGCCTTTGGACTCTTGGTGACCTTGGTCTGGCTCTACCTGGAAATCCTAAGGTTATTAGCGAAGCTTAATTCGCGAGACTAAAGAAACTTTTCAACGGAAAAGTGTACATTTGCGCTTCAAGCGGGGATGTAGCTCAGTTGGCTACCCGCCCGTACCGAACGGCACGTTCGGGCGGGGAGCGCCCTTTGACATAAAGAAATAGGATGTTTTTGGTCTATATCTTATACAGTAAATCACACCAGAGGTTTTATATAGGTATGACGCAGAACATCGATCAAAGATTGCAATCTCATAATAAAGGTCAGGTGCAATCGACAAAAGCATTTCAGCCGTGGGAATTGCTTTATACAGAACAATACGAAACTCGTACCTTAGCCAGAGAACGAGAAAAGTATTTAAAATCCGCAGCCGGCAGACGGTGGCGAAAAAATAATTTGGGGATGTAGCTCAGTTGGCTAGAGCGCTTGACTGGCAGTCAAGAGGTCGTCGGTTCGAATCCGATCTTCTCCACAAGCACAGAAAACACTTACAATTATCATTGTAGGTGTTTTTTTTGCCTGAGATTTAGGACCATATTTCAAAAAAGAGACTTTATATATTTCAGAAAAATTCCTGATGATTTATATGTACTTTTAAATCAGAGTTATCATATGAAAAAGTATATTCTATATCTTTTTGTTTTACCGCTGTTGAGTCAGTGTTCACAAGAGAGTCCCGCCCCGGAAATAGTAGAACCTCCTACAGATGTTTTTGAACAACCGAGCGAACCTATTACGGATCCCCCAACTACAAATACCAATCGTTCCAATATACTTTTTATTATTGCTGACGATTTAGGAGTAGATGCTGTCCCAAGGTATCCTTTTGGGGAACAAAAACCCCATATGCCAACACTTGAGCGACTTATGGATGAGGGTATTCGTTTTACCAATGTATGGACCAATCCGGTATGTTCTCCCACACGAGCCGCTATCCTCACAGGAAGATATGGATTTCGAACAGGAGTGCTCAACGCAGAAGATGCCGGTAGGATCAATCCAAGCGAACAAACCATTCATCGTTCTTTAAATGAGCTAAACGACTCTCCATATCAAACCAGTATCGTCGGTAAATGGCATCTTTCTGCCCGAAATTCTCCTAATGTTCCCCAAGAAATGGGAATTGGGTATTATGCGGGTTTATATACCGGAGGGGTAGAAAGCTATGATAATTGGTCTTTAAACATTAATGGACAGTCGACCAATCAGACTTCTTATATCACATCTGCCTTAACTGATTTGGCGATCGAATGGATAAATGAGCAAGAGTCTCCGTGGTTTTGTTGGCTGGCCTACAATGCGCCACATACCCCATTTCATCTTCCTCCAGCAAACCTTCATAATCAAGGGGATTTACCCAACGACGAATCCAGTATAGAGGCGAATCCTCTTCCCTATTATCTGGCGATGGTCGAGAGTCTTGATCATGAAATCAATCGATTGTTTACGTCGGTAAATTCCACGACTTTGGCCGATACGGTGATTGTCTTTTTGGGAGATAATGGTTCCCCTGGGCAAGTCGTCCAGCCTCCCTTTTCTAATGGCAAAGCCAAGGGCAGTCTATATCAGGGAGGAGTACATGTCCCCATGGTTATTTCCGGGGCAGGAGTCAGCAGACAGGGAGTCACAGAAGATGCGCTAATTACCAATGTCGATTTATACAATACCTTTTTAGAGATTGCGGGATTGGAAGTACAAGATCAATTGGATAGTCAGAGTTTTTACCCTTTATTCCAAAATTCGAATACCGGCCAACGCCGCTACAACTACACCGAAGTATTGAGCTCCAGACCCAACCGATCGGGTTATACTATAGGAAATGAGCAATACAAATTGATGGTTTTTGACAACGGAAATCAAGCCCTTTACCGTTATGATATTGATCCCGATCAAACCAATGATCTTCTCGAAAACACCCTAGATGGGGAGGCCTCAGCAGCCTATGAAGCTCTTGTTTCGGAAGCCAATCGTATTCGCAATTGAATCAATCATTTACTTAATATTCAATTGTAATCTTTTGTCTTTTTTTATCCATTCGAAAGCTTCGCAGCCTTTGATGCAGCTTTAGATGGATGATATTGATATGGTTAGGGATTTCTTGGATTAAAAATCGATTGTTGAGTTGGATGTTTTGAATCTTGTCAGGGGGGGTATTAAAATAACCGTAAAGCGTTAGGTGATTGACATCCGAACTTAGGTTGTAGCTACATATATCGTAAGGTTTATCATTTAAAAACCATCTGGTATGGGTAGCGATATAGTCACTCAGTACCGCTTTTTTTTCATCTGTATGGAGCTCTCCAAAATTAGCCCAACAAGCATTTAGGTCTTCTTTTTCAACAAAAATTTCTAATCTTAAATGACCCTTCATTGGGGTGAGTTCGAATCGAGCCAATTGCACTTCATGACTCTCCAGGGGGAAAACAAAAAGGGTCAGCAAGTAAGTGATTGTATAGAGCACAACTCATCGAAAAGAAGCATCGGGTGTTCCAACAAAGCAACGCCCAATCTGTGGGAAGGTTTCGGTAATCAGATAAAAATATGGGAACTCTTGAATTCCCGAAGGGGTATTTAGGCTGATGCTTCTTTCGATCCCATTACACGCATCTAAATCCCCCAGATTGGCAACATACTCATAATCGTTATAATATTTACCGTTGTAGGGTCCGCAGGGGGCACTAACCCCATCGCCCGGTCGGTCGCCACTTTTTAACTGATAGCTCGGATTTAACTTAACCAAATTTCCATTGGCATCTGGGCCATAAAGATAAACTATGGGAAAACCATCTGCGGCCCACCCCACTTGCACAGGTTCTTCCGGTACAACTCCAGCACTCAGACCCTCTTGAAGGACTTCTGCGAAGGCAAACATATTTCCATGATAGTGGTAGCCTTGATCTCCACTGTGGGCATTGGCACAGTCGAGTTTTACCTGATTATTCTCGGGACCTTTGTTCATCGACGCTTCAAAAACCCAATCCCAATTATACTCTCCCGTATTTTGATTTTCAAAAATAAAAGGGGTGGCAGGGGCAGGGGCAAACAAGACCCCATTAATTGCTACTCCAAAAAAGTATCGGGGCCTACTATTGGTGTTTAAGATGCTCGTAATATCGGCAGCTATACTTGGGGAAGCCGTCATGCTAAAAGTGCGAGAAATAGGCCCAAAACGCTCTCTAAAATCTCCATAGATATGATTGGGAACAGTATTGGTATTTATGTTCCGAAGATTTCCGACTATCGTTTCTGTATAGACCCCATAATCTGGGGCGGGGTAGGTACAATCCACACCAACAGTACTTAGAGTATTTGCCGCATCACAATCAATAGTAACTGCAGGGGGAGGAGTTGGAGTAACAATGGGGGTGTCACAACAGACTTCATCCTCTCCTTCCGTTCCGCTACAGCTCAATACCAATGCGCAAGCCATGAAAAGTATAGCTGTTTGAATTCGAATAGGCATCATAAGAATAAATTTAGCTCAGCTCCAAGGGGTATATATTTCACGGAATTGAACCGAATCATGAAATGTCAAGATTAATATAAAATTTCTAAGGCTTGTTGTTCTTGAACTTCAATACTTCCGGATCGTTCCAATCGGTTATTTGCGTGACTGTTGTTTTTGGCACCCCACAATACGGCTACTCTTTTTACAGGATTATTTTTAAAATCATTTTCCTCCAATAGCACATTGATGATACCTCTGGTCTTGATTAAGATACCACTCTTTTCGGTTTTACCACAGTTGCTAAAACGATTATTCGTTAGTGTAAGAACTCCTCCAATGGTCGATTCATCGTATCCTCCTCTAAAAAAGTGGATGACATTTTGCTGAATGTTTTTAAACTGGGAATCTTTAATGCTAAACATTTCCGCATTGTAATCCCCTTTTTGATCGGCAGCTAATACGAATCCGTTTTTCAGATTTCGGAAGCTCGTTTGATCAATCCCTATAGAATCGGCAAAAGATCCTCTACTGGCCAAAAGGATATGATCGAAATTTTCGATAAGACTTCCTTTTACAAAAAGTTTGTAGGCAGCAGACATATTTTTTTTCAGTGGTGCAAAAGCCATTTGGCTACCATCTCCTTTGAGTTGAACCCCTTCGAGGGATAGACGTCCCATTGGATTCATTTCAAAAGCAGGAGTTCCCGCTGCTCCCTTGTAGTTCAGGTGAACTTTACCTTCGGCCTTTCCTTTAAGTGTAACAGCTTTATCAATTTTTAATGAATTGGAGAAATTGTAATTCCCTTCAGCAAGTTCAATAACATCTCCATCAGCGGCTTTATTTATGATTGCTTGTAAGCTATCGTCTCCAGCAATTGCCTGATGTACTTCAGGAGTAGCTTTTTCGCCTTCAGCGGTAAACCATGAAGGGCCATAAACGGATGAGTCCAATTGAAATTGTTCTGCTTGAGTCGGGTCGGCGATGGCACCTATGCGATTTTTAGCAGCTCTATTATTTCCCAATAGATCTTTTTCAATTCGATTAAAACCAAAGCCATCAAAGGTGTTTTCTAGCTTTGGATTGTTGGAAGAGGGTACCAATAACCATTCGTTAATGGGATTCATTTCAATACTCACATGATTAAATATTCCGTTGTGATCTGTGGCATCACCTGCGTTAAACAGGGCGTTGTTTTCAAATTGAATTCCGCTGATATCGTCGTGATTAACTACTATGGCAGGGTCTACTTGAGTATTGTAAACTATATTATTGGCCAAGACCGTTCGAATGGGTGGAGCAGAACGAATCTCACTTTTAGGAAGTACATCTTTACTGGCTTTATTTTGCCCTACTCCAATCTGAAACGGGGAGCTACAGTCCACCCATGTATTGTAGGCAACTACAACATCGGTAACTTGCTTATAGCGGTTTAAAGAAGATTTAGGAATACCATTCATCACTGCTAGAGGGCTTCTAAATTCTGCTCCTCGAATTTTGTAGAAGTAATTGTTGGTGATCCAATGTCCCGTATTGATTACCCGAATCCCCCCATAAAAATCTGAATCATCGTCCCCAATAAACATATTTCCATCCACGGTTGTATAATCACTGTGTCGCATTACAAGTGAACCTTCGCATTTGTAGAAAATATTATTGATGAAGTTGTTGAAGTTGGTTTTATCAGAAATGATTTCTACCTCACCATTACAGCGATCAAAAAAGTTGTTGGCTACACGAACTTTTCCTGGGGTCATGGAAGTTTCGCTCCCACCCAAGCGCATGGTTTCGCCTCGAGGACCTCCTTTGCGGGGTCGAGGGCCAAAATGGTTGTATTCGATTTGATGGTAGCTATTGGTATGCTGGTTTCCCTTGTGGTAAACCATCAATGTGGCTCCGTCGTTCGACTTTCCAGTTATATAATTATGATCGAATTTGTTGTGTTGTCCATACATTTCGATCCATCGATCGTTTTCCCAGCGGTTGAGACGACTAAAATTTTCGATAACGGATTGCGTCACTTGGGAGTGAAATGCTGTGCTGTCTTTTCCAATTTGAAATCGGATTACCCCACCCTCGGGAGAATATCCATTTTTAAAATACAATCCATCTACAATCAAATATTCTCCTCCTAAATGGATATAGGATTGCCCTTCTAAGGTCACCTCACCTGGAGTTTCTACTGTTAGCTTGATAGGCGAATTTTCGTTTCCATGCCCATAGAATTTGATCTGGGCATCTGTCCATACCCCATTGGCTAATACAATAGTAGTTCCGGCAGTGGCATCGGCTATGGCCAACCGAAGTTCATCCATAGTATTCACTAAAATTCTATTCTTGCTGTTTTCTGATTGACAAGAAATACTCAGGAATAGAATGCTAATAAGTGTTGCGTAAAGTCTCATTGATACTGGTTTAAATTTATTTTTTTGAATTCTGTTGTATTATCGACCCATCCATCCTCCGTCTACGGTTAGGACACTTCCGTGCATATAATCTGAAGCGCTAGAACAGAGAAAAACAATTGGTCCGTCAAAATCTTTGGGTTGTCCCCATCGTCCGGCAGGGATTCGTTCTAAAATAGCTTTGGAACGCTTCGGGTCGTGGCGTAATGCCGAGGTGTTATCTGTACTTATATATCCGGGAGCAATGGCATTTACGTTGACCCCCTTAGAAGCCCATTCATTGGCAAAAGCTTTTGTCAGCTGGGCAATCGAACCTTTACTGGCCGAATAACTTGGGACAATGATTCCTCCTTGAAAACTTAAAACAGAGGCTGTAAAAACAATTTTGCCAGAGCCTCGTTTTACCATTTCTTTACCGATTTCTCGTGTTAAAATGAAAGGAGCTGTTTGATTCACCTCAGTAATTTCGTCCCAAAGTTCATCGGAATGTTCTGCTGCTGGAGCTCTTTTGATAGTTCCAGCATTGTTGACTAAAATATCAATCCTTGGATGCTGTTTTTGGACTGTTTTTATAAATGTATACAAAGCATTTCTATCATTAAAGTCACAGGGATAAGCCGTAAATCGACCGCCCAATTCAGCTATCTCTTGCCCTACTTCACTTCCTTCAATTTCAAGGGTAGCACTAACGCCAATGATTTCTGCACCTGCTTTTGCTAGGGCTATGGCCATAGCTTTTCCAATACCCCTTTTACAGCCGGTAACGAGTGCTACTTGCCCTCTTAAATTAAATTGATTTTCCTTGCTCATGGGTTGGATCACCTTTTGGAGGACGGTAAATTATGAAAACTAAACTGGTTAACCAATTTTATTCACCTTTCTTATCATCTTAATTAAAGGGATTATGTTTCGAATGATTCTGGTATAGAGAAATTTCAGCTGATCTGTAGATTTAAAAATTACAGATCATACGATATAATTAAGACTTTAATAAATCATAATCCCACAATTCTAATTGCAATTAGGAAGCGATTTAAGATTGAGAATTTAGATATTAGTAGTGGTTCATTTCTTCAATTATAGCCCACCAAGCTCTAACCGGACGAAGAATACAGATGCGTCGGAAACCCCACTGCTTTGAGCTGGAGAA
>WTJH01000142.1:7833-20687 GCA_011524915.1 Flavobacteriales bacterium | reverse complement strand
GGTTTGGGCTGCATAATACACTGAGAAGCCAAAACCATTTCAACTTCAGAAGTACCAATTCCGAAAGCAATGGCACCAAAGGCACCATGGGTAGAGGTATGCGAATCTCCACATACCATAGTAACACCAGGTAGGGTGATACCATATTCGGGCCCCACCACATGAACAATCCCATTTTTCTGGTGGCCTAAGCCCCAATAGGAGATTCCGTGTTCGGTGGCATTTTTTTCAAGAGCTTCCAATTGTTTTGCAGAAAGGGGATCCTCCACTGGAAGGTGTTGGTTTAGGGTAGGCGTATTATGATCTGCTGTAGCAAAAGTTTTTTCAGGGTGAAGAACTTTGATGCCTCGGTTTTTGAGCCCTAAAAAGGCTACTGGGCTCGTCACTTCATGGATCATGTGCCGGTCGATAAACAAAACATCGGGTCCATCGTCGATTTTTTGAACGACGTGGGAATCCCAAACTTTGTCAAAAAGCGTTTTTTTCATGGTTTAATTATTTCGCTAAAATATGGTCTTTAAATGTTTGCAGCTTCGATGATTTTTGGAAGATCACTGTCTGATACTTCTTTTTGGATGTCGGCAATTTTCAAAAATTCTTGATATACCCGATCCAACTGTTTTTTATCCAATTCGAAGCCAATCTTTTTGGCGCGATAGGCGAGGGCTGCTCGACCACTTCGGGCCGTTAAAACGATGGCAGATTCTGTCACACCAACTTCCGCTGGATCTATAATTTCGTAGGTTTCTCTCTTTTTGATGACTCCATCCTGGTGAATACCAGAGCTGTGAGCAAATGCATTAGCTCCGACAATCGCCTTATTCGGTTGTACCATCATTCCCATACGGTCGGAGACCAATTGACTGATTCCGAACAGCTGTTGAGATTTGATTTGCGTATCTAAATTTAAATCCTTGTGTTGTCGCAGAATCATCACGACCTCTTCTAAGGAGGTATTTCCTGCCCGCTCTCCAATACCGTTAATGGTACATTCGATTTGTCGAGCACCGTTGAGAACACCTGCAATCGAATTGGCAGTTGCCAATCCTAGGTCGTTATGACAGTGACAAGAAAGAATTGCTTTGTGGATTCCAGTTACATTTTCTTTAAGATACTTAATCTTGGCCCCGTATTGTTCAGGGAGGCAGTATCCCGTAGTGTCTGGAATATTGAGCACGGTAGCTCCCGCCTTTATAACAGCTTCACATACCCGAGCTAAAAACTCGTTGTCTGTTCGCCCAGCATCTTCTGCATAGAATTCCACATCCTCCACATAGGATTTTGCGTGCTTAACGGCAGCCACAGCACGTTCAATGACTTCATCTCGAGTGCTGTTAAATTTGTATTTGATGTGAGAGTCGGATGTTCCAATACCGGTATGGATACGGGATCTTTTGGCCGGTTTTAGCGCTTCGGCTGCCACATCGATATCTTTTTTAACGGCACGAGTAAGTCCACAAACTCGGGCATTTTTCATTAACTTTGATATGGATTTGACAGACTCAAAATCTCCCGGACTGGAAATAGGGAAACCTGCTTCCAATACATCAACTCCTAAAAAGTCGAGCTGCTCTGCAATTTCGAGTTTGGATTGGGAGTCGAGTTTGCACCCAGGGACTTGTTCTCCATCGCGTAGAGTAGTATCGAAAATTTCTATGTATTCTGACATGTAAACAATAAAAAGTTAAAAATAATAGGGGTGGGCAAAAGTGTTCTTTTTGATGTACATTTATTTACAACGTTCTATCGGACGTTTTTGAATATAAAAAACTAATTTACAACAAATTAATATACAAATATTACGCTAACAAGATATGGTGAAAGACAACCTTTTTGTATTGATTAAATCTCTGTCTAAATCAGAAAAGCGGCAGTTTAAATTATACATTGGTCGTTTGGGTGCAAATGAAAATGCCAAATTCATCAATTTATTTGGGGTTTTAGAAAAAATGACCCGCTATGATGAAGATGAAATCCTTCATAAAAAGATAGTAACCAAACAGCAATTGTCGAATCTCAAAGCGCATTTGTACAAGCAGATTTTGGCCAGTCTTAGGACCAATCCAGTTCATAAGAGTATTCGTCTACAACTTCGAGAACAACTGGATTATGCCACCATCCTATACAACAAAGGTCTCTATCCCCAGAGTTTAAAGCTTTTGGAACGAGCCAAAACCATGGCTCTGAAGTTTGATGAAAAATTGATTGCCTATGAAATTGTTGAACTCGAAAAGGTAATCGAATCTCAATACATTACCCGAAGCCTTACTAACAGAACAGAACAGTTGGTAACCCAAGCAGACTCTTTGCGGCATCAGAATCAGATAGCCAGCCAGTTATCCAATCTATCCCTTCAATTGTATGAGCAGCTCATCAAAACGGGGTATACCAAAAATGATGACGAATACAGACGTATCACCCAATTTTTCTATAAAAACTTACCGGTTGTTCAGTTGGATCAGTTGGGGTTTCGAGAACGCTTATGGTATTTTAAAGCCCATGTATGGTATAGTTTTCTGACCCAAGACTTTTTGTCCTGTTATAGATATGCGACCAAGTGGGTGAATTTGTTTCACGAACATCCCGAAATGATCGAGGTTCATCCCGTATTTTATTTGAAAGGGAATAATTATCTGATGGAATCTCTAACGCTGTTAAAGCATCCAGGGAAGTTTCAAAAGGTACTGTCAGCACTGGAAGAAAATGCCAATCGTTTTGAGTTTGATAAGAATGTCAATTTAGCAACACTCTTGTTTCTGTATCGACTCAACAACCAAATGAATTTCCTTTTTTCAACTGGGGAATTTGAGTCTGGAAAACGCTTAATCCCTGAGGTCCTTGCCGGTATCGACAACTACAAAGACCGCATAGATCCACACCATATCATGCTACTTTACTACAAAGTGGCGTGTTTGTATTTTGGATTGATGGATTATGAAAAGTGCATCTTTTACTTAAAGAAAATCATCCAAAATCGGTCTCTGAAAATGCGAGAAGACTTACTGTGTTTTTCTCGTGTTCTGAATGTTTTCGCTCATTACGAGGCTGGATTCGATTATCATATGGATGCTTTACTTCGAGATACCTACAAGTTTCTCATTAAAATGGATGAAATGTATGAAGTGCAAAAGGCAATGATTCGTTTTCTACGCTCCTTAGGGGATATTTATCCTCACGAACTTAAGGGAGCATTTCAAAAACTTCACAAGGAGCTCAAAGGATATGAAAACGACCCCTATGAAAGACGTGCCTTTTTGTATTTAGACGTTTTGTCGTGGTTGGAAAGTAAACTTCAAAACCGACCGGTTCACGAAATTATTAAGGATAAGGCTCAAAATTCTAATCGGAAGCTACGGCAGACCATATAGAATCTTTGGGATAGGGAGCTTCAAATCTTAAAGACGTTTTAAGAGTAGGGTGGGTAATTTGCAGGCGAAAAGCGTGTAAGTCAATCCCACCATCTGGATTGGATCGGTCTGCACCGTATTTGAGATCTCCTTTAATGGGATGTCCCATTTGACTTAACTGTGTACGAATCTGATGGTGTCTTCCCGTTTCTAAATGCACTTCCAGACAGCTATATCGGTCCAATTGTTGTACTGTCGTATAGCTCAAACGCGCTTCTTTGGCATTTGGGACAGCCTTGGGGTAGGCATAAGATTTATTGTTTTTGGGTTTTCGAACCAACCAATGTTTCAGTTTGGCCTGTTGTTGTTGCGGGTGACCACTTACAATACACCTGTAGATTTTTTCTACTTTACGATTCTTGAAATCCTCGTTCAGTCGACTCAAAGCTTTGGAGGTTTTAGCAAATAGGACCACTCCACTGGTGGGTCTATCCAGCCGATGTACCACCCCTAAAAACACATTCCCGGGTTTTTGATATGTATTCTTGATATAAGTTTTAAGCAGGTCCACTAAACTAGGGTCTCCCGTCTGATCTCCTTGCACCAAGACCCCACGAGACTTGTTGACAACTAAAAGATGGTTGTCTTCAAAAAGAATTTCGTAAGCAGGAGAGGGTTTAATACTGTTCTTGTTCGTTAGGGAAATTTCCAGATTTGACATCTGACGTATAGTCCGAAACCGCCGTGGAAATGACTTGATCCAAGTCGGCATAACGACGTAGAAAGCGAGGGCTAAATTCTTGATTCATTCCCAACATATCGTGTAATACCAATACTTGTCCGTCTACTTGAGCTCCGGCACCGATACCAATGACAGGGATTTTGAGTTCTTGAGCTACTTTTTGGGCCAGTTGGGCAGGAATTTTTTCTAATACAATTGCGAAGCATCCCAATTGTTCTAGCAATTTTGCGTCTTCTAGGAGTTTTTGAGCTTCAGCTTCCTCCCGAGCCCGAACGGTGTAGGTACCAAACTTATAAATGGATTGTGGAGTGAGACCCAAATGTCCCATAACAGGAATCCCGGCTTGGATGATTCGTTCGATAGAGTCTTTAATTTCGTGTCCCCCTTCAAGTTTTACAGCGTGTGCTCCGGCCTCTTTCATGATCCGGATAGAGGAACGAAGTGCTTCTTTAGAGTCGGACTGATAGGTTCCAAAGGGTAAGTCTACCAAGATTAAGGCTCTTTTAGCTGCACGTACGACCGCTCCTGCATGATAAATCATTTGATCTAGGGTGATGGGTACTGTAGTTTCATGACCAGCCATTACATTGGATGCCGAGTCTCCAACCAAAATAACCTCAACACCTGCTTGATCGACCAGTCCAGCAAGGGTGAAATCATATGCAGTTAACATGGCTATTTTCTCCCCTTGGGCTTTCATCTCCAGAAGGCTATTGGTGGTAATACGAGAATAATTTTTCTTTACAGAGGACATGCTCAGATATTTTTGTAAATGTAAATAGTTATTTTTAGAGTTCTTTAAAATATCCCATCAATGCTGTGTCGTACTGTCCTTATTTTTTTGGTCTTAATATCCACCCAGTTAAAAGCTCAAGAACATCTCTTTAGTGATATTAGTGATACTCCAGAAACTATTTCGGCCTCCCATATACTTGCTCATAATATTCGAGCTATTGGTTTTCGGTACTTCTGGGCCACTCAAGACCTCACAGCACAAGATTTAGGATTTAGACCCTCGGAAGGGGCACGTTCGACTCAAGAAACCCTAGAGCATTTATATGGCTTGGCAACGATGATTGCTAGCGCAGTAGAAGATGAGATCTTTCAGCGTCCCACAGAACAACAACTTTGGCCGTTTTCTAAACTACGGGAACAGACCATAACTCTCTTAGAAGCAGCATACCACAGAGCCCTTAAACTGTCCGATGAAGACCTACAAAGGGTGCAAATCCGTTTTCAAAGCGCTTCTGGAGAAAGGAGTTTTCCCATTTGGAATTTGATTCATGGCCCTTTGGCAGATGCACAATACCACATCGGTCAGTTGGTGAGTTTTCGTCGATCTAGTGGGAATCCAATCGACCCTAAGCTGAATGTCTTTTTAGGGACGAAAAACAATTAAACAAGAGGCTGACAGCCTGTCAGTTTTCCAGATTTGGCATAAAGATTGAAATAATCTTAGCAAATCAAATTAGATTATGAGTAAGATTATCGGAATAGATTTAGGAACAACCAATTCGTGTGTTTCTGTAATGGAAGGGAACGAACCCGTTGTTATTCCTAATGCGGAGGGAAAACGTACCACTCCGTCTGTTATCGCCTTTGTTGAAGGGGGAGAAATTAAAGTAGGGGATCCTGCCAAGCGACAGGCAGTTACCAACCCCACGAAAACTGTTGCATCGGTAAAGCGTTTTATGGGGAATAAATATACGGAATCCCAAAACGAACTGAAAACAGTTGCATATAAAGTAGCTCAGGGAGATAATGACACCCCTCGTGTGGATATCGACGGTCGTCTATACACCCCACAAGAGCTTTCAGCAATGACACTTCAAAAAATGAAGAAGACTGCTGAGGACTATTTAGGACAAGATGTAACCGAAGCAGTTATTACGGTGCCTGCTTATTTTAACGATGCCCAGCGTCAAGCAACAAAAGAGGCCGGAGAAATTGCAGGCCTAAAGGTGCAGCGAATCATTAACGAGCCAACGGCTGCAGCACTGGCCTATGGACTTGATAAAAGTGATTCTGATAAAAAAATTGCTGTTTATGACTTAGGAGGAGGAACCTTCGATATTTCTATTCTCGAGTTAGGAGACGGTGTATTTGAAGTACTTTCAACCAATGGGGATACCCATCTAGGAGGAGACGATTTTGATCAGGTCATTATCAATTTTTTAGCGGAAGATTTCAAAGCGGCTGAAGGTATGGATCTACGAGAAGACCCTATGGCACTTCAACGACTGAAAGAGGCAGCAGAAAAAGCTAAAATTGAGCTTTCTTCTTCGACTCAAACAGAAATCAACTTGCCTTATGTTACGGCTACTGCAAGTGGTCCAAAACACTTGGTAACTACCCTAACACGTGCTAAATTTGAACAGCTCGCAGATGATCTAGTAAAACGATCTATGGATCCTGTAAAGCAAGCGCTTAGTGATGCTGGACTTTCTACAGACGAAGTAGATGAAATTATTTTGGTTGGTGGATCTACACGTATCCCGGTAATTCAAGAACAAGTAGAACAATTCTTTGGGAAAAAACCATCCAAAGGGGTAAACCCAGACGAGGTTGTGGCCATCGGAGCTGCCATCCAAGGGGGAGTACTCACAGGAGATGTTAAAGATGTACTCTTACTCGATGTCACCCCACTTTCTTTGGGAATTGAAACCATGGGAGGAGTGATGACCAAGTTAATTGAGTCGAACACCACTATCCCAACAAAAAAATCTCAAGTATTTTCTACCGCGGCAGACAATCAGCCTTCTGTAGAAATCCATGTCATCCAAGGGGAACGTCCCATGGCTGGAGATAATAAAACGATTGGTAGATTCCACTTAGACGGTATTCCACCAGCACCAAGGGGAGTACCTCAAATTGAAGTTACTTTTGACATTGATGCCAATGGAATTATCAAGGTAAGTGCTCAAGATAAAGCCACCGGAAAATCGCAGGATATCCGAATTGAAGCTTCTTCTGGCCTGACCGAAGAAGAGATCCAACGCATGAAGAAAGAAGCTGAAGCCAATGCCGATGCAGATCAAAAAGCCAAAGAACAAGTCGATAAGTTGAACGGAGCAGATCAGATGATTTTCCAAACGGAAAAGCAATTGAGCGAATTTGGAGATAAAATTTCTGCAGACAAAAAGCAACCCATCGAAGCAGCTTTGGAAGAACTGAAAAAAGCCCATGCTGCTGCAGATCTAGCAGCCATTGACACGGCTATGGAAACCATCAATGAAGCTTGGAAAAATGCTTCAGAAGAGATGTACAAAGCGCAACAGGAAGCAGGTGCTGATCCAACCCAAGCTCAAGGAGGAGAAGCTCAGCCGAATGGAGAAGCTGCAGGAGACGACGTTCAGGATGTCGATTTCGAAGAAGTTAAATAACACTTGTAACATTTAAAACCTTCCTTCGGGAAGGTTTTTTTTTATGGAAAAAGATCAAATTTTAGGGCTTTGTAATGCCATTTGTAAAAACACCTTGATGGAGACGCTTTCCATTGAGTTTGTGGATGTAGGGACCGACTTTTTAACAGCTCGCATGCCCGTGAATTCGAAAGTTTACCAACCCGATGGAGTTCTTCATGGGGGGGCTACAGCAGCTTTGGCAGAAACGGTCGGAAGTTCTGCTGTTCAGGTTTTAAATCAAAATCCAAACTTGATCGTTCGGGGAATTGAGATTACGGCCAATCATGTCAAGTCTGTCCGAGAGGGATTTGTATATGCCCGTGCACAATGTATTCATCCCGGAAGGACCATTCAACTTTGGGAAATCAAAGTCACCGATGAAGATCAAAATCTAATTTCCCTGTGTAAACTGACCACCTATTCACGCGAAAAGAACAAATGAGCGGTCCACTCTTTATTCAAGAATTTTCCACTCGACTCCTAAATCGCTTGCCCTTTGCTTTTTATAGGCTCCCCGGGACAAGTACTTTAGAAGCTTTTCTACAAACAGATGGAAGGCTTCTGAAACCCGAACAAGAAACAGGAGAGGGTTTTTATCTTTCACCTTTTGACTCGGAACAGGAATCTTATTACATCGCTCGGGATACCCATCAAACCTATGATTATCTAGATTTTGTCCCGAATGATCCCTACGGATTTGATCCAGAATCTTCCATAACTTCCCAAGCCTATCAAGAGCTGATTGAAAAATCGCAAAAGCAGATGCAAGATGGTGGCTTAGAAAAGGTTGTGCTTTCACGTCAGTTGATAGGTTCTTATCCACAAGACCAACTGCCATACCTTTTCCATCGCTTATTGATTGCTTATCCTCAGGCTTTTGTATACGCCGCCTATCATCCTGAAATTGGCTTTTGGATTGGAGCATCGCCAGAAATATTTGTCAAAAGTGTTGGAGATGTAATAGAAACGATGGCTTTGGCCGGCACCAAAAGTATCCAAAAAAACCACCAGCCGTGGGGAGCAAAGGAAATTAGGGAACAAGCTTTTGTTGAAGATCATATCGAAAATCAATTGGCTTTGATCATGAGTCAGGACCAGATTGTTAAAGGAGATCGCAAGACCTTAGACGCGGGCCCTGTTCAACATTTATGTACACGATTTCAAATGCGTTCGGCAGATAACTCCCTGTCCGACATTGTCAACGTTTTGCATCCCACTCCTGCTGTTTGTGGTTTTCCCACAGCTCTTGCTCGAGACTTTATCCTTAAGGAGGAGCCCAATCCTAGAAGTTTATATACAGGCTATATCGGTCCCAAGACCGCAGAGAGTGCTTCTTATTTTGTGAATTTAAGATGCGCATCTTTCGCTCAAGGGATTCTTCGGTGTTATGTTGGAGGGGGAATAACAGATCAGAGCATTCCCCAGGCCGAATGGAAAGAAACTGAGTATAAAGCTCAGACCTTTTTGAAAGTCCTTTAGTAAGGTGATTCGCCTCAGCTTTCGTATTTTTGTCCGGCTATGAAAATTTCAACGATTCCGTCGGCACAACTCCTTGTTCAAAACTTAGCTGCATATGGAATTCAACATATAGTTATATCCCCAGGATCCCGGAGTGCACCCTTGACATTAAGTCTAACGGCACTTCCTCAGTTCGAATGTCATAGCGTTGTTGATGAACGCTCAGCTGCTTTTTTTGCCTTAGGAATTGCGCAGCAGTTACAAAAGCCTGTCGCCTTGGTTTGTACTTCGGGATCGGCCGTTTTAAATTATCTCCCGGCCGTCGCTGAAGCCTTTTATAGTGGAGTTCCACTCTTGATTTTGTCGGCCGATAGGCCCACCTATAGGATCGATATTGGGGATGGGCAAACCATTCGTCAGGAAAAAATCATGACTTCCTTCAGTTGTTATTCTGGAGCCTTGGTTCAAGACGTGACACATGCGACACAGAATATTTTGTTGAGTAATCAACAGCAACTGATCACTTCAGATACGGATCTTCAAAAACAACAGGCAGAACAAAATTCTCGGAATCAAGAAATCCTTCATATAGCTTTAGGGAAGCTTCTGGAGGAGCAACTCCCTGTACACTTAAACATTCCTTTCGAAGAGCCCCTATATAAGTTAGAAGCATTTAAACCCCTAGATTTAGTAGCACATTCGATAGGACAAAAATCCTCAGACCCTAAACTCAAGGAACAGCTTCTAGATGCCTATAAGAACTCTTCTAAGACTTTGATCTTAGTGGGGGTTCTTCACCCACAAGATCAGATCAGAGAAGTTTTAGCTTCATTAGCCCAAAAAGATACTGTTCTCATCTTTGCAGAATCTCTTTCGAATATTAAGCAAGCAGCTGTCATAGAAAATATAGATGTCTGTATTGCACCCCTCGAGCTAAAGAATAATGCTACAGCCGTATTCGAAGAACTTCAACCCGATCTTTTAATAACCCTCGGAGGGCTTGTCGTATCTAAAAAGGTGAAAACATTTCTAAGAAAAAACCCACCAAGCAGACACTTTCATCTGGGGAATACTCCAGCGTATGACACCTATTTTCAGGGGGTTTCTCATATTCAAGGAGATGTGTTGGAGATGCTAACAATGTTAGCGCATCAACCCATACATCCAAGTAAGTATCGAAAAATAGGGCAACAGCATATAAACAGGCATTTGCAAAGGCATCAGGCCTATGTTCAAAAAGTTCCCTATTCCGATTTTTTTGTTTTTGGAAAGTTATGGAAAGCCATACCCCAGCAGTATCAGATCCATTTATCCAATAGTTCTGCTGTCCGCTATGCGCAACTTTTTGACAGCAGTGCATTGGGCGACATGTATTGTAATCGAGGGACAAGTGGTATCGATGGAAGTATCTCTACAGCTGTAGGAGCTTCTCAGGTCGCTAATCAACCTACGCTGTGTATATCTGGGGACTTAAGTTTTTTCTATGATAGCAATGCTCTTTGGAAAAATAAGATTCCCTCAAACTTCCGCATCATTATTGTAAATAACAATGGTGGAGGAATTTTTAGAATTTTACCCGACACCATCAAAGACGATCTTTTCGAAACCTATTTCGAAACCCAGCATGGACAAACGGCCAAACAATTGGCTCGGATGTATGGTGTCAAATATTCATCTGCACGAAACAGCTGGCAATTGAAATGGCAATTATCCCGTTTTTTTCGCCCGTCCAAAGGCCCAAAAATTTTAGAAATTTTTACTCCCACACACAAAAATCCAGATGTTTTAAGCACCTATTTTGAATATCTTGCACAACAATAAAAATTCATAACTAAAAAAGGAATAGACGATGAGAAAGTGGACTAGTTTAAAAGAGTATAGCGACATCAAATTTGAGTTTTTCGAAGGAATTGCTAAGATTACCATCAATCGACCTCAAGTATATAATGCCTTCCGTCCCGAAACCAATTTTGAGATGTTAGACGCTATGGACATTTGTCGAGAGCGAGAAGATATTGATATTGTTGTATTTACGGGAGCTGGCGATAAAGCTTTTTGTAGTGGTGGCGATCAGAATGTCAAAGGAGTAGGGGGATATGTGGGTGAAGATGGGGTACCACGCCTCAACGTTTTGGACTTGCACAAACGTATTCGTGAAATTCCTAAACCTGTCGTAGCCATGGTAAATGGGTATGCCATTGGGGGAGGTCACGTATTACATGTAGTTTGTGACCTAACTATTGCATCTGAAAATGCCATATTTGGACAAACGGGACCCAAAGTGGGAAGTTTTGACGGAGGCTTTGGTTCTTCCTATCTAGCTCGACATGTAGGACAGAAAAAAGCTCGTGAAATCTGGTTTTTATGCCAGCAGTATTCAGCCGCAGAAGCACTAGATATGGGCTTGGTAAATAAGGTTGTTCCTTTGGATGCATTGGAAGACACCGTTGTGGACTGGTGCCAAATCATGCAACAACGCAGTCCCTTAGCTCTGCGAATGGTGAAACGTTGTTTGAATGCAGAATTGGACGGACAACACGGACTTATGCAATTGGCTGGTGATGCTACCTTAATGTATTACCTTATGGAAGAGGCTCAAGAAGGGAAAAAGGCTTTCCTAGAAAAACGAAGCCCTAACTTCAAGCAATATCCTAAATTTCCCTAAACGATTCTATGGGTACAACTTCCCTAAAAGCTTGGATTTTAGCAGCACGCCTGCGAACCTTGCCTTTATCGTTGTCAGGGATCATTGCAGGCAATGCACTTGCATGGCAGGATCAGCAATTTGATCTTCCGATTTTTTTGGGAGCCCTAGTAACCGCAACCCTTTTTCAGATTCTTTCCAATTTTGCGAACGATTATGGAGATGGTGTTAAAGGAACCGATAATGAACATCGCTTAGGCCCCCCAAGAGCACTACAATTGGGTTTACTTTCGGCCCAACAACTTAAAAAAGCGCTTTGGGCAGTATCTATTTTAAGTGCTCTTTCTGCTATTGCGCTTATTGCAAGGGCCTTTGATCCTGATCAATATCTTAAAGTAGTTATATTTTTAGGGTTAACGCTTTTCGCCATTGGTGCAGCAATTAAATATACAGTAGGGCAAAATGCCTATGGATACCGCGGTCTCGGGGATCTGTTTGTTTTCATCTTTTTTGGGGGTGTAAGTGTTGTAGGGAGCTATTATTTACAAACGCAGCAGATCAGTTTAGATGCAAGTTTGTTTGCAGTGGTTTTGGGCTGTTTGAGTGTTGGAGTTCTAAATCTCAATAATTTACGGGATTTCGAGAATGATCAAAATTCCAATAAAAAAACGCTGGTAGTTCAGTGGGGTATCCAGAAAGCTTTGGTCTATCAGCGACTATTATTAATGCTTGCTACCATCTGTTTTATTGGGGTAGTCTTTAGAGCTGGCGATTCTCCCTTCCGATGGGCTTCGGCACTGTTTGGTCTGCTGATTCTTGTACGGCTTCCTAAGGCGAAGGGCATATATTCTGCCGAATACTTCGATAAGGGTCTTAAGCCATTGGCCTTAACCGCTTTTTTTACAGCAGTTGGTTTTTGGTGTATAAATATTATGATCCATGGATTATAAAATTGTCAAACACGCATTAGTATTTAAGCGCCCTGGGGGTACCTCTCGGGGTATTCTTCATAAAAAAGAAACCTATTTTCTTTTCGCTATTCAGGAAGGGGAATATAAAGGTGTTGCGGAGTGCCCTTTATTTAGAGGTTTGAGCGCGGACGACACCCCCAATTTTGAAGAACAACTGAAACATGCATTTGATTTGTGGCAAAATCAAAAGTACGATCCTGTTGCATGGGAAGATTATCCGAGTATCCGCTTTGGAATAGAACAATTGGAACGCAGTATTGCAGCTCAACACCCTTTTGAAATATATCC
>WTJH01000142.1:0-7823 GCA_011524915.1 Flavobacteriales bacterium | reverse complement strand
TCCTTCAGACTTTACGGAAGGTCAAAAAAAACTTCCCATAAATGGACTTATTTGGATGGGAGATCTAGATTTTATGCAAAATCAGATCGATGATAAGTTAGCAAACGGTTTCGATTGCATCAAGCTAAAAATAGGAGCCTTAGATTTTGATTCCGAATGGAATTTAATTCAAAAATTAAGATCGCGTTACCACTCGAGTGATCTCACTATTCGTGTGGATGCCAATGGGGCTTTTGAAGTGGGTGAGGCCCTACGTAAATTAGAGCGTTTAGCCGAATTAGAAATCCATTCGATTGAGCAACCCATACAAGCAGGGCAGTGGGAGGAGATGCAGCTCTTGTGTCAGAAAACTCCTCTTCCCATTGCATTGGACGAAGAGCTTATCGGGATTCATAAACCTGCTGAAAAAGCAGCTGTATTGGATCAAATAAAACCTCAATTTATTATTCTTAAACCCGGCCTGTTGGGCGGATTTAAGTCTTCTGAATCTTGGATTGAGCTGGCCCAACAGTCGAATATAGGTTGGTGGGTTACCAGTGCTTTGGAAAGTAATATCGGGTTAAATGCAATTGCACAATGGACGGCAACACTTCCTGCAGTTGGGCATCAAGGTCTGGGTACCGGAGGCTTATTTACCAATAATCCGTTTGGTTTTTTAGAGGTTAAAAATGGGTATCTTGAGCATCATAAATTAGGTCCTTGGACTTTTAAAGTATAAGTATGTTTTTAATTCCAAACGAATCCAAAAAAATTGGTTTTGGATTTTATTTACTCGGTTCTCTAGTCGTAATCCTTATTAATTTTTTGGGTCAAATCCCATTGGTAGTAGCTATTTTTAATAGTGAAGGAACTCCAGATCCCGATAATCCTATGGCTGTTCTGAATGGTATTTCAGCGAATTATCGTCTATTCTTATTACTCTTGCCCTTTGCTATCGGAGTGGCGGGTTTGTGGTTGGTGATTCGTAAACTTCACGAGCGCCCCATGCAATCCATTATCAGTGTCCGGGAGCAAATGGATTGGAATCGGGTCGGTTTTGCATTTCTTTTATGGGCAGCTGTGGTTATTTTGTTTTTTGGATTGGAATACAGTTTACACCCTGAAAATTACGCTTGGAATTTTAACCCCATTCCCTTTTTAGGAATGCTCATTATTGCCCTTTTGATGATCCCGCTTCAAACCACTTTAGAAGAGCTTTTATTCCGAGGCTATCTCATGCAAGGCTTTGGGAAAATAATTGCCAAACCTTGGTTTGCGTGGATCATGACTTCACTGATTTTTGGCTCTCTCCACATCTACAATCCTGAAATTTCCAAAATGGGCTATGGGTTATTAGTATTTTATATTGGAACAGGCCTGTTTTGGGGACTTATCACTCTGATGGATCAGGGAAATGAGCTAGCGATTGGTTTTCATGCGGCTAATAATCTGGTTGCCGCTATTTTGGTGACTGCCGATTGGACGGCTTTCCAAACAAATTCCTTATTTATTGACATATCAGACCCCGAGCTTTCCCTCAGCTCCTTTGGGGAGTTGTTTTTCTTTTATCCCATTCTATTTTTATTTCTTCAGCGGAAATATAAATGGCCGAGTATTTCATCCGTATTGTTTCCTCGTTAATATTTTTGAATGAATATCCCGCATTATACCAAGATTCATAACCGATTCCAACTCAACGGATATCATTATTCCAAAGAACAACTTTGGGAAGTTGCTTACAGTTTTGTCAAAGAAGGACACGCCAACGAACAAACCCTAGGGGCATTTATTTTGGATTGGATAGACGACAACCCAACCATTCGCCTTAAAACCTCGGGAACTACAGGTACTCCAAAAGTGATTACCGTAGAAAAACAATCCATGGTCAATTCAGCTCTTCTAACCGCAGAGTTTTTAAGTTTACCTGTGGGTACTAGAGCACTCAATTGTTTACCCATAGACTTTATTGCAGGTAAAATGATGTTTGTTCGTGCGCTGATTTTGGGGTGGTCCTTAGACTTGATGGACCCCGTCAGAAACCCTTTAGAGCATACTTCTAAACCATACGATTTTTCAGCTTTTATTCCGCTGCAACTCGAGCATTCTTTGGAGCAATTGGACCGTGTTCAAATTCTTTTAGTTGGGGGAGCCCCCATGAGTCAAAAGCTTCGAAATCAAGTAGTTTTAAAAACACAAACTCAGGTGTATGAAACCTATGGAATGACCGAGACTTTAACGCATATCGCCCTCCGAAAAGTTGAAGCCCCTCAACCGCCATTTCAGGTACTCCCTCAAGTCAGTGTCCGTACGGATAATGACGATTGCTTGGTGGTACAAGCCCCTTTACTTCATCCGCAAGAAATTCAAACCAATGATTTGGTAGAACTTGTAAATCCCTCTCAATTTTATTGGAAAGGGCGTAAGGACTTTATCATCAATTCTGGGGGGATCAAAATACATCCAGAGCTGATCGAAAGCCAATTAGAAAGCATATTAGAGTCTCCCTTTTTTGTAGCCGGACTAGCGGATGATAGTTTAGGTCAAAAACTAGTATTGGTAGTGGAGCAGCCTACAAAATCTCTTGAGAGTATTCGGGAGGATATTTCAAGTCTACCTTTAGAAGCCTATCATAGCCCTAAAGAGATCTTTGTTCTCCAAAAATTTATTCGGACTTCCAGTCATAAAATTAATCGATTGGAGACCCTTAAGTTGTTGGAATCCTAAACCTGTAAAATCCCAAGATTAAATTTTTCGTTTATCGGAGCTTCGTTGGCCATGGCAATTCCCTCGCTTATCCAATGTCGTGTCTGTTGAGGATCAATTATTTCATCGGTCCACAAACGACTTGCAGCATAGGTAGCCGTTGTTTGTTCTTGATATTGCTGTGTAATTTTATCTAAAAGGGCCTGCTCTTTTTGAGCATCCATCTCTTTTCCCTCTTTTTTAAGTTGAGCTTTTTGAATTTGAAGTAGTACTTGAGAAGCTTGTTCTCCCCCCATAACGGCCATTTTAGCTTTGGGCCAAGCCAAAATTAACCGCGGATCAAAAGCTTTTCCACACATGGCATAGTTACCTGCTCCAAAAGAATTTCCAACAATAACAGTAAACTTAGGCACAACAGAATTAGAAACAGCATTGACCATCTTGGCGCCGTCTTTTATGATGCCGCCGTGTTCTGCCTTGCTCCCAACCATAAAACCAGTGACGTCTTGGAGGAAAACAAGTGGTATTTTTCGTTGATTGCAGTTGGCGATAAATCGGGTGGCTTTGTCGGCAGAGTCGCTATAAATGACTCCACCAAACTGTAATTCACCTCCACTGTTTTTAACCATTTTACGTTGATTGGCCACGATCCCTACAGCCCATCCGTCGATACGTGCAAAGGCGGTTATAAGTGTTTTGCCATAGTCTGGCTTGTAGTATTCTAAACTTCCCTGATCTACGATCCGATCCAAGATTTCAGTCATATCATAAGGCTGACTGCCTTGTGTGGGGAGTATCTCATATAAAGAAGTATAATCTTTTGCTGGAGCTGCAGCAGGGATACGATTAAAACCGGCTTTAGGGGTTTCGCCCAAAGAGCCAATAATCTTTTTAATACGATCCAATGCCTCCGGATCATCTTTTGCTTTATAGTCGGTAACTCCACTGATTTCGGAATGGGTACTGGCGCCTCCAAGCTTTTCGTTGTCTATACTTTCTCCTATAGCTGCTTTGACCAAATAACTCCCGGCCAAAAATATGGATCCGGTTCCGTTGACAATTATGGCCTCGTCAGACATGGCAGGTAAATAGGCTCCTCCTGCAACACAACTTCCCATAATTGCGGCTATTTGAACAATTCCTTTACTGCTCATTTGGGCGTTGTTTCTAAAAATACGACCAAAATGTTCTTTGTCCGGAAAACTTTCTTCTTGTAGGGGGAGGTAAACTCCAGCACTATCCACAAGATAGATGATGGGTAAATTATTTTCTAGGGCAATTTCTTGAGCTCTAAGATTTTTTTTGGCGGTCATGGGAAACCATGCTCCTGCCTTTACGGAGGCATCGTTTGCTACAACAACACATCGTCTTCCAGCGATTGCTCCAACCTTGACTACGACTCCAGCTGCGGGGCAACCGCCGTGGTCTTTATACATTTTATAGGCTGCAAAACTTCCAATTTCGAGCGCTTTTTCGGGGCTGTCAAGCAAATAGTCTATTCGTTCACGCGCGGTTAATTTTCCTTTGTCTCGTAATTTTTGGAGTTTTTGTTTTCCTCCGCCATACTTTATTTTAGAATGTAATTGCGAAATATGTGATACGGCTAGTTTATGGAAATCCTTGTTTTTTTCTGTTTCAAGATTCATAGAAGCATTTTAAACGAAATTACAAATTAATCGGGCAGAAAACATTCTGGAGTTGCAAACCTTTTTTTGCGATATTTGCCACGCGAAACGTATGAAGCTCGATAAAAATAAAATATTTGGATATGCCGCTTTAGCCATGTTTATAATTGGTACGGCATTGGTGTTGGTAGGCCTTGTAAAGTATCGGGAATACGCCCTAGGATTTGGTTTAGCTGGACTCGGATTCTATGCTGTTGCCTGGGCATTCAATGCCCTTAAAGGGAGGGTTTAATCCGCTTTTTTGATTTCCAATTCCATTTGAATATCTCCACGCATGTAAGGGATGTCCTCATCGATAGGGATTTCTTTATACCCATACTTTTGATACAGGTATATCGAATTTTCTAAAATTCTATTGGAATATAAAATGAGTTTTTTCCAGTGCTGCTGTTCAGCAAACCGGATCGAAAAAGTCATCATTTGATTTCCGATCCCTTGATTCCTTTTTTCAGGTCGTACAGCCATCTTAGTGAATTCGTAAACTCCTTCATCCAGCTTTACAAAAGCGAAGGTCCCTACAACGTTTTGGTTTTCGAGCACCATAAAAATGTGCCCTCCAGGAGTAAGGATCTTCGTTTCGCACTGTTCTAAAACTATTCGGTCGTAGGGTTCAATCTCAAAGAACTCCTCTAACCATTGATAGTTGAGTTCCACAAAAGCCTCTTTGTATTGAGGCTCAAATGTTATGATTTCAAGATTAGGGTGCATGCCCAATCATGGTTTCTGGTCGCACCCATTGGTCAAATTCTTCTGCTGTTAAATAGCCCGTGGCAACGGCAGCTTCCTTGAGGGTCGTTCCTTCGGTATGGGCTTTATTGGCAATTTCAGCAGCTTTATAATAGCCGATCTTTGTATTCAGAGCCGTTACCAGCATCAGAGAGTTTTGCATCAGTTCATCGATTCGTGCATAGTTGGGTTCAATACCTTCCACACAGCGTTCCGTAAAACTTACACAGGCATCTCCGATCAGGCGGGCAGACTCTAAAATATTTGCAGCCATCAGGGGTTTAAAGACATTGAGCTCGTAATGCCCTTGTGCTCCGCCAACCGTTATTGCCGTGTCATTTCCCATCACTTGAGCGCAAACCATCGTCAGGGCCTCACACTGAGTCGGATTTACTTTACCGGGCATAATTGAACTTCCAGGTTCATTAGCAGGAATAATTAATTCCCCAATACCGGATCTAGGACCTGAAGCCATTAAACGAATATCATTGGCTATTTTGTTGAGGGACACTGCGATTTGTTTTAAAGCCCCATGACTTTCAACTATAGCATCGTGTGCTGCTAGGGCTTCAAACTTATTTTCAGCTGTTTTAAAGGGGAGTTGTGCAAATTCAGCTATATAGGAGGCCACCTTTTCGGAATATCCTTCAGGGGTGTTGATTCCAGTTCCCACGGCAGTTCCTCCAAGAGCCAATTCGGATAAATGATCTAAAGTATTTTCCAAGGCTTTGATTCCGTGATCCAATTGAGAGACATAACCCGAAAATTCTTGTCCTAGGGATAGGGGAGTAGCATCCATCAAGTGGGTTCGTCCAATTTTAATCACATCTTTAAAATCAACAGCTTTTTGGGCTAAAGCTTTTCGAAGTTGTTGTAATCCGGGGAGGGTACAATGAATGATCTTTTGATAGGCCGCTATGTGCATAGCTGTAGGGAAGGTGTCATTAGACGACTGGGACTTGTTTACATCGTCATTGGGTTGTAAAGTTTTGGTTCCTTCACCTAGGGTATTTCCTTCCAGGACATGAGCTCTGTTGGCAACAACTTCGTTGATGTTCATGTTGCTTTGAGTACCTGAGCCCGTTTGCCATATAACCAATGGGAATTGGTCATCTAGCTTTCCTGCTAAAATTTCATCGCAAACCTGAGCAATTAAATCTCTTTTATGATTTTCTAAAGCTCCTAATTCAGCGTTGGTATAGGCAGCAGCCTTTTTTAAAATTGCAAATCCTTGCACGATTTCAATGGGCATTGAGCCTGGCGCACCAATTTGAAAATTATGACGTGAGCGCTCTGTTTGCGCTCCCCAATAAGCATTTGCGGGGACTTCAACGTTCCCAATAGTGTCTTTTTCTATTCGAATGTTCATATGTTGTGCTTTTCTGATCTTTTGCTATCGCAAAAATGATTAATTTTGTGCTAAGATTTTAGAAACTATGTTTGAATTTGATCAATATCTCGGATTTCTCGCTTTTTTATCTATCCTAACCATCGGATTTTGGTTGATGATTTTCTTGTTGACTTTTGTAATTCCTTATTGGTTATTTGGAAATTTGATTGAGCGCTTCAAGGAAAGTTTTCAGAAAAAAGACCCTGAAGCCTCCAAGGAATAGTTAAAATTCTTCGGGCCCCTCTCCACCATTATTGCCTTCGTTCCTTCCATTGGATGAAGACTTTTGCTTATAATCTTTTTGATTAACTCTATAGGTAAAGGTCAGAACAAACTGCTGTTGACGCCGCTGATAAATTCCTTCACTTGCAAATGTTTGTGTACGTGTCTCTGATTTGGATTTACTCAGATTAAACAGATTGCGTACCCGTAGGGATAGGGTGGCTTTCTTATTGAGTAAGGTTTTATTGAGTGCTCCAGATAGACCCAAAACACCCGATCTTTTGGTTTGAGCATTCTCTCGAGGCCCACTGTAAAATACCCGCATTTGCCAATTGATATCCTTGGGTAATTGTATGTAGCTATTGAACCGGACAAACCAACTGATGTTTTTAGCATCTAAAACGGTCTCATTATAAGTTCCTAGGGTTTCACTTTGGAAAAAATTAGCATTTAAGCTGAAGCGAGATTTTTTAGAGGGGTTATACGTGATTGACCCTTCTGTTCCTATTCTATTATTTTCGGAGAGGTTTATAGGGTTGGAACGCAACACGGGAACTTCTACTGCTGGGTCACCAACTTCCACTGTATCTCCAGTGTCTTCCTGTATGTAGTTGACTACTCCGGTTGTGTGCTGGTAGTAGACCGATCCATTTAAAGTGAATTTGTCCATTTGGTTTATGTATCCTAGATCAAAGCTGTTCGAATAACTGGGATCCAAGTCTGGATTACCTTGCCAAAGATTGGTGGCACTATTTCTGGACGGAAATGGATTTAAAGCTCTTGACCAAGGGCGTTGAATACGTCTGCTATACCCTAAAGTGATACTCTTGCGTTCTTCAAATTCGTATGAAAGATTAAGGGTAGGAAACCAATCTACATATTCTTTAGTAACATAGGTATTGGTTGTTTTTTGGTTGACTTCGATATGAGATGCTTCCATCCGCAGTCCTGCCAAAAAGGAAATCTGATCTATTTTTTTGCCATATTGAGTATAGGCAGCATGAACATTTTCTACATATTCCAAAACATTACTTAAATCTGTATCTAGAATATATTGAGAGTTATTCAAATAGGACACCCGATAGTCGGTCTCTTGAGTTTCGAAATTCCCCCGATAA
>WTJH01000183.1:2030-5460 GCA_011524915.1 Flavobacteriales bacterium | reverse complement strand
GTTATATCTCTACCTTCGAAACGGTAGGAAGCACCTTAAACATTACTTTCGAACTTCTAGACGCCGATAAGCAAACCGGATTAGTAGCTTTCTTATGGAAACAAACTCCTTTTGCTGAGACACAAATGACGCAAAGTTCTCCAGGAGTCTTTACGGAATCGATCAGTGGAGTTTCAGATGGAGATCAAGTAAGTTATGCCGCTAAGTTTGCTTATGCCGGAGGGTTTACCGTAACGGATTATATTAGCTATACAGTTGGCTCGGACTGTAGTGGAAATACTGCAACTTCAAGCACCACAACTTCTACTACAAATCCAACAGTTCCTCCAACATCAACGGTAAGTAACCTTACAGCTGCCTTATCTTATACTGCTACGAGCACAAGTATTGACGGATGTGAAGAAATAAGTTTTATTGCAGATATTGGATCAGCTGTCAATGGTGCGGTTCAGTTGAACTTAAACAACGGAGCAGCAGGAACTACACATCGCGTAACAGTAGGTTCATCTACTTCTGGTGCTGCTCCAACAGAAGCTGCACCCGCTCCTAAGCACGAGCAAGCCAATGTCTTATCGATCTACAGTGATGCCTTTACGGATCAGAGTGGAACGGACTTCAATCCCAATTGGGGACAAGCCACCCAGGTAAGCTTTCCAACCATTAGTACCGGAGATACGGCGATTCAATACAGCAACTTGAACTATCAAGGAACACAATTTGGATCAGCCTTAGATGTGAGCAACAAAACTCATATCCATATCGACTATTGGACACCGGATTCGACGACCGTGAATTTCTTCTTGATCAGTAATGGTCCTGCGGAAAAGTCATATGCTTTACCGGTGACAAGCACAGGTCAATGGAATAGTATCGACATTGCTTTAAGTCACTTCTCTAGTGTTGTCAACTTAAGTGATGTTATTCAATTTAAGGTCGATGGAAATGGAACTGTTTTCTTCGATAATATCTATTTCCATAACGGAAAGATTTCCTTAAACATGACTGATGTAACCGCACAGGCCACAAAGCCTTCTGGCTCTGCTCCTGCGCCAATTCATCCTTCTGGAGATGTGGTATCCATCTTTAGTGATGCCTATACCGATGTGAGTGGTACAGACTTTAACCCGAACTGGGGACAAGGTACTGTAGTAACGACAGAAGATATTTTCCCAGGAGATAGCGTTTTGAAATACAGCGGATTAAACTATCAAGGAACCCAATATTCCAACTTGGATGTGAGTGGTAAATCTCATTTACATGTCGACTATTGGACAGCAGATGCTACTTCTTTGGAGTTCTATGTCATCAGTGCTGGTCCAGCAGAGACAAACTATACCATGCCTATCCAATCAGGCCAATGGAACAGTGTTGATGTTGCATTATCAGAATTCTCGAGTGTCGTAAATCTTGCTGATGTCTTCCAATTCAAAGTTGTTGGAAATGGAACGGTCTATTTTGATAACATTTATTTCCATAATGGTGATAGTAACGCTACTAGTGGTACATCCACCTATGGATTTACGCAAAATACGAGATGGGAAGCCAGTTTTGTCCCGAACGACTATGATTTAAATGGTTCAATAAGTCTTACGGTATCAACCTCTGGAGTCGAATTGAATGGACCTACGGGTGCCACCGAGAGTGTTCAAGTCAATGTAATTGCTGGAAATTGTGATACCATACAAGTAACTTTAACTAGCGATCATCCAGACACTATCGTTTCTGCATATGACAACACTGTGGAATTGTTAGCAACTTTCACGTCCGCTGTAAATGCTCCAACGTTGGTGGTTACGACTGGGACTGGATCTACTGCGCAATTCACCATGAATCCAGTTTCTGGTAACAGTTCTGGTACGGAGTGGTCTTACACCTACCCGCTTTCGAATGTTGGATCTTTGACATCCGATACATCTATTGGTTTCAGTATTACTGGACAAGGGGTCAATGGAGAATCCATCAGCAATACAGTTACGGGTAGTTTATTATTTACGTTCGATAATACAGCTCCTTTCATTGAGTTTATTGAAGTAAGTGATACAGAGAATGTGGTTGATGTTTACTTTACCGAAGACCTATTCTCCGATTATATATCCTCCGTAGCTACGGGTACTGTTACTGTCAATGATTTCAGCCTAACACTTTCGAGTACAACGGCTAATCTGACCAGTGCTGCCCCAACTTCGTTTGCTGTTGAAGATGCATTCTTTACCGATGGTAAAAAATATTCTTTAGGCTTTGACTTCACTGGAGAAGTTGTTCCGGGTGATGCCCTTATTGTAAATATCGCTGCAGATACTTATGATATTGCGGGTAACCCTGTAGATCTATCTCTAGGTGATAATATGGAACATTATGAAGTCGATGAAGATGATGTTGTAGCGACGGTTTCACTTGCTCAATCAGGAAGTGGTTCCAGTATTGTTGCTTGTGAAGAAGTAACCATTACGGCAACCTTCAGTGATGAAGTTACCGGTCCGGTTAACTTATTTATTGTCGATGACTCTGAGTTTTCAAATACAAGTGTAGAATTGAATATGACAGGAGTATCAGCCCAACAAGCAAGCGCACCAAGCGAACCAGCTCCAGAGCCGATTCATCCAGCATCTCAAGTATTATCTGTTTTCAGCGATAGTTATACCAGTATTAGTGGTATTAACCTGAATCCAGATTGGGGACAAACCACTCAGACAGACACCTATGCTATTGACGGAAATAACACCTTGGTTTATGCTAATTTAAATTACCAAGGAACCGATCTTGGAGGTAATCAAAACCTCAGTGGAAAAACCCATCTGCACCTAGACTATTGGGTAGAAGAAGATACTACAGTACGCTTCTTCCTTATTAGCCCAGGACCAGCAGAAACCTCCTACACCCTCCCGATTCAAGGAGGCCAATGGAATAGTATTGATATTGCCTTAAGTGAATTTTCAAGTGTAGTAGACTTAGCGAATGTCTTCCAATTCAAAGTAGATGCCGGTGACGGTGCCGTTGGAAATGGAGCTACTGTGTATTGGGATAACATCTACTTCCACAATGGAAGTCCAGGAGTTTCTCAAGGCTCAACGGTCCATAGCTACACCGAATTTGCTTTTGCTAGATGGAAAGCTAGTTTTATTCCTCAAGACGAAGGTCTAGAAGGACCTATTTCTTTGAGTGTATATAAAGGAGGTGCACAAGTAGAGGCTGCTGACGGATCAATAGAAACACTTGTTTTAGATATTGATATGGCGGACTGTGATCCTCCACTTGAGGCTTTAACAAGTATCGAAGCTGCCATCTCGCATAACGCTGCAGCAACCAATGTAGATACCTGTGAAGCCATTACCGTAACTGCGAGCTTCAACACGCCGCTGACGGATCCTGTTGTCCTTACCATTTTTGATGAAGGCACAGAAACAGCTACTTCAGTAACTGTTACCATGAC
>WTJH01000183.1:0-1930 GCA_011524915.1 Flavobacteriales bacterium | reverse complement strand
ACGCAATTTGCGGCACCATTGAACTTGTCAGACAAAACACATCTACACATCGATTACTGGACAGCAGATGCTACGGAATTAAACTTCTATCTGATTAGTCCTGGTCCAGCAGAATCGGGCTACGCACTCCCAATCGTAAGTGGTCAGTGGAACAGTGTGGACATTGCCCTAAGCGAATTTGCAAATGTTGTAAATCTTGCAGATGTGATTCAATTTAAAGTAGACACGGGAGCCAACGGAAGTGGAGTATCTGTCTATTGGGATAATATTTATTTCCATAGCCAAGAAGGTGGAACCAGACACTATACCAACCCACAATACACGGATTGGGAAGTGAGCTTTATTCCAAATGACTTCAACTTTAGTGGCATCTTAAACTTCGGTGTAAGTTTCGATGGTTCTGTTGTAACGGTCATTAACCAACCCGATGCAATTGAACTGGATCGCTGTCGAACGGATACCGATGGAGATGGCGTATACGACGACTTGGATATCTGTCCTGGAACACAAGCAGGACTTCCAGTCAATGAAGACGGATGTTCAGAATTCCAAGTGGATGTGGACGAAGATGGAGTACCAGACTATTTAGACAACTGTGTGGATACACCAAACTCCGACCAGTTGGATAACGACGGTGATGGTATTGGAAACGTTTGTGACCCAGACCCATCCATTGTATATGTATCTCTTGAAGTAAGCGAAAATGCTTCTCCAACGACTCAAGTAGTCATCTTTGAAGCCTTTAACTCGCTACAGGATACCATTACATTGACCTTATCCGATACCAGTGGACTCTTCGAACTTTCTGGAAACAATGCGATTGTCTTGGTAGGTGCACTCGACTTTGAGACCAACGAATTCCATATCGTTGAGCTTACTGCAACAACCGAATCCGGTGGAATTGCCACAGAAAGTATCACCATTATGGTGTCTGATATTCCAAATACTACCTATACCGGTAAGTTCTTTGTATCCATCTTTGATAATGAAGATGAAACTCAAGCGAGTAAAGTAGACCATACACGTTACTTTAATCCGTTCAACAAAGGTGTCGGTAAATGGAATGTCCGTAAGCGCATTACCGGAGGTGCCGATGCAGCACTCTTTACGATTCGCCCAGGAGCATCCAGTAGCTCGAAAAACGATGAAGAATCCGAAGGAACCTTAGAATTCCTAAGTGCTCCGGACTTTGAGAATCCTCAAGATCATAACGGAGACAACATCTATGAAGTAGAGATTACTTACGAAAACCTAGACGATGGAGCGCAAGAGGTTCCTGTACCGGTGACTCAGCGCAATATTCAAATGCCTGAAAATACCACCACAGCAATTGAGTTACAGTCCAATCCGGCCTTGCCGACAGACGATACCGATAACGATGGTGTACCGGATATCCAGGATAACAGTCCGTTAACCTTTAATCCGAATCAGGTAGATGAAGATGGCGACGGTATTGGTGATGTATCGGATGACTTTGATCACGATGGTGTTTGGAATCCATACGATACCTGTCCAGATACGCCACTAGGAGAAGTCGTGGATGAAAATGGTTGTGTGATATTCTACACTTCCTCAAATAACTTCTCACTTTCTAAAACAGAAAAGTGTGCTGGAGAGCATCAGATCGAACTAAACGTTCGCAACTACAGCTTATTTGACTATCAAGTAAGTGTAACTGGACCTGAAACTGCTATCACCAATAGAGCTCTGAATTCTAGTGTCTTCCGCTTGAGAAGTTTAGCCGCTGGAAGCTATAATATCTGTGTAACAGTGAATGGAATTCCAACTTCAGAGTTTGAGCGTTGCTTTACCGTAACACTTGATGATCCGGCAGGACTAAGTGTATTGGAACAGTTCAGTACTGGAGATGAAGTTGTCAACTTCCAGTTGAAGGGCGGAACCAACTTCACCATTGTTCACAACGGTAAAA
>WTJH01000003.1 GCA_011524915.1 Flavobacteriales bacterium | reverse complement strand
ACCAATCATATGGCAGCCTAACCATTCGCCGTATTTGGCATCAAAAATAACTTTGACAAAACCGTCAGAAGAGCCACTGGCTTGGGCTTTCCCTGAGGCTGAAAAAGGAAATTTCCCCACCTTAATGTCGTATCCCTGTTCTTTGGCTTGAGCCTCCGTAAGTCCTACAGAAGCGACTTCGGGATAGCAATAGGTACATCCGGGGATGTTGTTATAATCGATGGGTTCTACTTCCTGCCCGGCAATTTTTTCTACACATAAAATTCCTTCTGCAGAGGCCACGTGAGCCAAAGCCTGTCCTGAGGTAACATCACCGATGGCATAGTAACCCGTTTGGTTGGTCTGATAGAAATCGTTGACCAAAATTTTATCTCGATCCACAGCAATACCCACATCTTCCAATCCAATATTTTCGATATTGGTTTTAATGCCAACAGCAGATAGTACGATATCGGCAGAGATGATCTCTTCTCCTTTTTTGGTTTTTATGGTTGCTTTAACCCCTTTTCCTTTGGTATCGACCCCTGTAACTTCGGCTGAAGTCAGGATATTGATCCCTGATTTTTTAAAGGTACGTTCCAGTTGTTTGGAGACTTCTTCGTCTTCCACGGGAACAATACGGTCTTGAAATTCAACTACAGTAACTTCGGTTCCCATGGCGTTATAGAAATAGGCAAATTCTATTCCGATTGCACCAGACCCCACGATAATCATTTTCTTGGGTTGTTTGTCCAGCGTCATGGCTTGTCGATATCCAATTACCTTTTTTCCGTCTTGGGGTAAACTGGGAAGTTCTCGAGATCGAGCCCCAGTTGCAATGATGATATTATCGGCACTGTAGTTAGTGGTCTGATCTTTGGCGTCGGTTACGGCAACTTGCTTTCCGGGCAATACCTTTCCGTGCCCTTCGAGGATAGTGATCTTATTTTTTTTCATAAGAAACTGTACCCCTTTGCTCATCCCGGCAGCGACATTTCTACTTCGATTGACGACCGCATCAAAATCTTTGTCGTATTCTTTTACGGTGAGTCCATAATCTCCAGCGTGTTTCAGATATTCAAACACTTGTGCAGATTTCAGTAAAGCTTTGGTTGGAATACATCCCCAGTTGAGGCAAACCCCTCCGAGACTTTCCTTTTCGACGATAGCTGTTTTAAATCCCAATTGAGAAGCTCGAATCGCCGTTACATAGCCCCCGGGACCACTTCCGACTACAATAATATCAAATGAACTCATGAATGTTTTTGGTTTAAATTCGCACAAAGGTAAAAAATATGTCTCGGACTCTTAGTCTTCGCTTTTGAAATCTATAGCAGCCGAGTTAACACAATAGCGCATTCCGGTGCTGGAGGGACCGTCATTGAAAACATGCCCTTGATGTCCGCCACAGTTGGCACATAAAATTTCGGTTCGGAGCATTCCGTGCGAACGGTCTTCTTTATATTCTATAGCTCCGGGGATGGAAGCGTCGTAGCTGGGCCATCCACAGCCGCTATCGAACTTATGGGAACTTTGATATAAGGCCTGTCCACACCCTTTGCAGTGGTAGACTCCTTTTTCGAAATGATTGTTGTAAACTCCCGTATGCGGATATTCGGTTCCTGCTTCCCGTAAAACTCTAAAGGCTTCGGGATCTAAAATTTTTTGCCACTCTTCCTCCGATTTTTGAATGGGGTAGTTGTCATTTTTTTTCATTTATTCTTCGGGTATAAAACGCAGGGCAACGGAATTAATACAATGTCTTTTTCCGGTCGTATTTCGGGGGCCATCATCAAACATATGGCCTAGATGTCCTCCGCATTGAGCACACTTCAGCTCGGTGCGTCCATAGCCCAACTTATAATCCACGTCGTACTCCAGGTTTTTATCGACTCCTCGATCAAAGGAGGGCCATCCGGTTCCCGAGTCAAATTTGTGTTCGGATTCGTACAAAGGGGCTTCACACCCGGCACAGACATAGGTGCCCGAGGCTTCGTTTTTGTAATAGGCCCCAGAAAAGGCTCTTTCGGTTCCTGCTTTTCGCAGCACATTAAAGGCCATAGGGCTTAATTGAGCTTGCCATTCCGCCTCAGTTTTTTGGACGGCATAACTTTTCTTTTCAGCAGCTTGCTTTTGTTGCGTTTGGCCTTGACAGCTTCCAAACACCAAAAGGGAGAGGAGGGGAATTAAGGTTTTATACATAGCGTTGTTTTGTTCAAAAATAAGGACAAATCCCAATTTTTTCGGAAGATTATTTAGAGATCCTATTGAAAATTATTTTTCTATATTGCCCGAATCAATTGTAAAATATGTTGACTTTAAAAGCTCCCCTGGAGAAAGGAAGTAAGAAATTGATTAATGCATGGGCCTTTTATGATTGGGCCAATTCTGTGTATTCTTTGGTCATTTCATCCGCTATTTTCCCCATATATTTCGCTGCTCTCTTTTCGGAGACCAATACCATTCGATTTTTCGATTACGATGTCAAAAACACGGCAATGATCAGTTTTATTACCTCATTAGCCTTTGTGATCGTAGCCTTTATTTCGCCTTTACTTTCCGGAATTGCAGACTATATCGGCAACAAAAAGCTCTTTATGAAGTTTTTTGTGTATTTGGGTTCCATTTCTTGTATCGGTTTGTATTGGTTTGAGCTAGACACCATTTATTGGGGTCTGTTTTTTTATTTCCTAGCACTGATCGGTTTATGGGCGAGTTTAGTTTTTTACAATTCCTATTTACCGGATATTGCTTATCCCGAACAGCAAGACCGAGCTAGTGCTCGAGGCTTTTCTATGGGGTATATTGGCAGCGTTTTATTGCTCTTACTCAACCTGGCCATGGTCATGCAACCCACTTTGTTTGGGATTACAGGAACAGCTGAAGAAGCTGCGATGAAGGCCATGAAATATTCGTTTGTATCGGTGGGTATTTGGTGGGCTTTGTTCAGTCAATATTCATTCTTTTATCTGCCCAAAGGCAACAGTCAGGGGAAGGTTACCAAAGATGTTTTTTGGAATGGCTTTAAGGAGCTGAAAGGGGTTTGGAAACAGTTGGGCGATCAGAAACGCCTGAAAAAGTTTTTACCTGCTTTTTTTATGTATTCGACGGCCCTACAGACGGTAATACTGGTAGCCACCTATTTTGGCGAAGAAGAAATTGCATGGGCTTCCACTAGTGAAAAAACGGTGGGGCTTATCGTAAGTATCTTATTGATTCAGATCGTCGGAATTTTTGGAGCCATCCTTACGGCCCGAGCTTCCGAACGTTTTGGAGATATCCCCACTTTGGTCGTGGTCAATATTATTTGGGCTGCTTTGTGTGTGTATGCCTTTTTTGTCAAGACCCCTTTAGACTTTTATATAGCAGCGGGTTTTGTGGGAATGGTCATGGGCGGGATTCAATCCTTATCTCGATCGACCTATTCTAAGATGCTCCCCAAAACAGAGGATACGACTTCCTTTTTTAGTTTTTATGACGTGACCGAAAAGATCGGGATCATCATCGGGATGTTCCTCTTTGGGTTTATCGACCAACTGACGGGCAGCATGCGAAATTCCATCCTTTTCTTTTTGGTCTTTTTTGTCGCAGGAGCCATTATGCTTACGAGGATCCCTAAGACTCAAAATCAATAGGATCTGAGTCTGCCGGAGCCGCTGACTTGAGATTCGATTTTAAGATTTTTATAGTTTTTATAGAGCACCCGTCCAGAGCCAGAAATTTCTGCATTGAGCAACTGTTGGCTGTCTAGGTGGATACTTCCCGAGCCACTCAATTTTACGGTACTGAATTGGGCTTTCAGTTCTTTGAGTTTAATGGCTCCAGACCCGCTTATTTTGGCTTGTAAACGATTGGTTTTTCCCGATAGGAGGATACTTCCCGAGCCTGTTTTTTTCAGTTCCAAGCGTTGACTATTGTCCTGAGCTGTAATTTTCCCAGACCCACTCGAATGGATCTCCAAAGCAGGGCTATCGAGATCTAAATTTTCGGTTTTTATATACCCAGAGCCGCTAAAACTAATGGCATCAATTCGATCCACTGGGATACGAATGATTTTTTTGGGTTGCCTATTCCAGTCTTTAAAGTTTTTCGAAAACCAAGTATGGGGTTTCATCTTTACGGTTAGTTTGCCATTTTCGACTTTAGTAATGATCAACTTATGTATTTGAGCAGGCGCTTCAACAGAAATGCTATCCTCTTTCCCGGCATATAGATACACTTGGAAGTTCCCTTCAATTGCTATTCTGTCGAAGGGGCCAATCGCTCGCTTTTGAATTGGATTTTTTTTGGCTTGAACTTCCTTTTTAGGGGAAGAATTCCATCCTTCATTGGCATTGTAATACTCTTTTTTGGTTTGGGCAATGCAAAGACTAGTCGTCAGGAGGAGTGTTGTAAAAGTTTGGAAGATAAAGGTTTTCATGGGTCGGTTTAAAATTGAGTTGAGGGGATAAGCTTTACGTTGCCGTGTTCTGCTTCAATGGTCAGTTTCCCTAGGGGGGAGGCTCCAAAAGTTCCACTAAAAAATCTTTCGGAGTGATCTTGAATTTTCTTTTGGTAATCCAAATTAAGATCGGTGTCTAGACTGGCGTGTTCTAGGTCTATCCGAAAGGAAAAGGAACTTTCAGGGGCAATGCCTAGTCGGATTCGGGTAAATTCGGTTTCAAGCCTACAGTTTTGCATTGGAGCGGCTAATTTTCGGATATGGATTGAACCAAAATCTGCGGAGAGGTCCCCTGTTTGATTTAAGTTTCCAATTCGGATATTGGCAAAGTCACTAGACCCTTCGATCCGATCTACTTTGCCTACGGCCAATCTGCCATAGTCAGCGGTATAGATCAATTCGTCTACTTTTTCGAGTTCTAGTTTGGAAAAATCGGAACCCCAATCCAAGTCATGTGCCCGATTGATATCCAAGCTCGAGTATTCGGCTCGGATTTTTCCGCTTTCCATAAAGTCGATACTCGAATTTTTAGAGAATTCAATCCGAATGTCATGACCCGAACCGTGAAGTTCTCCGAGCTGTATCTGCCCAAATTCACAATGAATCTTGGCTGGGGCGTAGGTGTGCTCTAGGGCTATATTTCCAAATTTGTTTTTTAAATCCAAATGTAAAGAGGGGGGCGCTTTTACGAGATAATCCACTCTAAACTTTAAGCGTTCCTTGGGGTTAAAATTGATACTGATGGAAAACCAAGAACTTTTAAATTCTCCGATCAGGGTTTCTACCCGGACTCGATCGGGTTCCGATTCAAAAGCCAAATCAATTTTTTCCAAGCGTTTTTCGATGTCTTTGGCATTCCGCCCTTCTACCGTGATGGAAACTTCTATGGAAACCTCGTTTCGATCCCAGGGGACCAAATTGATATTCCCATATTGATTGTCGATTTCTAAGCGTCCATCGGAGCTGATCGGATATAGCTTTTCGACTTTTTTGGTAATTTTTTCTGGGGCACTCCACACGGGCAGAGGACTTGCGAAAATGAATCCGAGTATCCAGAGCAGGGCTGTTTTAGTATATAGTGTCTTCATAGGAATTCTGATTTTTTGGGTTGAGTTCTTTTTTCATTTGGGCT
>WTJH01000055.1:19013-21013 GCA_011524915.1 Flavobacteriales bacterium | reverse complement strand
AAATCCAGTTCTTTCGGGAGTGTGGGTTCGATTCCCACCCGAGGTACTTAACAAAATCGCAACACTTTGTAAATTAAGATGTTGCGATTTTTTATTGTACAGTATATGCATTAAATTCTTGCTTTGTAGTCTTTAGATTGTGTTTGAAAAGGTGTAATAGTAGAGCTATTGTACTTGTTCTTTCAAAGCCAGCGAGAAATGACTACATTTAAAAAATTTTTCTCTTTTGTCCTCAAACAAAGCACTGTTACATCCGTTGCGTTTTGCACCCAAACTTTACAACCGAGTATGGGGTGGAGAAAAATTGGTCCGTGATTTAAACAAAACAACGACCCTCGGTTCGGTAGGGGAAAGTTGGGAAATCTCGGGCGTTCCAAATAAAGAATCTATTGTTCTAGAAGGGGAGCATAAAGGGCAAACATTGAATGATTTGATTGTTCAGTATGGCGCAGAGTTCTTGGGACAAAAAGTTTATGAACGCTTTGGAGGGCAATTTCCATTGCTCGTGAAATTCATCGATGCGGCCAAACCCCTTTCAGTACAAGTACATCCCAATGATGATTGGGCCCAAAAAGAGCACAACAGTTTTGGTAAAAACGAAATGTGGTACCTATTGGACACCGATCCCAATGCCAGTATTTCTTTGGGTTTTGATAGAAAGCTTTCCCCAGAAGCGTTGGATGAACACATTGCACAAGGAACACTGGAGGAAGTTTTAAATACCATTCCCGTTGCTTGTGGTGATGCTTTTAACATTCCTACAGGACTCGTTCATGCTATCGGGGCTGGAGTTTTACTGGCTGAAATCCAGCAAACTTCCGATATCACTTACCGAATTTTTGATTACAATAGAACAGATCCAGTTACAGGTGAAAAACGACCCCTGCATGTTGGTCAGGCGAAAAAAGTGGCGGATTTTTCATCGGTAAATCAACAAGCGATCCAATATGAAAAAACAAAAAATACGGTCAATGCATTGATTGCGACGCCCTATTTTAAATCCCATTATCTTCATATTGAGGGGCGCTTGGAACGATCGTTGGAAGATTTGGATTCTTTTGTCATCCTCATTGGGGTATCTGGCACTGCAGAATTGTCGTGTGCAGCAACGACCTATACGCTCAATCGCGGCGAGGTGCTTTTGCTGCCGGCCTGCTTAAAACATTTTGTTGTCCATGCCGCCCAAGCTAAAATGCTTGAGGTATACATCCCATAATTGGGAGTGGTTATTCCTCAGAGGAAGCCTTGAAATTTGGTTTTCGCTTCTCAAGAAAAGCTGACAGTCCTTCTTTCCCTTCCGCTGACGCTCTCGCCGAGGCAATGATTTCAGCGGTATAATCCATGATGTTTTCATCGACCTGTTGTGCAGCGAGATTCAGTAATAATGCTTTACTCGTTTGCACACTCTGTGGGCCGTTGTTACAAATGGCTTGGGCCCGTTGAAGAATTTCTTTGTCCATGCTTTCTTGGGGGAAAACGTCGGATAGAAAACCGGCATGTCGCGCTGCTTCGCTTTCTAAAATTTCAGCGGTTAGCATGTAGCGATGAGCTTGTCGGGTACCAATAGCTTTAACAATGTAGGGACCAATGGTGGCGGCCACCATACCAATTTTCACCTCGCTCAAACAAACCTTGGTTTTTGGACTTCCAAAGGCCATATCACAGCAGCAGAGCAAACCAACTCCACCGCCAAAAGCGGCACCGTTCACTCGTGCAATGGTGGGTTTCTGCAATTCATGTAAGGTAAACATCAATTGCGCCATTTGAAGGGCATCTTCTTTGTTGTCTTCAAAAGAATTTTGTCCCAGTCGGCGCATGTATTGAATGTCTCCCCCAGCACAAAAGTGTTTTCCGGCACCAGTAAGAATAACCACCCGCACATTGGGGTTCGTCTCTGCAGCTTCAAGGGCATCGATAATATGCGAGATTTGTTCGCCATTGAATGCATTGCTCACTTCTGGGCGATTAAGCACCAAAAAAAGAATGCCTTCGGGGGTGAT
>WTJH01000055.1:0-18913 GCA_011524915.1 Flavobacteriales bacterium | reverse complement strand
GTGGCTAGAAACGAATCTCCCGCACCAACAGTATCTACCACTGTTGTGGGATATCCCTTTTGGAGTATCCATTGCTCCTGGTGTAAAAGCGCTGCTCCTTCTGCACCAAGCGTTACACAAATGCTCCCTGTTTTGGTTGCCTGTGCGAGAAAACGCACTTGCTTTTCTAGGACTTCTTCAGGACCGTATAATATTTTCGATAAAGTGCTCAATTCTTCGTCATTTACTTTTATAAAGTCTGCAGAAGCCATTAATTCAAGCAATAATTTTTCTTCAAAAAAAGGAGGCCTTAGGTTGACATCGAAAACCTTGTAGGGGGCGATGGACAATAATTTTTTAAGACTTTCTCGAGATTGCCGTGAGCGCGCAGCCAAACTGCCATATAAAAACACATTGGCTTCACGCACAACTGTGAGCAAGTCCTGTGGGACGTTGATGGTGTCCCATGCAACGGGCTGGGCAATTTCGTAGGTCGCCGATCCTCCAGCGTCTAGCTGGACATGTACTTGCCCGGTAGGAAGGTCGTTGGATTCTTGGATGTAGCGCGTAGGGCAGCGGTGTTTTTTTAAAAACTCCAAGAGATCATTCCCCAAGTCATCCTTGCCAACTTGGCTGGCAATGAAAGAGGCAATGCCCAAGCTTTGCATGCGTAAAGCAACATTCAAAGGGGCGCCACCAATGATTTTTTGATCGGGAAAAACATCCCATAAAACTTCTCCAAAACAGACGGCTGTGGGTTTCAAAATTTAATCTTCTATTTTTTTGATGTGGACCAATGGTGCGTTGGGAAAGAATATTTCGGTCATGACAGTTTTGCCTTGATCCCAAAAAATTTCGATGGACGTTTTGTCCAAAACCACGATAGCTTCGGCCATGCGTTGGTTCGATAGTCGAGGGGCTGAGCTTCTTCCTTGAACAAATTTCTCATCAAAAAGAACATTTCCAGCCTTGCTCCTGTCAATAAAGTAGTGCTGCTGTGCAGGGTCGTAGCCAAAGGCAATTTCATCTCCTTGTTGATTGAAAAAAACAAATCCACTGGTTTGCTCGCCCTCCGTATCTATTGTTGTGCGATAGCTGCCAAGTGACAAAGAATCGTTGACTTGAAGAGGTTGTAAAGGGTAGGCTTCAAATAACTCTGGGGCGGGTTTGGCCGTCAATCGGTAGCCTTGGTCTGTTTTTGATAACCCAATTTCACGGGCAACAGTCATTGCGCTACGCCATTGTTTGGTAGGCACGACTTGTGCATAATCCCAATTCGACATCCAGCCAATGAAAAGTTTATTTCCATTCGCTCTGTGGGTGTTTTGCCAGGTGACTCCTGCATAATTGTCCCGGCCAAAATCTACCCAAAAATCATTGTTCTTCTCTAATTCTTGTTCAAATTCAGGGTCTAATGTGAAGTTCTTTCCATCAAAATCTCCCACAAAATATTGCGTAGCACTTCCACCATTGGGACCTCCGGGGTTGATACTCAACAGCATGACCCACTTGGTGGTACCGTCATCATCCGTCAGTGGAAAAAGATCAGGACATTCCCAGACTCCGCCGTGATGGCCTTGTTCTTGCCCAAATTCGGATAAAAATGTCCATTCTTTAAGATTGGTTGAGCCGTAAAGGTGAACACGGTCGTGCGCCGCCAAGACCATGACCCATTGGTCGTTATCGGTATCCCAAAGCACTTTTGGATCTCGGAAATCTCGAATTCCGGGGTTGGCAATCACGGGATTGCCTTCATACTTCGTCCACGTGTGTCCTTCGTCGAGTGAGTAGGCGATGCTTTGTGATTCAACATCAATTGCTTTCGCGCGCTCTTTATCCATGTTGTGGTGAGTAAAGATGGCGACAATGGGCGGGTTTTCTGTGGTTCCAAACCCCGAGCTGTTGTGGAGATCGACCACCGCACTTCCTGAGAAAATATATCCTTTTTCGTCGGGATACAGCGCAATGGGTTGTTCTTCCCAATGAACCAAGTCTTTACTGGTCGCATGTCCCCAATGCATGGGCCCCCACACATTGTCTTCGGGATAGTATTGATAGTAAAGATGATAGGTACCGTTGAAATAAAACATCCCATTGGGGTCGTTCATCCAGTGGGCTTTGGGTGTAAAATGAAATGCAGGGCGATAGTTTTTTTCTTCCGTCATAATCGATGAATCTTTCGTGCTTTGGCAAGCCGAGAAAAGGTAAAACCCAAGGAGCATCATGACCAATTTTGCTGGACAATGAACTGTTTTGATGATGTCATTGAGAGAAAACATGTTTTAGGGTATAGTATTTAAATCTATTGTCGAAACAAAAGTATTGATTTAATACTTCAGATTAGAGTTAAATTTAAGAAGATAAAATTTCTTTAAACAGAAAAAATAGAGTGAGGCTTGATGTTTAAAAAAAAATGTATTTTCAGGGCTGAAAAGACAAGCCCATGGAAATGAATGAAGTGCCGAAGCGAAAAAGAGGGCGTCCGAGTCTAGCCGAAACCCTTGATTTAAACGATATTCTAGTGGCTGCTTTGGGCGTTTTTGCCGAGAAAGGATTTGACGGTGCGCAACTCAAAGATGTCGCTCAGCGCGTTGGGGTGACCAATCCATTGATCAGCTATCGATTTGAAAACAAAGCGGATCTCTGGAAAAAATCCGTACTGTACTTAGGAGACTTACTGGTCAACCGCTTTGAAGCCGTTCAGGCCAACTATATCGACCTTACTGGAATGCCGGCCTTACAAGCCTATGCGCGGCAGTATATCTATTTTTTGGCCGAGAATCCAACATTGTATAAAATCATTTACCAAGAATTGGGACAAGAGACTTGGCGCTCTTCTTTTATCATCGAACACCTGTTTACGCCAGTGGTGTGGTTTGGCGAGAAAAGCATTGAAGGACCCATGGAAGAATTGAAGGAATTTAAAACCATCCCGCGGGCCAATTTCATCTCTATTATCATGGGGGCATCGAGTAGCTTTTTTATGCTTTCCCATTTGATGAAAAGTCAATATGGCACTGCTGTATTTGAAAAAGATCAAATCGAGCAACACGTCGAGGTCGTCAACAAATTGCTCTTTCAACAGTTTGCATAAAAAAAAGCGCCAACGGCGCTTTTTTCTTTTTTTAAGGATAACAGGTTATTTTCCAAAATCATGAATGGATTTCCCTGCGGCAGCCAAATCTCTAAGGCTTTGAGGAATTTCCCAGCGTTCTCCATAGGAAGATTTAAACGCGTCACAATCAGCAATGAACTCATTTATCCCAACATAATCAATATAGGAGAGTGCTCCTCCCGTAAAGATTGGGAATCCCCAGCCCAGTATAGATCCAATATCGCCATCGGTTGTAGAACGCAATACGCCCTCTTCAAGACAGCGGTAGCTTTCCAATGCTTGGCGGTGCAGCATACGTTTTTTCACGATGGGTTCTTTTACTGCATCCACTTTTGGTGGGAACAATTCTTTGAGTCCAGCCCATAGTTTCTTTTGCCCGCCTTTGGGATAATCATAAAATCCAGCACCATCACGCTTGCCGGTTCTTTGGTGATTTTCCACCAAGTCTTTAACGATTTTATACGAGCGTTCTTCGGTTGAGGTTTTAGGTGCAGGGTCGCTTTCAAAAATATGCACCGATAAGGTCAAAGACACTTCGTCATGCACCGCCAAGGGGCCAACAGGCATGCCAATCTTTGTGGCAACACGTTCAATCATGGGTGCAGGAACACCCTCTTCGAGCAGGAACATTCCCTCAGAAACAAAGGTGCTGAAACATCGTGAGGTAAAAAACCCACGACTATCATTGACCACAATGGGAACTTTCTTAATCGCCACGGTATAATCGACTGCCGCCGCAATGGCTTTATCTTCCGTTTTTTCACCGACAATGATTTCCACGAGTGGCATCTTGTCTACCGGGGAGAAAAAGTGGATGCCGATGAAGTTTTCTGGACGAGACGACGATTGTGCCAGCAGACTAATCGGAATGGTTGAGGTGTTGGAACCATAGATTTTGTCTTTCCCCAACACAGCCTCTGTCTCTTTGGTCACTTTATCCTTGAGATCGACATTTTCAAAAACGGCCTCAATGATCAGGTCACTTCCCTCTACTGCATTTGGGTCATCCGTGGGTGTAATACGCGCCAAAAGGGCTTCTTTTTTTTCAGGGGTCGAACGGCGTTTGGCAATGGCTTTGTCCAAGAGCATGGTCGAATAGGATTTTCCTTTTTCAGCCCCTTCTTGGGTCACATCTTTAAGAACAACGTCCATGCCGGCTTTGGCCGAAACATAGGCAATACCTGCTCCCATCATTCCAGCGCCTAGGATACCCAATTTTTGGATTTCATATTTGGGCTGATCTTTGGGTCTAGACTTTCCTTTGGCCGCATCTTGAATGGCAAAAAAGCCCGTGCGAATCATGTTCTTGGCCTCTGGTGTGTCTACGGCTTGCGTAAAGTAACGCGCCTCGATTTCGAGGGCTCTGTCTACGGGAATTTGCATCCCGTCGTGCAATACCTTAACGATTTTTTGGGCCGATGGGTAATTCCCGTGCGTGAGTTTTCCAACATTTCCTGACGCCCCAATAAGGGTCTGCACGCCGTTGGGTGTCCACATACTACCGCCAGGGATTTTGTGTTTTTTGTTGTCCCAAGGTTGCACAGGGTTGGGGTTCTCCAAAATAAAGGTCTTGGCTGCCTGCATCATTTCATCTTGGTTTGATGCGACAGCGTCAATGAGTCCGTCTTTTAAGGCTTTTTCGGGACGTGCCTCAATTCCTTGCAAGAGGTACATCAAAGCGTTTTGTATACCCAACAGATAGGGAGCTTTAACTGTTCCACCACCTCCAGGGAAAAGGCCGACTTTGATTTCGGGGAAGCCAATTTTGATTTTGGTCGAATTGATGGCAATTCGATGGTGGGTCGCCAAACAAAGTTCTAGTCCACCGCCCAAGGCCGTTCCATTGATGGCCGAAACAAAAGGTTTGCCACCGGTTTCGATTTCGCGCAAACCGCGATGCAATTGCATCAGGTTGTCGTAAAATTCTTTTTTGTCCGGCAATTCCTCCAAAAGTGCTTTGAGATCTGCACCCGCCATAAAGAGGGATTTCCCAGAGGTAACAATAACGCCTTTGATCGCATCATCGGCAATGGCCTCTTGTGCCACGCTGATGTATCGTTGGATAAATTCGACCGAAAAAAGATTTGTTGACGCTTCTTTTTGATCGATGGTGAGTGTCGCAACTCCGTCGTTGTCTACATTAAACGACAAAAATTGATCTTGAATATTTTCCATTTCAATAAATGATTTTAAAACTAAATTATACCCGTTCGATGATGGTGGCAATTCCCATGCCTCCAGCAATACAGAGAGTCACTAGGCCGGTGTTTAGATCGCGGCGTTCCAACTCGTCCATCAAGGTGCCTGCCAACATACAGCCTGTAGCCCCAAGGGGGTGTCCCAAAGCAATGGCGCCACCGTTTACATTGACTTTGTCATGGCTCACGCCCATTTCTTCCATAAAGAGCATGGGGATGGCTGAGAAGGCTTCATTGACTTCGAACAAGTCAATGTCTCCTACATTCATCCCTGCTTGTTGCAGTGCCTTTCGTGAGGCAGGTGCGGGTCCCGTAAGCATGATGGTCGGGTCTGTTCCATCAATGGCTGCTGTTCTGATTTTAAAGCGTGGTTTGATGCCCATTTTTTCACCGGCTTCCTTGCTGCCGATCATGGAAATGGCTGCTCCGTCTACGATTGCGGAAGAATTCCCTGCATGATGAACGTGCTCCAATGTCTCTACTTCTGGATAGCGATCGAGAGCAACATCGTCAAAGCCAGCCATGGCACCCATCATTTGAAAAGCAGGTTGCAAACTGCTCATGGCTTCTACGGTTGTGCCCGGGCGGATGTTTTCGTCCGTCGTTAATATGTCAATACCGTTCGGGTCTTTCACGGCAATTCTCGATGTAAATCGCCCTTGGGCGTCTGCCTCGGCGGCACGGCGTTGTGATTCTGCGGCAAATTCGTCAGTGGCTTGTCTTGAATACCCATATTTTGAGGCGATCAGGTCAGCAGAAATTCCCTGTGGCACAAGATTTCCGGGGATGGCAAGGGTAGGATCGATAAACATTCCCCCTCCGTCAGAACCCATGGCAACACGCGACATGCTTTCGACACCACCGGCGATAATCAAATCACGGAAGCCGGATTTGATATAGGCCGCTGCTTGGTTCATCGACTCAAGTCCAGAACCACAAAAACGGTTGAGGGTAACTCCGCAAAGATGATCCCCATAGTTGGAAGCTTGGGCAGCTGATTTTGCAATATTGGCCCCTTGATCCATGACCTGTCCGACACATCCCAAGATGACATCATTGACCAAGCTGGTGTCTAATTGGTGTTTTTCTTGAAGTGCAACAAGTGTTTGGCGAGCCAATTCTGTTGGGGTGACCCCCATTAAGGCGCCTTTTTTATTTCCTTTTCCACGAACGGTGCGCAGTGCGTCATAAATATAAGCTTCCATGTGTGTATGGTTTTATTAGAATTATTTTATTTAATCTGAGTTAAATTAAAAAGAGGTTAAAACTAGGGCTAATTTATTGATAATCCAAAAATTAATGGAGGGAATAGAGAACGATACGAAAGCGGGAAGACTACTTTTTTTCTTCCGTTTCTTTTTCTTTTACTTCCATACCCATCATGCGTTCAAAACGATCGGGGATGTAGTTTTTGTTTACGTCTTTCTCATATCCCATAGAGGTGGATACCACTCCGTAAACAATGACTCCAACGATGAGCACAATGATGGCAATAACAACGATAGCAATTTCAGTCATGGTATTTGGTTTTATTCACAGTTAAAAAGGTAAGGAAATATTTCAAAATTCCAAAAAAATTGGTATTTATCCTTCTGTTGTCCAATGGGATAGTACGTTTAATGGCTTTGGGGACTGCACCGATTTAGCTAATTTATGGGCTGAATTGCTTCAAGAGGCAGCTTTGCAAAAAAACAATGACAACCTTTAGTTATCTAGATCAATGATGTTCGAAATAAAAGAAATTCCCTATATTGGTTAACCAAATTGGAAAACCAGTTAAACAGTAATTTAAATATAATGGCAAAATCAACAATTTTTCTTCGGTGTTTAAACTTTATTGCAATAGGATCACTGTTGAGTTGTGTGGGGAACAATCAATCAGCATTAAAGGCCAATGATGTCCTCCCTATTTTTAAACATTTCAACTTAATCCTTGGCGATGGATCAAACGTAGGTCAGGCATTGAATTATGAGAACAAAGATTTCTTTTACGCTACGTCCGAAGGGGAAGAAGATTGGGTTGTTTTTAAAACGCCCAATGCGGGCAACACCCATGGCACTTCCAACAATACAAGGACTGAGCTTGCTCAGCTAAAAAAATGGTCACCGATGACCGATGCGAAGCTGGAGGCAGTGCTTAAGGTGACCAATGTATCTACAACTGGAGACGCTCGTGTAGCTGCCACCTATTCAGTTGTTGTGGGTCAGATTCATAGTGCTGATGGGCACGAAAATGAACCGCTAAAGATTTACTACAAGAAATTTCCTGGTCACACCAAAGGATCTGTTTTTTGGAATTATGAAATCAATACTGATGGCGACGATAATTCTAAACGATGGGATTATTCTTATCCCGTTTGGGGCTACGACTTCTCTGTAGTAGGGTCTGATGAAAATTCGTATCCCGAAGAGCCCACAGAGGGGATTGCACTGGGGGAAGAGTTTGGTTATACAGTGGAAGTAAAAGAGGGAACCATGTACTTGACTTTCACAAGTGAAGGCCACGAGACAGTAACGTTCACAAAAAATCTTATTGATTCTGAATACAAAACAGTAGAAGCGATCCCCGAGCAAGTAAAAACCTTATTCTTCCCAATTGGTCAAGATGGCGTAGAACGTGAAAATGCCTATGAAGAGGAAGGTTTATTTTTCAAATTAGGGAGCTACAATCAAACCAATGGGAAAAGCCCTCAAGTCAACAGAGTGTGGTGCTCTGGTGCAGAAACCCATGGAGGCGATCTCAGTAAGCAGTATGCTGACGGGAATTATGCTGAGGTTTGGTTTAAGTCCGTTAACATTGAAATTAGTGATGAGGCAATTTCGAATCAAGGGTATTTCACTGCGAATGACGACTTAAGTAAAAAGACGGTCTATCCAAGTGAGGTCATCCCTTTTATGGAAAAGTTTAAAATATTGATGGGTGACGGGACTAGAGAAGAAAATCTTGTCAATTTTGAACACAAAGATTTTTTCTATACTGTGATTGATGGAACCCGACGTTGGGTAGTCTATAAAACACCGAATTCGGGAATAACTTCGCCAAATTCGAGCAATACAAGAACCGAATTACATGAAAAAAGAGAGTGGGTACCTGAAGAAGGAGGGAAACTGACCGGTACATGTAAAGTGATGCATGTTTCAACCTCTGGTGATGCAAGAGTAGCTGCTTCTTTTTCTACTGTGGTGGGACAAATTCACAGTGGTGAAGGCCACGAGAACGAGCCGTTCAAGCTCTATTACAAAAAATTCCCAGGCCACGAAAAAGGATCTGTTTTTTGGAATTATGAAATCAACACCGCTGGGGAAGATAACGCGGGTAGATGGGATTTTTCGACTGCTGTCTGGGGGTACGATATGGCTGTTGTAGGTGCTGCGAAAGACGAATATCCGCCAGAACCCGAAGATGGAATTATGCTTGGGGAAGCCTTTAGTTATGAAGTAAATGTATATGAAGGAATCATGTATTTGACATTTAGCAGTCAAAATCATGAAACGAAGACCTTTACAAAAAACCTTATTTCGTCGGAATATGTAAATAAATCTGATATCCCTGATCAGGTGGTCAAATTATTTGGGCCCTTGGGACAAGACGGGACAGAGAGAGCTACGGCGTACACAGGAGAGTTGAACTACTTTAAGCAAGGGGCGTATAACCAAACCAATGGGAAAGATCCAGAAACGAATATGGTATGGCATACAGGTGCTGAGACCTATGGTGGCGATATTGCTAAACAATATGAAAACGGCAGCTATACCGAAGTTTGGTTTATAAATTCCACAATAGGTCCGGGAGAATCCCCAGTTGAAAAAAAGTAAAATAAAAACGTATTAGTCCATTAAATCATAGCAATAAATAACAATTAGTAATGAAAAGTTTCGGTACAAGTAAAGAATTTTTAATGACCAATGACATCGAGTGGGAGGTTGTTGGGGAAGGGGTAAAACGAAAAATCATGGGATATGACGACAAAATAATGCTCGTTCATGTGGCCTTTGAAAAAGGCGGCATAGGCCCCATGCATCAACACCCTCATTCTCAGGTTACTTATGTCGCTTCTGGTGCTTTTGATGTTACCATTGATGGAACAACAAAAACCCTTCGTCAAGGCGATAGTTTTTATATTCCCACCAATGCATTACACGGTGCAATTTGTACTGAAGCAGGGGAATTAATCGATGTGTTTAGTCCTATCCGAGAGGATTTTATGGAATAATAATCAACGGGTTAATAAAAAACCACTATATTGGTAATCCAGTTTGGTATACCAAACTGGATTACCAATATAGTTAGATTAGATTTAATTTTTAATTCTTTTAAAAGCAGTCGTATATAAAGATGCAATTTTTAACGGATCAATTAATGATTAAGTCAAATAATTTAAAACGAGTAAACAATTAACTTAAATCAATTTTATGAAAATTAAATCTTTATTCATAATGCTGTCTTTTTTTGGCTTCGTGATTTCGGCACACGCCCAGTCTGTGGTCAACGGGACAGTTACAAATGCTTTGGGAGAGCCCATACCCGGCGCAACGATTGTTGTGGAAGGTACCAACATGGGTACTACCACAGACTTCGATGGAAATTTCTCTATTTCGGTCGAACAAGACCAAACTATCGAAGTGTCCTATGTGGGATTTCAAGCTGAAAAACTGGTCTACACGGGACAAGATTCTCTTTCCATTACCTTGCAAGAGAGTGTAGATGAACTAGACGAAATTATTGTTACAGGGTACGGTACACAAAGAAAAAGTTTGGTGACAGGGGCAATTTCAAAAATTGTCAATGAAAAACTTGATCAAATTGCTGTTGCGAGAGTTGACGATGCGCTCATCGGTCAAGTTTCGGGGGTTAACATACAAGCAACCAATCCTGAGGCAGGTGGAGCACCGACCATTACAGTGCGTGGTTTTGGATCTATCACAGCCGATTCTGGCCCAGCTGTTGTTGTAGACGGAGTGATTGTTGATCCGGAGTTCCTAGGGAATTTGGACATGAATGATGTTGAGTCTTTTGAAGTGCTTAAAGATGCTGCCTCGGCCGCAATTTATGGTAGTGAAGGGTCGAATGGTGTGATCTTAATTACCACTAAAACAGGTAAGGAGGGGAAGACCAAATTTTCCTATGAAACCTATACTGGATACAAAAGCGCTTTTGGAAGTGACGATTACAGAAAGAGCACAGCAGAATGGGCGGCAAAAGAGCTTGCGGCTACAGGAACATTATCTGAACAAACAGCATATGCCCAAAAAATAATTGAAGTAACGGGAATAGACCGTGACTGGCAAGATGTATTTTTTGATGGAGGATTAATTACCAGTCATTCATTATCGGCAAGAGGTGGAACTAAGAATACGAAATTTACTTCTTCATTGCGCTATGTGCACGACGAAGGAGTGGTGATTACAGACGATTATAAATTGTATTCAGCTAAGCTGAAACTAGACAACCAAGTAACGGACAAACTAAAATTTGGTTTAAGTGCTACCCCTTCATATTCAAAACAACGAAGATTGCCTACTTCGATTCACAACCCCATTAGACAATCTCCTTGGTTGCCTATTTATCATACTGAAGAAACACTCCAGTTCATTAACCGTGGTGCTTACCCAGATGTCGGCGTAGGAGATTATTTTTATGAAAATCACTTGGTTGAGTTGGATTTAGATGGAAACGGATCGGATAACCGTCCAAGAACATCGGGGGATGCAAACCCTTATGCACAATATGTAGAGCGCGAGCACTATGAGTTTAACACAAAACTCTTGGGAAGAGCCTATTTGCAATATGAAATCATGGATGGGCTTGTAGCGAAAACATCTTTGGGTGTTACGATGGAGCAACGCAAAAGAACCCGATGGGATGGAACAAAACACCACCAGTCTGGAACAAGTAGAGCGAAATATCTATTAAACAATCGATTTAATACCCGTATTATTTCCGACAATACTATTTCATACAAGAAACAAACAGGTCTTCATGACATCAGTGCATTGGCGGGGATAACGATTCAGAAACGTCGTTCGGAAAGTAGTCAAATTGTAGGGACAGGATATTCAAATGATTTGCTGAAAAACCTGCAAGGAGCTACGACGATTATCTCTGAGGGAGAAATCAATATCGAAAAGAATAAGATTGGTTTCTTTGGAAGCATAGGATATGCCTACGACAACAAGTACTTGCTCAACGCATCATTCCGTCGCGATGGTAGTTCTGTTTTTGGGGTAGAGTCTAAATGGGGTAACTTCCCAGCGGTCTCTGTAGGATGGAACGTTACCAATGAAGATTTTCTTGCGGATTCAGATATTTTCACAACAGTGAAATTGCGCGCAAGCTACGGATTGACAGGTTCAGAGAATTTCAATGTTGGCGATGATCTTGTGAATGCATGGCCTTATTTAGCCCAATTGAATACCAGTAATGCAATTAGTAATGGAGCGATTACTCCAGGAGTTTCTCCCAAGAACATTGCCAACTTGCTCCTTCAATGGGAAGCCTCGGAAGAGATTAACCCTGGATTGGACTTCGGATTATTCTACAATAGAATTACAGGATCAATCGATTACTATAAACGAACAAGTGACCAACTCCTTTTAAATAACCCAGTTTCCTACGTTACTGGATTTAACAATGGAATCGTTAACTTGGGTAAAGTAGAGAATAGTGGTTGGGAATTTGAATTGAGAACAAAAAACATCTCCAGTGAAAACTTTACGTGGAATTCAACATTAATTGCGTCTACAAACAAAAATGTATTGTTAGACTATGGCGAATCAAACGGTGCGTTAACTGAAGATGGTTTTGGAAGAAATTCTCAATGGATCAACTTGGTAGGAAACCCGATCTCATCTTTCTACGGTTATGTTGTTGATAAAGAATTGGAGAATGAATATTGGGATTCACCATGGATTCCTATCAATGGTATGTCCGAAGACGTGATCGTAAAAGACCTTAATGGAGATGGACTGATTACTGATGACGATAAAACCATTTTGGGTGATCCTTATCCAGACATTATTTGGAGTTTAACCAATGAGTTTACTTATGGAAATTTTGACTTCTCATTCATGATTCAAGGAAGTCAAGGTGCTGAAGTCAAAAACATCGGTGATCAATACTTTTTCTCTCAATGGAATGGTGCCACAACCGACGAACAGGCGGTTGTTGATGCAGGCATCATTTCAGATGCATCGTTCTTAAAGCCAAGAACGGTAACAAATGATATGGTGATGAGCGCAGGATATTTTTCATTGCGTAACGTCAACATTGGTTATACTCTTCCGGAAAACACAATTTCTTCGTTGGGTCTAACTTCTTGTCGTATTTACGCCACCGGCCAAAATCTTTTGTACATCACCTCAGACGATTATCACGGGTTTAACCCAGAATATATCGATTCGAATAACACGCCACAGTCTTATGGAGCACAACGTGCAGGTACTCCTATTTTTAGCACGATGTCATTAGGATTGAATATTAACTTTTAATACGAATTAAAATGAAACATATAAAATATTTTGTTTTTGCAGTTACTGGAGTGTTTTTTGCCTCTTGTGATGCCGATGAATTTTTAAATCCGCTTCCTGATGCGGCCATTGTAACGGAAAGTTATTTCCAATCAGATGACGACGTATTGTCTGGGATTATTGGAATATATGATGCTGTTCAAGGTGTCAATGAGAATACAGAATCTAGTTCGATTCGATTTAATCGTGGAATTCAATTAGAGTACTTACTCACTGAACATCGCTCAGACAACACGAGAAGTAAAACGTTGGAAGGTTCAAGAGCAGATTTTCATCGCTACATTGTTGAACCGGACAATATTCAATCCGAAGATTACTATCAATCGATGTATGAGATTATCTTCAGAGCCAACAATGTACTCGCTTACATTGACAACGCTGAAGCCGACAACATTAATGCTTATACCGCCGAAGCTAAGTTTCTAAGAGCTTATGCATATTTTAATTTGGTTCGTTTATACGGTCCAATTCCTTTGGTAACCGCTGTTGTGGGGCCAGATGAAAAGGAAACCTTGTTTACCCGCATTGAGTTGCCCATTGTATACGATCAAATCATACAAGATCTACTCGAAGGGGTTGAACATCTCGATAATACCCACAAGTCGCGTGCTTCAAAAGCCGCTGCGCAGGGGCTATTGGCCAAAGTATACTTGTCCTTACCCGAGCCTAATTATACCGCCGCCGCTGCCTTGTGTCAAGCAATTATTGACAGTGGAGAATTCTCTCTTCAATCCAACTTCAGAGATGTGTTTTATAATGAATTGAATAGTGAAATTATTTTTGCTGTGCAATTCCTTTCTGGGAACCCAGAAGAAAGCCAAGGTTTTTCCTCTGAGTTTACTTCCTATAAAAGACAGGGGCGTCAAGACGGGTTGAACATTGTCAATACAAACCTGGCCGAAGTATTCAATGAAAGAGGAGGAAACAGAACAGCAGCATCCTATGCCGCCTTTGGGTCAGAAGCACTTTTGGCCGTCCCTGAGAATGCCGAGGTAATCAAGTTTTTACCCGATGGTTCAGACATCTCCGATCGCGCCAACCCAAGTTATGGTCCTTCTCCGGCCAACGCAGGGAACGATTGGATCATTTTACGCTACTCAGATATTCTCTTGCTTCACGCAGAAGCTTTGATGGCAGGAAATGATACGACCAACAATACAGCTATTGATTCATATATGGCGGTGCGCTCACGTGCTGGATTCACCGACAGACCCTCGGTGCTTACACAAAGCGAACTATTGAATGAAAGACGAGTTGAATTGGCTTTTGAAAATCATCGCTTTTTTGATTTGTTGAGATTTGGCGTTGCTCATGACGTCCTCGGAGCTCATGCAGAAGATATGGGATATACAAGCTATAATATTCGTCGATTATTATTGCCCATGCCTGCACGAGAAGTAAATTTAAGTGAAGGATTAATGACACAAAACCCACAATAATCTAGAAAAAATTATCTCATGAAAACTAGAATGACAAAACATAACACTAGACGCAGCTATCTGCTTCTTTCAGCCATTTTACTACTTTCTATTGGTTGCGAAAAAGCGTTCGAATTTGAGTTGCCAGAAGCAGGGAGTTTGCCAGACAATAATCCTCCTGTAGCTGCATTTGCTTATATCCCTTCTGCAGAAAATTTTAGAACGATTAACTTCAATAATTTATCTACAGAATCTACCAACTATGTTTGGGACTTTGGGGGTGGAAACACATCAACGGAAAAAGATCCGACCTATACTTTTGAAGCAGGCGAGGGCGCATACCCTGTGTCGTTAACTGCTAGAGATGCCAATCAAGCAGAAAACACCATTACCGTTGATGTAAATGTTGTTGACCGATTTGTTCCTCTACCTGTTACCATTATCAATGGTGATTTTGATGGAGGTCAAAACGACTGGAAGTTCTCTACTTTTACTGGAGGAACGACAAGTCCTTTCAATGCTAGTTCAGATGGGTCATTTACCAATTATGATGGTTCAGATAACGGGGCAAAAACGAAAGGGGCGAAATGGACAAAGTCAACTTCAGCAGGAGTTTATCTAAGTTCAAATACGCGCTATGCTTATCAAGCAATCCTCGTTTCACCGTCGATCCCTAATGAGCGTACGGTTAGATATATTCTGGAGTATGAATATGCGATTAAAACCCCTGCAGAGCAGCCTGGTGTCGCATCTGGAGGAAACCGAATCATTTCTGAAGTTTTAGGGGCGCATTTTGCCGACGGAGCTGATGCCGTTGCGAGCACACCCGTTTCACAGTTTGTTGCGAGTGAAGTTAAAGGTAAAACATCACATACCACCGTTGAGCAAGAGTTTATTGCCAACGGTACGGGTGAAATGGCCATAATGTTTTATGCCGTTACCGATGTTGACGTTTATATTGATAATGTTAAAGTCTACGCCGTAGAATAATTTTTTATGAAAACTAAAATTATAGATATGAATTTATTTAAAAAAGGAATACTATCTCTAGGCGTCTTTATACTCGCTGTGTCTTGTGATGACGACTATGAGGTTATACAGCCATTGGCCAATTCTGATGGTCCAGGACTATCTGAAATTTCATTTTCAAGTTTTTCAGTTTCGGTTGGAGCAGATGAAGACGGCTTAGAAGATGGAACCTATGTTACAGTAAAACCACTTGCTATTGGGGTGACCTCCTATGCCGTTGATTTTGGACACGGAGAGCCGGTTATAATTACAGAGAACGGGGGGGCTGCTTCGTATGACTATCCAAATATAGCAAGACAGCAAACCTATGTAATCAACGTCACAGCAAAGTCAAATCAGGGACTTGCTGATGTTTCACAATCACAAGACTTTACCGTGACACATACGCCTTCTCGTCCAACTTCCGCGCCAGATTCTCCATCTGCGCTGAACGAGAACGTGTATGCAGTTTTTAGTAACGGTGCGCAAGGTGAAGATACGGTGAATGCTTACACCAATGCCATTTCTGCAAATTTTACTGCAGGTGTAGCAACTGAATTTAATGAACGTGAGGTTGGTGACACAGGAAATGATGTCATTCAGTTTTCTAGAATGCAAAGCCCAAATACAGCAGTTATCTCCTTTGGTTCACCAGTAGTGGTTGCCGATGTTTTTGGAGCTAGTGCTGCAGCAGACTACCTGCACCTTGATCTCCATTCCATTCATTCCAAAGGAATTGATAATGTAAAGTTATCCATTGGTGGAGAGGTGTTTGAGCAAGCCTTAGAAGATGACACTTGGACAGAGGTCAATATTGATCTTGCTGCAGAAGGAATTACGCAAATTGATGATATTACTTTGGAACTTGCCGATGGTGGTACTGCAAATGCGGAGGCTACACTCAATATCGATAATATCCTCTTTTATAGAGAACCTTTGGCTGTTGCCTCTTTTACAATCGATGACAATGCAAAAGATTATGATGTGACATTTACGAATGCCTCGCAAGATGCAACCAGTTATCTATGGGATTTTGGTGATGGCAATACCTCTACTGACGAAAACCCAACGCATAGTTATACCAACGATGGTGCTGAGCGTAATTATTCAGTAACGCTAACGACGACAAACTTTCGTAACAATAGCTCATCAATATCGATGGATGTTCTTGTTGGTCAGGCAGGTCCTATAGATCCAGAAATTTTAAGAGGTGACTTTGAACGATCAAATGGTGCTTCTGATACAGATATTAGAAACGCATGGAAAATAAGTACAACAGGAAATTCAAATCCTTTTGGAACTAGTTCAGACGGTTCTTGTACAAACTATGATGGAAGCGATAACGGTTCCAAAACAAGAGGAGCAAAATGGTCTTCTAGCCAACGTGCAAATCCAGACGGTTCAGCACGACCAGGCAATACTAGATATGCTTATCAGGCCATTACAGTAAGTCCCAACCAAGACTACATCTTTGAGTACCAATATGCCATAAAAACAGGCGGCCCCGATACCAATAGTGTAGTAGGGATGATTTTAAATGGACATTATGATGACAGTGATGAAGCGCTCGCCAGTAACCCTTTAATTAAGCACGTTGGAACAGTTGCCAACGGTAAGTTTGGTGATGGAGGTTGTTCAGGTGCAACTACTGTCATACAGCCTTTTAGATCAAATGCTGTGGGAGAAGTCTCTATTTTCTTCTACACGGTGAATGATCGTGATGCCTATATCGATAACGTTAAAGTATATCCGGTAGTAGAGTAATATAGTTATGCATAACTACCTAAAAGAACTAGTAGTAGTGATTTTAGTGGTATTTATTTCTCAAAACGCCACTGCCCAACAAACGGATAGTGGCGTTTCGGGTTTACCAACAAAGACTGCTAAAAAAAAGACCAAAAAGCGGAATAAAAGGGCAAAACAGCCAAAGATAGATTTAAGTCATTGGAAAGTTACATTACCTATTTCCAATGATAAGGGCAAACCCATTGAAATTGAGCCCCCTGAAATCTTCAACTTTGAGCATATTGAAATAGCGAAACCATACATGTATGTAGATCCCAAACAAGGGGCCATCGTTTTTCATGCAATGCCTACGCAGTCTACCACACGCAATACTAAATATTCTCGCTCTGAATTAAGAGAACAAATGATTCCTGGGGATAATAATGCCAATTGGACTTTTTCAGACGGCGGCTATCTCAAAGCAAAGATTGCAATGGAAGCCTCGTCTAAGGCCGCTAATGGGAAATACCATCGCACGATAATTTTACAAATACATGGCCGGCTGACCAATGAGCAAAAAGAATTAATCGGCCAAGACGATAATAATGCTCCTCCCATATTAAAAGTCTATTGGGACAACGGAAAGATCAGGCTTAAGTCCAAAGTATTGAAAAACACAAAACTCGAAACTCCGGCTTTACTCTATGAGGAGGCATGGGACAATGATGCAGGGTTTAATTTTGAACAGGAAGTTGGATTCAGAAAGTTTATCCTAGAGATCAAAGTTTCGGAAGGCAAAATGGTGGTTGTGTTAAATAAAAATGAATATAAGACCTATGAGGGGGTTCACATGGAAAAATGGGGTATTTTTGAAAATTATTTTAAAGCAGGTAATTATTTTCAATCGCGTGACAATGGTTCCTTCTCAAAAGTTAAATTTTACGAACTTGAAGTTCATCATAATTAATATAGAAAATTAGTGAGGTATGTTGATTGATATTGAAATACAGGAGGTTCAAAAAGATATTATCAGTAAAATTAGAGATTTAATTAACCTTAAAAATCTTGAGCCCGGTGACAAGTTACCTTCAGAAAGAATGTTGGCTGAAAAGTTCGCAGTGTCTCGTTCTAATTTGCGTGAAGCTTTGCAAACTCTAGAATTTTATGGTTTAGTCAAATCAATACCACAAAGCGGAACCTTTATTGCCGATATTGGGATTACAGCCCTCAATGGAATGGTTGATGACATTTTAAATTTACCTGTTCCATCGTTTAAAGACCTGGTAGAAGCAAGAATTTTCTTAGAGCTCAAAGGAGTAAAGCTCGCTGCACTAAGAAGGAACGATCAGGATATTATGGACATAGAAAATGCGCTTGCCAATTATACTGAAAAAGTCATTCGTGGCGAAGATGCTGTTGAAGAAGACCTGCTGTTTCATTTAGCCGTCGCAAAAGCGAGTAAAAATCCAACGCTCAATACTTTTATGCTTAAAATTACACCAGAGATCATTAATAATTTTGAGCAGCACCATATCTGTGATAAGAATACAGCCTTTAAGGGAATCCAGGAGCATAAAGACATTCTCGATGCCATAAAAGAACAAAACCCCTCTCAGGCTAAAGAGGCAATGAAGAAACACTTCAAGAACCTCTATCAGTATTGTTACCACACTGATTAGTATTCAGGATCTATTCACACAAGAGTGTTGCATTTATAAGATCACAGATTAATGTGCTTTTTTTTGCACATCCCACCTTCTTTTCCTTTTTTTTTTGGTAAGTATTAAAATTTGAATATATTTGGTCAACCAATTTGGTAAACCAAATTGGATTACCAGATTTTTCCAATCCAATTTTAATTTGATCGGAATTGTTTCTTCGTAGAAACAAAAATTAATTAAGAGTAGTGTGTTTTCTTGGGCAACCGAGTGCACCTGTTTTTG
>WTJH01000110.1 GCA_011524915.1 Flavobacteriales bacterium | reverse complement strand
CTAAAGTAGAAGATCTCCAATCTAAATATTCAAGTCCGTGAAAACTCTTATTTCCCCTTTAGGGCTACTTTTAGCATTTACTTTTTTGTCTTGTCAAGACACCTCCAAACCTCAATTCCAACGCCTAAGTGCACAGGATACGGGAATTGACTTCAGCAATACATTAACCTTTACTCAGGAATTTAATGTGTATCGCTATCGGAATTATTACAATGGGGGAGGCGTTGCCATTGGGGATGTCAACAATGATGGCTTACAAGACATCTATTTGACAGCCAATCAAAAGCCCAACAGACTTTTTTTAAATCAAGGTAATTTTAAGTTCAAAGATATTACTGCCTCTGCTGGAGTCAAAGGAAATAAACCCTGGTCAACAGGGGTAACCTTTGTAGACATCAATGCAGATGGTTTATTGGATATTTATGTTTGTAATTCAGGTGATTTAGAGGGAGAAAACAAACAAAACGAATTGTTCATCAATAATGGAGATTTAACTTTTACCGAGGCCGCAGAGCAATATGGATTAGAAGACCGTGGTTTTTCAACACATGCTTGTTTTTTCGATTACGACCGTGATGGGGATTTGGATGCCTATATCCTCAATAATTCCTTTCAAGCGATTGGCAGTTTCGACCTCAGACGAAACGAACGTGGAAAGCGCGATGACCTGGGTGGCGACAAGCTTATGGAAAATCGAGGGGGTAAATTTTATGATGTAAGTGAGCAAGCGGGCATTTATGGAAGTATAATCGGTTTTGGATTAGGAGTAACGGTAGGGGATGTAAACGGCGATCGTTGGGAGGATATGTATATTTCCAATGACTTCTTTGAACGCGACTATCTCTATATCAATCAGAAAGACGGAACGTTTAAAGAAGTATTGACCGATCAAATCCAGTCCATAAGTGGTGCTTCCATGGGGGCGGATATGGCCGATATCAACAACGATGGATATAATGACATCTTTGTAACAGAAATGCTTCCCGATAATTATGAGCGCTTGAAATCAGTAACCACTTTTGAGGATTGGAACAAGTATGAATACAATGTCAAAAATGGCTATTACCATCAGTATACCAGAAACACGTTCCAACTCAATAACCAAAACAATACCTTCAGTGAGATCGGGCGTTTTGCAGGAGTAGAAGCTTCGGATTGGAGCTGGGGAGCTTTGTTTTTTGATATGGACAACGATGGATTTAAAGACCTTTTTGTTGCCAACGGTATTTATCAAGATTTAACGGATCAAGATTATTTGCAGTACATATCCAATGAGGCCTTTATGCAGACAATTCTGAGTCAACAGGATGTGGATTACAGTAAGCTGATTGAAATTATTCCTTCAAATCCTGTTCCTAACGTAGCCTTTAAAAATAAGGGAGCTCTAGGGTTTGATAAACATCCCGATTTTGGACTAAATACAGCGGGATTCTCTAATGGAGCCGCCTATGGCGATTTAGACAACGATGGCGATTTGGATCTGATCGTCAATAATGTAAATCAGGAAGTTTTTATTTATCGCAATCAAATTCAGGATCGAAAGCAAGGAAATTTTATTCAGTTTCAATTGAAGGGGACAAACCAGAATACTCAAGCGATTGGAGCTAAAATTGAAGTCCGAACATCATCCGAAACTTTTGTAGTGGAACAACAACCCACGCGTGGATTTCAATCCAGTATGGATTTTAGACCTCATCTAGGGCTCCCTTCAGCTGCCAATGTAGATGTCACTATTCATTGGCCTTCAGGGAAACAAACGCTAGCTTCCAATATTGCTCCCAATAAAAGCTACACCTTTCTTGAAGAAGAAGCCACCCTAGAAAGTAAAAATCCAATCCTGCCCAAAGAGGAAGAGATTTTTAAACTGCAACCCAATCCTGGATTTAAGCATCAAGAAAATCGATACGTAGATTTTCACCACGATCGCTTACTCTACCAAATGTGCAGTAACGAAGGACCCCACCCCAGTTTGGTGGATTGGGATTCAGACGGAGAAAAAGAGCTGTTTATTGGAGGGAGTAAAAATCAGTATTCCCAAATTTTAGAGAATCCTTTTGGGGATACATCTTCGTCTAGTAAACCCTTTTTAAGTGAGCGTAAATTAGGAGAAGTAAGAGATCAACTCTTTTTCGATGCCGATGGAGACGGCGACTTGGATTTGTATATAGCAACAGGGAGCAATGAGTTGAGTCCAAGTGCTATAGGCCTAACGGATCAATTTTTTAGACAAGAAAATGGAGTTTTTGTACAGGATCCAGAAGCGCATCCGCTCAGTACAAAGCCTTTAAGTGTCTCTGTAGTGGAGCAACTTGATTTTAATCGGGATGGTGCCCCAGATATGATCGTCGGGGAAAGATTTCGAGCCAGAACCTATGGAATTCCGGTTTCCTTACACTTATTTGAAAACAATGGGAAAGGCATCTTTACCGATGTCACTAAAACGATAGCCCCCGAATTTAGTTCTATCGGAATGATCACTGACCTATCTGTTAATGATTTAGACGGGGATCAAATTCCCGAAATTATTGCCATTGGAGAATTTATGGGAGTCCATATTTTTCAATGGAAAGAAGGAAAATATCGCCTCCTGAACAATCATCCACTCCCAGATAAAAAGGGCTGGTGGAATCGAATTCACGTAGTTGATATCAATGGAGATAATCGATTGGATCTCCTCATTGGGAATCACGGATTGAACTCCAGATTTAGAGCAGATTCTGAAAATCCAATCCGATTGTATATAAACGATTATGACTCTAATGGAAGTATCGATCCTGTACTTTGTTTTCGTGCACCAGATGGGAAGGATTATCCATATGCCCTTCGCCACGATCTGATCGATCAAATGAAGGGTTTAAAAAAATTATTCCCAGACTACGAAAGCTTTAAAAATAAAAGTATTCAAGACATTTTCTCCTTGGAACAGTTAAATTCGAGTATCATCCAAGAAGTCAACACCCTACAAACATCTCTGTTCATCAATCGTGGAGCCATGAATTTTGAGCCGGTCGAACTCCCTTCAGAGGTTCAATTTTCTTCTGTTTATGCCCTTAATTCGGGAGATTTTGATCGCGATGGAGACACGGATCTGTTGTTGGGCGGAAATCAGTATATGGTTAAACCGGAGATGGGTCGACAAGATGCAAACTACGGGCTATATTTAGAAAATATAGGAAGTGAAAACTTTCGGGCTTTCAACGGAAAAAAAGGATTTAAAGTCACGGGTCAGATTCGGGATTTTATCGTAGATGACCCTCATATTCTTGTGGTCCGAAACAACGACAGTCTTCTCCATTTCAAATATTAAATATGAAAAAAGCTGTATTTATTTTAGGGATATTTTTCGGACTTTCTTGTCAGTCGGAAATCTCCACCAATGGCATATTTACCGAAAAAGGAGAACGATCGACACAAATCGATTTTGAAAATCGACTCCAACCCTCAGCCGCACTCAACATCATTGAGTATCTCTATTATTACAATGGAGCAGGAGTTGGGGTTGCAGATTTTGATAACGATGGATGGGACGATATTTTCTTTGCAGCCAATCAAGGAACTGATAAAATCTATAGGAATTTAGGCGCACTTAGCTTCGAAGATAAAACCACATCTGCCGGAATTTCTGCAATCGAATCTTGGTCCAATGGGGTTAGTATTGCCGATGTCAATGGCGATGGTCTTTTGGATATTTATGTATGTCAGGTCGATGGGATTGCCAACCTTAAGGGGCAAAACCAATTGTATATCAATCAAGGAAATTTTCAATTCAAAGAGCAAGCCAAAGCCTACGGATTAGACTTCCAGGGGTATTCCACTCAAGCCGTATTTTTCGACTACGATAGGGATGGAGATTTAGATATGTACCTCATGAATCATTCCATACATACAGTTCACAGCTACGGAAAAATTGCCAAGCGCCAAGTACAAGACCCCAAAGCTGGAGATCGGCTTTTTCAAAACAGATTAAATGAAGAAGAAGCAACATTTGTCGATGTAACCACCTCTGCAGGAATCTATTCCAGTGCCTTGGGTTATGGATTAGCTTTAACGGTTTTAGACATCAATCAAGACGGTTGGATGGATATTTATGTCGGAAATGATTTCCACGAAAACGACTATGTTTATGTCAATCAAGCGGATGGAACCTTCCAAGAAGCTAGTGCACAATTTTTTGAGTATACTTCTAGATTTACCATGGGCGTAGATGCTGCAGATGTTAATCGTGACGGGCGAATGGATATAATGACCCTAGACATGATGCCTTATGATGCATCTGTACAAATGAAGTCTGGAGGGGAAGATTCGGAAAAAGTAACTCAAATCAAAAAAAGATTCGGCTTTGAAGATCAATTCGCCAGAAACGCTCTTCAAATTCAAACTTCCCAAAATTCTTTTCGAGAAACGGCTCGTTATAGTGGACTTTATGCGACCGACTGGAGTTGGTCTGTTTTGTTGGAAGATTTCAATGGAGATTTACTGACCGACGTATTCATTACGAATGGAATCGCAAAACGCCCCAATGATCTAGACTACATTGCATACTTGAGTAATATAACCGTCAATGAACTTGCAGATCAATCTGAAGAGGAAAGAAATCTGGCTTTAGTCAAACAAATGCCTGAATTAAAAGTACCCAATGTATTTTTCCTAAATTCAGGGGAATTGAGATTTCAAAATCAAACAGAGGACGAAAACTTTACTCCCGGTTATTCGAATGGTGCTGCAGTTTCAGATTTAGATAATGATGGAGACTATGATTTAGTTCTCAATAATATCAATGCTCCTGCAACAATACTAGAAAATCAATCCAACCCGCTACACTTTACTGAGGTGAAACTGCGGATGGAAGGCTTAAATTCTTCTGCTATTGGAGCCAGAATCCTGCTACATACAAAAAGTCAAGGGGTGTTAAATCATCAATTTGTCGGGGTACGTGGATTTCAGTCCACTTCATCCTTAAAAAAAGTTTTTGCAGTGAATTCGACTGAAATAGATTCGGTAGAGGTTTTATGGCCCAACGGAGTTCGATCGGTTCACAGAGACATAAGAGATAAAAACCTGCTCTCTCCCCAGCAGGAAACGCCATTCGTTAAGAAAAGTCTTTCAAATGATTCAAATCCTTGGATCTTTACCCATCAAGAAAACACCTACTATGACTATGAACAGGAGCCGCTCGTTCCTCAATTGATATCCCGTGAAGGACCTTGCGCTATTCGGGGCGATTGGAATAATGACGGTTTAGAAGATTTATTTGTCGGAGGAGCTCATTTCCAACCTTCGGCTATTTACATGCAGAATTCCGATGGATCGTATACTTCTACACAAAAAGCTTTTTTATACGAAGAACGACTCTTCGAAGATGTGGCTGCCGCCGCTTTTGATTTAGAAAATGATGGGGATTTAGACATTTATGTCGGCAGAGGAGGAAACCAATACGAAGAAGGCAATGTAAATCTTCAGGACGCAGTTTATGTCAATGATGGAAAAGGAAATTTTTCTGCTTATCCATATCCACTTCCGCAATACAATACAGCCACCCTTGCTGTAGGAGATTTTGATTCAGACGGATTCGACGACATCTTTATAGGCAATCGTTCGGTTCCCGGAAACTACGGTGTTTCTCCCGTTAGTTTTTTATTGAAAAATAATCGTTCGGGAGGATTTATCCC
>WTJH01000075.1 GCA_011524915.1 Flavobacteriales bacterium | reverse complement strand
GTTCAAATGTCTTGGCAAGACAGCGACCAACAGATGAAAGTTACTGCCGGAATTGGCATGCCCTTTTTATATTTCGAAAAAGGTGTAAGTGATCAGATAGAAATAAGCATTCGCAGTGGTCAGGTGACTGTCGAAAACGAGCAACTCCGAATCGAAAATGCCAGTCATGGTGCCGATTTTGTAGTCTACGCTCCCAGCGGTAGTACTTGGACAGCAACTGGGGATACCTACCGTACCGATGGGAATGGAAAAACCTATTGGTCTGTGGCTATGCTCCCCCAAAACACACAAGATCTTGCGGCGATGGCAACACAGTTGGCACCCTTTGCCTATGTATTTCCCAGTCGAACCTCTGTCGCTTGGAATTATGACGAAAACAGCGCAGAACTCGAAACCACCTTTACGGTAGATGTAAATATAAAAGAAGGAACAAATACTCAAATACTCCAAGGATTGCTACCTCACCAATGGAGTCATTTAAGCGATGATAGTGCCCAACCTTCCGCTCTAACCTACGAAACCGTCCGGGGGCAAATGAAAATGTTGGAGGGCAATACATTTAAAACCATGAATCGGTTTGCTGGGATTCTTCCGACCCTCCCAAATTTAACCCAGTACAGCGACACCTATGATCCAGCTGCACTGATATCCAAAATAAAAACGCTCGAAAACAGTCAACTGGACTTATGGACCGATTCCTATAACGAAGGTCAATTGATGAATCGTCTGATTCAAACGGCTCGTGCCGCTCACGAAATTGGAGAGGAAAGTTCCAGAGATCTAATTCTTCAAACCGTAAAAGAACGCCTGGAAGACTGGTTGAGTTATACCGCAGGAGAAAAAGCCTTTTTATTCTATTACAATCAAGATTGGACCACCCTTATCGGCTATCCTGCTGGTCATGGACAAGACAGTAACATCAATGATCACCACTTCCATTGGGGATATTTTATTCATGCGGCAGCTTTTGTAGAGCAATTTCAACCGGGATGGGTCAACCAATGGGGACCTATGATTGAACTCCTGATTCGAGACGCCGCTGCTCAAAATAGAAACGACACTAAATTTCCTTTTTTAAGGAATTTCAGTCCCTTTGCGGGACACTCCTGGGCCAATGGATTTGCCTCCTTCCCCCAAGGAAACGACCAAGAGTCCACTTCGGAAAGTATGCAGTTTAATTCGTCTTTGATTCATTATGGAACCATCACGGGTAGGGACGATATTCGAGATTTGGGAATTTATCTCTACACCACCGAACAAACCGCGATAGACGAATATTGGTTTGATGTGGAGGAACGGAATTTTAAATCCAATCAGACCTATGGTTTGGTCTCTAGAGTCTGGGGAAATTCCTATGACAATGGTACATTTTGGACTTCAGATATTACCGCATCCTACGGAATCGAATTTTATCCCATCCACGGCGGATCCTTCTATTTGGGACGCGATCAAGACTATGCTGCTGGTATTTGGAGTGAAATTGAACAGTATACCGAAATTTTAAGTCCAGATGCCACCAATCCAAACCTTTGGCACGATACCTTTTGGAAGTATTTAGCTTTAACAAATCCGAGTAGAGCCTTAGAACTCTACGAACTGTCCCCCAATCGGAATTTAAAATTTGGAGTCTCCGATGCTCAAACCTATTATTGGCTCCATGCACTAGAGGCCTTAGGGATTCATCAGCCACAGATTACGGCCAATTATCCCATAGCTGCGGTCTTTGAGAAAAATGGTGTTAAAACCTATATGGTACACAATTATGGGACCAGCGCTCAGAATGTTAGCTTTTCTGATGGTTTTATACTCAATGCGGCTCCCCAACAAATGACCACAAGCAGAGATATTGATGTATCAGGAGTATTAGAGACAGATTTTTTAAGAGCCTATCCCAATAGCCGGATCACCCTAAGACTCAACCAGCTCAACGGCCCTATAACTGCTGTCGCCTTTTATCAAGAAGGACAATTGATAGGAACCGATACCCAAGCCCCTTTTGAAATAACAACTGCAGGACTCCCCTTGGGACAACAGAGTTTTTGGGCACGGATATACACAGGGGACGATTTCTTTGATATCTCTAATATCCTTACGGTACAAGTGGGAGAACAAGCACCTTATTCGGGGAATAGACATCAAATTCCGGGGACGATTGAGGCCGGACATTACGATCTTTATGAAGGGGGTAAAGGACAGAACATCAGCTACCTGGATCTAAGCCCCGGAAACAACGGAAATTTCCGAACCGAAGAAGATGTTGATGCAGGAACGGTTCCCGGTGAAGGGACTACCGTGGGTTGGATCGATGCTGGTGAATGGCTGGAATACAGCATTGATGTAAGTCAAAGTGGATATTACGACCTCAGTTTCAGATATGCTTCTGGAAACACTACTGGGGGCGGACCTTTTTATTTGGAGATTGATGGAACAAAAATAAGTCCCGACATTCAGGTGAATTCAACTAGCGCCGAAAACTGGGATACTTGGGCTTCCAAAAATGTGGAAGATATCGAACTAACCCCAGGAGAACATACGCTTAGGATTGTGTTTACCCAAGGAGGGTTCAATTTAGGACGGTTGACTTTCAGTCGAGATAGAGACCTCCCCTACAATACACCTGTTGCAAATGCCGGAGATAATCTAGCCGTTGTACTGCCCAATAGTACAGCCGCATTGGACGGCAGTGCTTCTCAAAGTAACGGAGCGGGAACGCTCAGTTATCAATGGAGACAACTCTATGGGCCCAATCCAGTGTCATTCAATAATCCCAATAGCTCTAATCCAACAATTACCAATCTGGTAGAGGGTATTTACAGGATCGAATTAGAAGTTTCTGCGGGTGGCTATAGCGATCGAGATCAACTCTATATTATTGTAAATTCGACTGGGAATCATCCCCCTGCAGTTCGCTTAGATCAACCCCAAAACCAACAAAGCTTCCGTGTCAATGACGATATAGTGTTGGAGGCTCAAGCGAGCGATTTAGACGGAACTATTGATCGCGTTAGGTTTCTTCAAAACAATAATTTAATTGCGGAACAAACACAAGCCCCTTACCGCTACACTTGGGAAAATGTAGCAGCAGGAACTTATACCATAACCGCAGAAGCCATCGATAATCTAGGCGGGCGCACCACCTCAGAACCCAAAGTTATTCAGGTGGAAGAAGTTTTGGAATGCTCCCAAACCCATACCGGCGGGCAACAAGGACAATTCAGTACAGGCTATATTTCAAGCTTCGAAACGGTTGGCACTACCTTAAATATTGAATTTGAACTTCTCGATACAGATAAATCTGGAGTGGTTGGCTTCCTCTGGCAGGAAAGTCCATTTCAAGAATTCCAAATGGAACAAACGGGAGAACGACGCTTTCGAAAATCTATAAGTGGATATACTACTGGCGACCCCGTCAGTTTTGCTTGTAAATTTGCCTATGCCGGAGGGATGGTAGTTACCAATTATATCGACTATGTCGTCGGTTCAACCTGTAGTGAAACCGCTCAGCCCAATCCGCCAGAATCTGATACAGAAGCGCCCGAAAATTTATCGGCCAGTATATCTCAAATCAATGCTACTGCCGTCAGTTTTGAAGTTCGGGCCACGGATAACTCTGGAGCAGTCATTTACGTGATCCGCCAAGGGAATCAAGAACGGACATTTAATGGGCAATCGGGAGAGACCTCAAACATTCAATGGACGGGCCTTTTACCAGAAACAGCATATACCTTCGAAATTCGAGTAAAGGACGCCAGTAATAATCTAAATTCTGATCGTGTTGAGCTGAATGCAACAACTCTAGCAAATCAGAACTCCTCTTGTGCGGGAGAGTCATCCGAAGCGGCTCAAGGAAACTTTAGTGTGGGCTATCGTTACAGTTTCCAGACCAATGGATCCAATGTAACGATACAATTCGAATTGCTGGATAACAGGCCAGACGTAGTCGCATATCTATGGCAAGAAAATCCCTTTAGTGAAGTGCCTATGGAAAACATAGGGGAAAGACAATTTCAAAAAGTTCTCACCAATCAAACTGCAGGACAGACCATCAGCTATGCCTGTAAATTTGCTTTTGCTGGGGGCTTAGCTGTCACCAGGTATATCCGCTACGAAGTAGGAGATAATTGTCAAGAGGAAGTAGTATTGGACTCCGATGGAGATGGAATTATAGATGCGCTGGATAGCTGTGCGGATACCCCTAGCGGTACAACGGTTACTGCAGCGGGTTGCCCAGATCAGGACGGTGACGGAGTCCCAGATGAGGTGGATCAGTGTCCCACATCTTCGCCGAATAGTCAGGTCAATCCTTTGGGCTGCGAAGATGCACTCATTTATCCCAATCCTTCCGATGGCCCCATACACCTGTATATCCATGAAGAAGATTCAGAAATTCTGATTACGGTTAATGACTTAGGGGGGCAACAAATCATCCAATATTTGGTTCGTGTACCCGATAGTAGAATCATATCTCTTGATTTGTCTTTTATAACTCCAGGATTATATATTTTAAATGTTGAAGGCGATACTCTCCAATCGCAACACAAAGTAGTAATCCTATAATTCTCAGCAGAAATCAATCCTGAGAATCATTCATATATCTTTTTGAATGATAGAGATTTAGATTTATTGTACTGGGTGGTATTTTTAACATATTCCAACTTTTTTGGATTAAAAAAAGAGAGATCAAAAAAATATATACATTATGTTTAAGTATATTACCAATTCTGATGAAAAAAATTAAACAATCCTAAATACACAACAGCAGTCCTCGTGAATCAATCCAAAAATATGGACTTAAAATACTCTACAAATACCCTCTAAATAAAAAAAAATAAAGACAGAATATGATTGTTAATAATCTGTTTGTCAGTTGTTTTAAAATAAATCCGGAATACGAGTTTAAATGTAAACAAACAACATAATACTCTACAGCTTAACAATTTCTTTATCTTGTCAAACTAATTTGAATAATAAACTATTTATGAGGCGTTATTTATTTCTTCTCGTCGCTCTGGTGACGACCTTCGGGCTCAAAAGTTATGCAATAACTTTGTCCCCTACTGACTATAATAATATCTTTTTAGAACCAACTTCTATAGATGCTCAAGCGTCCACAGCTACAAGTACTCCTTCAATCGTTGGAACTTGGCGTTGGATACAAGAAGCTGGTGCATTTGGATATGGACCCAATCAAAATGACATAGGTTGGTACAGTAGCTCCGCTGGAGATGTGACCACTAGAGCTTGCGAATTCGACGATGAGTTCCTAATCAATGCTGACGGCACTTTCCAAAATGTTCTTGGAAATTCCACTTGGCTTGAATCTTGGGAAGGAAGCGCAGGTTGTGGAACGCCCGTCTCTCCATTCGATGGGTCAACTAACGCAACCTATATATATGATGCTACTGCAGGTACTCTTACCATTTCTGGTACAGGAGCCTACATGGGGCTTAAAAAAGTAATCAACGGAGGAGAAATTTCAAGCTCTGCGTCCGCTACGGCTTCAATTACCTATCAAGCATCCTTATCTACAGACGGAAACTCTCTTGATTTAGATATAAACGCCGGTAGTGGATGGTGGCAGTTTAAGTTTGAAAGAGTAACACAAACCACTACTTCTACTACCGCGACTTCAACTACTAGTACTTCTACTACAGCAACCTCTACTACAAGTACATCCACTACAAGTACATCCACTACTGCTC
>WTJH01000057.1 GCA_011524915.1 Flavobacteriales bacterium | reverse complement strand
CAATATTTGATCTTTACGTATCTTGCTATTCGGGGACTTCGGACATGGAAAAAGAACTTCAACACTCAGGATTTAAAGGTTTAAGGATTGTCCTTTTTGGACCAGAATCGACTGGAAAGACGACTTTGGCCAAACAACTAGCCGCTCATTTTAAAACCCAATGGGTCCCCGAATTTGCTCGGGATTTTTTACAAGACAAATGGGATCGTACACAAGACGTGTGTAACCGCCAAGACCTGTTGACCATCGCTCAAGGGCAATTGGCTTTAGAAAATAAAATGGCTCAGCAGGCCCAAGGGTTTTTGTTTTGTGATACCAATATTCGGGTGACACAAGTGTGGTCAGAAACCCATTTCGATGGCTTTTGCGACCCTCAAATCCTGACTTTAGCCCACCAATTGAAATACGATCATTATTTACTTACGGATATTGATGTCCCTTGGGAAGCCGACGACCTGCGCGATCGCCCCAATAACCGCCTGGAAATGAAACATGCGTTTCAACAGCATCTGATTCAAAACAACTGTTCGTTTAGCTCGATTAGCGGTAATCCAGAGCAGCGGCTCGACGAGGCAATTAAACTTTTAGAAGGTTTATAAATATATTTTTTCCATTTATCTTTGCGCCATCTCAAAGGGGTGCCTATAAAAACAGGCTGAGATCATACCCATTGAACCTGGGCAGGTAATGCTGCCAAGGGAAACAAGTTTAACGTAAATACTTTTAAGAATAATCACCCCTTTTATTCGGATCTAAACACATTCGAATGAAAAAGATTTTTCAATTGGCCCTAATGACACTTTGGTTGGGGCAGCTGCACGCAGCACAACAAACAACAGCAACGGTTCAGGATTCGCTTCCTAAAATTTCTTTGGAAGAAGTCACAGTAGCCGGTATTCGGGCAACGTCCAAGCAGCCCATGAGCTTTAGTAGTGTTACTAAAGAAGAGTTAGCCCCTCGAAATCTGGGGCAAGACATGCCTATTTTACTCAATTTCTTACCGGCCGTAGTAACCACGAGTGATGCGGGCGCTGGAATTGGGTATACGGGTATCCGTGTTCGGGGTTCCGATGCCACTCGAGTCAATGTTACCATCAATGGTATTCCCTACAACGATGCCGAATCTCAAGGAACTTTTTGGGTTAACCTGCCAGACTTTGCTTCTTCTGTAGAAAGCATTCAGTTGCAACGGGGGGTAGGAACTTCCTCCAACGGACCCGGAGCTTTTGGCGCTAGTTTAAACCTAAAAACAGATGCGCTCAGTCCTGAGGCTTTCGCTCAATGGTCCAGTAGTATGGGGACCTTTAATACCTTTCGCCACAATCTAAAATTTTCGACAGGACTGCTGAACGATCATTTTGAGTTTTCGGGTCGCCTATCTCATATCCGTTCCGACGGATATGTAGATCGGGCCAGTTCTAATCTCAAGTCCTATTTCCTTCAGGGGGCCTATCAGGAGGGCTCTACCCTGATTAAAGCCTTAGCTTTTGGAGGATATGAGCGCACCTACCAATCCTGGTATGGAGTAGATGCTGCCAGTTTAGAGAATAATAGAACTTTAAATGTAGCGGGTGCTCAATACGACGCCAATGGAAACCTTACAGGCTATTACGACGATCAGGTAGATAATTACAACCAAGACCATTATCAATTGCATTGGAATCAACAATGGAGTCCTTACCTCAATACTGCTTTAGCCCTTAATTATACCTATGGACGAGGGTACTATGAAGAGTTTTTTGATCTCTGGGCTACACAAAATATCACCTTTGAGGACGATACAAACTTTTCATATTTAGGCCTAAACCCAGATACGAACCAGACCGAAAATGTTCAACGCAAATGGTTGGACAATCAGTTTTATGTGGCCACTTTAAGCGGTCAATACCAAAAAGGTTCTTTAAACCTTGATTTTGGGGGCTTATTGTCGAACTATACAGGCGACCATTTTGGGCGTTTGTTGTGGGCCAATGCTGCTGTTGCAGTAAATCCTAAACATGAGTTTTACCGCAGCGATGTCCAAAAAAGAGAAGCAGCACTTTACACCAAATGGAACTACAACTATAAATCCGACTGGTTTTTCTATCTAGACCTTCAGCTTCGAAATTTATCCTACCAGACCCAGGGAACTGTGGCTGGTCCTGGAACCATAGATGTAGATGAAAACTACGCCTTTTTTAATCCCAAAGCGGGAGTTACCTATGTGCTTAATCCACAGCACAGTTTTTATGCTTCTGTCGCTAAGGCCCAACGAGAACCCAATCGAACAGATTTCGAAAATGGGAGCCCAAAGCCGGAAAAACTTTTGGATTATGAGCTGGGGTGGCGAATCAAAACCGATCGCCTACAAGCCCAAATCAACGGGTATTATATGGACTACACCGATCAGTTGGTGCTTACAGGAGCCATCGACAATGTTGGTGCACCCATCCGGACCAATGTGGGTGAGAGTTATCGCCTAGGAATAGAGTTGGATGCAACCTATCGGTGGGATCGTCGTTTGAGTTCTCAAGGGAATATCGCTTTAAGCAAAAACCGCAATCAGAACTTTTACGCACGTCAGGCCGGAGAACGGGTGTATTTGGGAGATACCCACCTGGCTTTTTCTCCAGAAGTGGTGGCAGCCCATGCATTAAACTTTCAGTTGGACAACGAATGGCAATTTCAATGGTTGTCTAAATATGTGGGAGAACAATACATGGGGAATGTCGATTCCGATCTTTCCCTTTTGGATGCTTATTTTACCAACGATCTGAGTATCCGATATTCCACCCAAAGTTTTTCTTGGTGCAAACGATTTGAGTTTTCATTATTGATGAATAATATGTTCGACGTAGATTATGTCTCCAATGGATATTTCTATTACTATGACGATACTTTTAGCGTTCCTGGAGAGTCGATTTATGTAGAAGGAACAGGATACTATCCTCAAGCAGGAACAAACTTTTTGGCGGGAATCAGCTTCACCTTCTAATTGGAGATTCGCAGAATGTTTCCGCTTTGACGGGTGACATAATTGAGCAAGGGATAGGCGGTGGTTTCCTCAGGATTGAGCCACTGTCCTGTTGCTAAACTATATTGGGCCGCATGCGCACAGGAGCAGCGGCCTAATACTCCCTCGATCTGAAGTCGTGAACAGTTTTCCAAGGCATGGTTGGGGCAGGTGGCTTCCCAGGCCAATATTTGACTCCCATTGAGATTTAGGAGTAAAAGTCCGTTGATACCGCCCTGATCGACCCGAAGACTCCCTCCTGCAAATCGAAGGTTATCGTATTGGGGGAGGTTCAGATTAATTTCTACCTGAAAGGGAACTTCTGTGAGATAAGGGTTCCGGTCCGAAGTTTGTCGACTACAGCCCCAAAGCAAAAATATTAGGGCGATACAACTCCAATATGTCCATACTTTACTATCCTTCAAGATTTCCGTATATTTGATATTGTTACCGCCAATAGGCGGTTTTTATTTTCGTTATTAAAACGTACGAAAAATGAGTAAAGTATCTTATTATACCGAAGAAGGCTTAAAAAAATTACGCGCAGAGCTCAATCATCTCAAGGATATTGAGCGTCCAAAAGCTTCCCAAGCCATCGCAGAAGCCCGAGATAAAGGAGATTTATCAGAAAATGCAGAGTACGATGCTGCAAAAGAAGCCCAGGGTCTTTTAGAGATGCAAATCTCTAAATTGGAAGAAACGCTTTCCAATGCCCGCGTCATTAATGAAGCCGAACTAGACACTTCAAAAGTATTGGTGCTCTCTACTGTGGAGCTAAAAAACAAAGCCAATGGGGCTAAAATGACCTATACGCTGGTAGCCCAAAGCGAAGCCGATCTCAAGACGGGAAAAATATCCGTAGACTCTCCCATCGGGAAAGGACTTTTAGGAAAAGAAGTGGGCGATACGGCCCAAATAACTGTTCCCAACGGAACTATCGAGTTCGAAATTCTTAAAATTTCACGGAACTAATGCCCAGTATCTTTAGTAAGATTATTGCTGGAGAAATTCCTTGTTATAAAGTAGCAGAGGACGATAAACACATTGCTTTTTTGGACATTAATCCCAATGCCTTAGGGCATACGCTTTGTGTTCCGAAACAAGAGGTAGACAAGCTCTTTGATCTAGACGCCCAAGCCTATACAGACTTGATGAATTTTTCTAGGCAGGTTGCTTTAGCCATCCGAAAGGTAGTTCCCTGTAAACGTATTGGGCAAACGGTTATTGGTTTGGAAGTTCCTCATGTTCATGTACACCTGATCCCCTTAAATTCTATGGCAGATGCCACTTTCCAATCTAAGGTCTCTGTATCTGCTGCGGAAATGGAAGCTACTGCTGCCAAAATAAGTGCCGCTTTTCAGGCTTAATTTTTAGGTAAAACGATTTCAAAAACCGTTCCTACATCTACTACCGATTTCAGGATTTTGATTTGCCCCTTATGATAGTCCACGACAATTCTTCGGGCCAGCGAAAGGCCTAATCCCCACCCTCTTTGTTTGGTCGAAAAACCCGGTTTAAACACTCGATCTTGATGTTCTCGGGCAATTCCACTCCCACTGTCCTCTAAAAGCAATTGGACCGTCTTAGGGCCCTCAATTAGTTCCACTCGAATTTTCCCAGCCCCCTTCATGGCGTCAATTCCGTTCTTTATCAGATTTTCAAGGGTCCAACTGAAGAGTTGTTCATTTAGCGGAAGCAGTATCATGTGTTGAGGAAGCTGTAGCTGAAAATCGATTTCTGGAGAACTGCGTTCTTGAATGTATTGAACGGTTTGTTCTACACAAAAGCCGAGGTCTTTGAGTTCTAATTTGGGGAGGGATCCTACTTTAGAAAATCGTTCGGCTATGGTTTGCAGGCGATTCAGATCTTTTTTCATTTGAGGAACCCCTTGAAGCTTCGGATGTTCGGATTCCCATATAGCAATCCAACCCAACAGAGAGCTTAGGGGCGTCCCAATTTGGTGGGCTGTTTCTTTGGCCATCGCAGCCCAAAGTTGGTTTTGTTCGGAGACTTTATTGGTTCGGAAAACGAAGTATAGAACTGCCCCAAAAAGCACAATGATCAGCATCAAAGCCAAAGGATAGTATTGCAGTTTTTTCAGAAGGGTCGAATCTCCATAATAAAGGCGTTGATCGACCGAATTTTCGGGACTTAAGGAATCAAAGTAGGTAACGGCTATGGGTTCGTTTTCGCCTCGGATATTTTTTAATATCTGATAGACATAAGCGGTATCGTTTGGCTGTTCTGGAAAATCAATGTTTTTATAGGCTACAATCTTTTGATTTTTATCGATCAAAATCATGGGATTAATTCCTGTTTGCTGCAATACTTCAAAGCTGAGGTTGGAAGGGGCATCGGAAGTGACGAATTCTTTTTGGGCTTGAATCCACAGTTCCACTTTCCCTCTTTCTTCTTGTTTAAGGGTTTCGAAAAAGATATTTGTATTCCATACAATTAGGGCTACAACACCAAAGGCCAAAAGGGGCCACAGGTTACGAATTCGGAACAGCGGTAAGCTTGCCATCGATACGAAGATACACATTTGATAAAATCCCGGCTGTAGGGTGCTTAGACCCTAAAACTTTTTCTATTTTTAGACTTTAAATACCGACTTATGGAAATTTCTGGGAAAATTAAATTTTTAGACGAAACCAAAACCTATGGTTCCAATGGTTTCCGCAAACGCGAAGTAGTAGTAACCACAGAAGAACAATACCCCCAACATCTGATGGTCGAATTTGTACAAGACAAATGCGATCTTTTAAACGCTTTTCAAGTGGGTCAGGGCGTTAAGATCGGAATCAACCTTAGAGGCCGGGAGTGGGTAAGTCCACAAGGAGAAACCAAGTATTTTAATTCGATCCAAGGGTGGCGAATCGAAGCTATGGAAGCCGCAGCTGCTAGTCAAGAAGTACCGCCCATGCCTCCACCACCACCTTTCGAAACTTCGAATTCAGCGCCCAACGAAATCGAAGACGATCTACCTTTCTAAAGGGTGTAGTTCTCGATGCCGGAAGCATTCCACCAGATGGTCGTTGACCATTCCCATGGCTTGCATATGAGCATAAACGATGGTGGGGCCCACAAATCGAAATCCCATCTGCTTTAGGGCTTTACTAATTTTTTCGGCCAATGCTGTTGTCGCCGGAACATCCTCCATTGTTTTAAAGTTGTTCTGGACAGGCGTGCCATCGACAAAATCCCAAAAAAAGTCTTGGAATCTTCCCTGCTTTTCTTGCCATTCTAAATAGGCTTGGGCATTGGTAATTGCCGCTCCCACTTTTAGTCGATTGCGAATAATCCCTGGATCTTGCAGGAGTTCTTGTTCCTTTTTAGGAGTGTATCGGGCAATTTTCTCCGCATCAAAACCGTCGAAAACCTTTCTGAAGTGTGCTCTTTTTTTTAAAATTGTAATCCAGCTCAGTCCGGCCTGAAAGCCCTCTAGTATTAAAAATTCAAAAATCTTGGCATCGTCGAAGAGGGGAACACCCCATTCCGTATCATGATATGCCTCATAGAGCGGATCGCCCAAACACCAATCGCATTTATACATATCTAAAAATAAAAAAACCCCTGAGAGATCAGGGGTTTTTTGTGGTGTATGTTAAGGGATTATCCTTATACTAAGGCTGCGCGTTCAAAACCAGTGATGGTAGCATCTCCTTGGCTTTTAACGTAGTCAGCAACGCTCACTTTAGCGTCTTTGATAAAGGCTTGATTCACCAAAGTGTTGTCTTTAAAGAAACGCTTTAGTTTTCCTTTGGCGATGTTTTCCAACATAGCTTCTGGTTTACCTTCCTGACGTAATTGATCTTTTGCAATTTCGATTTCTTTCTCGACGACTGCAGCATCAACACCATCCTCATCTAAGGCAATAGGGTTCATGGCAGCAGCTTGCATAGCTACATTTTTAGAAGCTTCAGCAGCGTTGTCGATAGCATTCGATAATCCTACTAGAGTAGCAATCTTATTTCCTGCGTGGATGTAAGAACCAACATAAGGAGCTTCTAAACGTTTAAAGGCTCCGATCTCGATCTTTTCTCCGATAACTCCAGTTTGTTCTGTAAGTTTTTCGGCTACAGTCATACCCTGGAATTCAGCGGCTAAAAATGCTTCTAAGCTGTCTTGCTCAAGAGCTAGATCCGTTAGGGCGTTGGCCATTTCAAGGTAGCTTTCGTTTTTGGCAACGAAGTCTGTCTCGCAGTTTAATGAAACGATAACTCCGGCAGTATTATCGGCGTTTACTTTAGCCAATACAGCTCCTTCAGAGGATTCGCGATCGGCACGATTCGCCGCTACTTTTTGTCCTTTTTTACGAAGGTTTTCAACAGCTTTGTCGAAATCGCCTTCCGCTTCTACCAAAGCTTTTTTACAGTCCATCATCCCCGCTCCTGTAGCTTGGCGGAGTTTATTTACTTCTGATGCAGTGATTTTCACAACTTTTTGTTTTAAGGTTGAATTAAGCGTTTGCTGGGTCGTTGTTTTCGGTTGCTGGAGCTTCAGCTGCTGGAGCCTCTTCGGTCGCTGGAGCTTCAGTTGCTGCTGCTGCTTCGGCTGGAGCTTCGTCGGCTCCTTTTTGAGCGGCTTCACGTTCGTTTTTACGCTCTTGAAGTCCTGAAGCAACGGCTTCGCTTACAATCGAAAGTACTTTTTCGATCGACTTGGAAGCATCGTCGTTGGAAGGAATTACATAATCCACTTCTCTAGGATCAGAGTTGGTATCTACCATCGCAAAGATGGGAATATTCAGCTTGCGCGCTTCTTTAACAGCAATGTGCTCCCGAGTGGTATCTACAATAAAGAGAGCCCCTGGAAGACGAGTCATGTCCGAAATAGAACCGAGGTTCTTTTCGAGTTTCGCACGTAAACGCTCTACTTGGAGTTTCTCTTTTTTAGAAAGCGTATCGAAAGTTCCGTCTTTTTTCATACGGTCGATCGATGTCATTTTCTTTACTGCCTTACGGATGGTTACAAAGTTGGTAAGCATTCCACCGGGCCAACGCTCGGTGATATAAGGCATGTTTACTTTTTCGGCATGTGTAGAAACAATGTCTTTGGCTTGTTTTTTGGTTGCCACAAACAAGATCTTTCGGCCGGAAGCTGCAATTTTTTGGAGGGCGGCATTGGCCTCATCCATTTTTGCAGCGGTTTTGTACAAGTTGATGATGTGGATCCCGTTGCGCTCCATATAGATGTAGGGAGCCATGTTGGGATTCCATTTACGGGTAAGGTGTCCAAAGTGGACGCCTGCTTCAAGCAGGGATTTGACGTCAGTGTTTGCCATAGGTTTTAGTTTACGTTCTCTGTGTGTAGCAATGTCGAAAAATCGTCATTTAGATGCTAAACTATTCCGCCGTAGCGGTTTAAGACAACTGGTGAATAAAAATATAAATGAACTTGATTCAGTCGGTGGACTGAAAATTGGATTAACGTTTCGAGAATTGGAATTTCTTACGAGCTTTTTTCTGTCCAAATTTCTTACGCTCCACCATTCGTGGGTCACGTGTAAGAAGTCCTTCAGGTTTTAAAGCTGCGCGGTTTTCCTCATCGATCTGGCACAATGCTCTGGAAATTGCCAAGCGAACAGCTTCGGCTTGTCCGTTAAATCCACCTCCTTTTACTGTTACCTTAAGATCGTAGTTTCCTACAGTCTCGGTCAGTTGGAAGGGTTGGTTGATTTTGTATTGCAATGTAGGCGTTGGAAAATAGTCGGTATAGTCTTTTTTGTTGACTGTGATTGCACCTTTTCCTTCAGATACATAGATCCGAGCCACAGATGTTTTTCGTCTTCCGATAGTGTGAATTACTTCCATTAGATTAATTCGTTAACGTTTATAGGAGTAGGGTTTTGAGCTTCTTGTTGGTGTTCGGCACCTGCGTATACACGGAGGTTACGGAACAACTCAGCTCCTAATTTATTTTTAGGCAACATTCCTTTAACGGCTTTTTCTACCAAACGAGTGTTGTCTTTTTGATGCACTTGTGTAGCATTAAGAATGCGTTGTCCTCCAGGATAGCCCGTATGACGGATATATTCTTTTTGCTCCCATTTGTTTCCGGTGAGTACTACCTCAGCAGCATTGACAACCACAACATTGTCCCCACAATCTACGTGAGGGGTGTAATTGGTTTTGTGTTTTCCTCTTAATAATGTAGCAACGATAGAGGCTGTACGACCTAGTGGAAGCCCAGCAGCATCAACGATTACCCACTGCTTGTCTACAGTCTGAGCGTTAGCGGAAACGGTTTTGTAACTTAATGTGTTCACAATTAATACGTTTATTATTCCTATTTCAGGGCTGCAAATTTACGATTATTAATGATTTGGCAAAAGGATATTTAGATTTAATCTGTCTGCTTTTGAAATAGAAGTGAAAAATTATTTTAACTCTAGTCAATGGGTTTCCTGTTTTCAACAAAAACCCATAAGAATGTCTTGCTATTTTCGATTGTAAGCACTCTTTATTTCCAAAGCTTATCAACTTCTCAATCTAGTGCGCCTCCAACCAATTTTGTCCTACCCCTACATCAACGACTAAGGGAACGTCTATGGCATACGCATTTTCCATTTCGGAGCGAATCATTTCGGTCGCTTTTTCCAACTCCGTTTGGGGTACTTCAAAGACCAATTCGTCATGAACTTGAAGGAGCATTTGGGTTTGCCATGCTTCCGATTGAAGTCGTTTATGAATATTGATCATGGCTATTTTAATGATATCTGCTGCACTTCCTTGGATGGGCGCGTTGATACTGTTTCGTTCGGCTCCCCCACGAACGACAGCGTTTTGGGAGTTGATGTCTTTTAAATAGCGTCGGCGACCTAAAACAGTTTCTACATATCCGTTTTCCCGAGCAAACTCCACTTGGTCTTGCATATAGGCTCGTAGTTTGGGGTAGGTAGCATAATAGGTGTCTATCAGTTCTTTTGCTTCTGTTCGATTGAGATCGGTTTGTTGGCTAAGCCCAAAGGCCGATACCCCGTAAATAATTCCAAAGTTTACCGTCTTGGCATGGCTCCGTTGTTCTCGGGTAACCTCCTCTTGTGGGACTCCAAAAACTTTGGCTGCCGTAGATCGGTGAATATCTTCTCCGTTCCGAAAGGCTTCCAGCAGTCCTTCATCTTGACTTAGGGCAGCGATGATTCGCAGTTCGATCTGGGAGTAATCTGCTGCCAGCAAAACATGGTCCGAATCTTTCGCAACAAAGGCCTGACGGACTTTTTGCCCCAAGGGTGTTCGGATGGGGATATTTTGAAGGTTGGGGTTGTTACTACTCAAACGTCCTGTGGCGGCAACGGCCTGATTGTAAACGGTATGTACTCTGCCCGTTCGAGAGGCGACTTCTTTCGGCAAGGCCGTCACATAGGTGCTTTGCAGTTTTTGCAGCGATCTCCATTCCAATATATCTGCTATGATAGCATGATCTTTAGCCAAATAGGACAAGACATCTTCCGCGGTGGAATATTGTCCTGTTTTGGTTTTTTTGGGCTTATCGACCAGCTTGAGTTTGTCAAACAAAATGGGACCCAACTGTTTGGGAGATGCCAAATTAAATTCTTCTCCAGCAGCCGTATAGATCTGTTGTTCCAAACGTTCGATTTGCTGCGCTAAATCTTTGGAAAAGTGCGCCAAATAATCCGTGTCTATCCGAATGCCATTGAGTTCCATTTGTGTGAGTACACTGACCAAAGGCAATTCGATATCATGGAATAAAGACCCCGTATTGGCGGCTTCGATTTCTTTTTGAAAATGGTCTTTTAATTGCAGGGTGATATCCGCATCTTCTACCGCATATTCGGTTTGTTCGGAAAGCGGAACATCTCGCATAGAGCCTTGATTTTTACCTTTCTTTCCAATTAAATCACTGATGGGTTTTGGGCTGTAGTTTAGATAGGTCTCTGCCAATACATCCATATTATGACGCATATCTGGATTAATCAGATAATGAGCAATCATGGTATCGTATAGAGGTTCGGCCACCCCAAATCCGTATTGAGCCAATACTTTAAGGTCGTATTTCAGATTGTGCCCCACTTTTTCGATGCTCGTGGATTCAAAGAACGGTCGGAAGGGCGTTAAAATTTCAATGACTGCCGTTCGCTCTTTCGGAAGACTCAAATAATACCCCTTTTGGGCTTCCCAACTAAAGGCAATCCCTACCAGTTCTGCTTCAAATGTGTCCAAAGAGGTGGTCTCAGTATCGAAGCATACCGATTTCTGTTGCATCAAATATTCCAGTAGCAGGGCCCTTTCGGTAGGAGTTTCTATGCTTTGATAGAGATGTTTTTTGGACTGTAGATTTGTCCGGTCCGATTGGTGTTCCTGCCCTCCTCCTGGAGCTGCAAAAAGGTCCATCTGACCTCCTTGAGTGGGTTTGGGGGCTGGGGGAGTGGCAGTTGAAGCATCCGTTTCAGTCGGAGCATCAAAGACTTTTCTTAGATTTTCGGTAAGCCGCCGAAATTCCAATTCCTGAAAAATGGGTTCCACCGCTTCCATATCCGGATGACTCAATTCAAAAGCTTCTGCTTCAAATTGAACCGGAACATCCGTAATAATAGTGGCCAGTTCTTTAGATAACAGCCCCAATTCTTTGTTCGCCTCTATTTTTTCTTTCATTTTCCCTTTAAGTTCATGGGTATGAGCCAACAGCGCTTCCATACTCCCATAAGCTTTGAGAAACTTTTTTGCAGTTTTATCGCCAACACCGGGGAGCCCAGGGATATTATCCACGGCATCGCCCATCATTCCAAGATAGTCAATCACTTGTTCGGGGCGTTCCACTTCAAATTTTTCTTGAACTTCTGGAATCCCCCAAATTTCAATTCCGTTGCCCATCCGTGCCGGACGGTACATAAAAATATTTTCGCTTACCAGTTGTGCAAAATCTTTGTCTGGGGTCACCATATAGACTTGATAGCCTTCTTTCTCCGCTTGTTTGGCTAAGGTTCCAATAATATCATCCGCTTCAAAGCCTTCCTGGACCACTACTGGGATATGCATAGCCCGAAGTATCTGTTCGATATAGGGGACTGCAATCCGTATGGCTTCAGGCGTTTCGTCTCGATTGGCTTTATAGTCTTCAAACATTTCGGTTCGGCTCACCGAACCCCCTTTATCAAAACACACCGCTAGATGGTCGGGGCGTTCCCGTTTTATAACATCCAAAAGGGAATTGGTAAATCCCATAATCGCAGAAGTATCCATTCCTTTGGAGTTGATACGTGGATTTTTGATAAACGCATAATAGCCTCTAAAGATCAGGGCATAGGCATCGAGTAGGAATAGGCGTTTGGTCGCAGCCATAAGTGGAAGTTTTTTCGAAAATACAGTTTTTTAGGCAGGAATCTACCCCAGATTTTCGAAGCGTTCTCGAAGTTGATCCACACTTAAGCCTTGGGTCTGATATAATTTTTCTACAGAGCCCTGGGAAACAAAGCCATCCTGTATTCCCAAGCATTCAACAGCTGCAGTATAACCACAAGAATGGGCATATTCCAAAAGTGCACTCCCGGCACCTCCCAAAACTGTTCCATCTTCTACATGAATTATTTGGGTGTAGTTCTTAAAAATTTGATCCAATAAATCCGTATCCAAGGGTTTTACAAAGCGTAGATCAAAGTGAGCGAATCGATCCGGATCTGAAGTTTGAGCGATGGCTCTACCGACGTGTTTTGCCATACTTCCTGTGCTGATGACCGCCACTTCGGTCCCTTCTTTTAAACATCGACCTTTGCCCCAGTCCATGCTTTCTAGCGGGATTTCTAAAAGGGCTTCTTCGGCGATTCCTCGGGGATATCGAATCGCTATGGGCCCCTTCAAATGTTGAGTAGCTGTATATAAGATTCGACAAAGTTCAGAGGCATCCGCAGGAGCGATCAAAGTTAGATTCGGAATACACCGCAGATAAGCTAAATCGAAGACCCCGTGATGGGTGGGACCATCGTGACCCACCAGTCCAGCTCGGTCCACAGCAAAAATTATAGGAAGGTTTTGGAGGGCTACATCGTGTATCAACTGATCGTAGGCCCGTTGTAAAAAGGTCGAATAGATACAGCAAATAGGCAGCAATCCCTGAGTGGCCATCCCTGCCGCTAAAGTCACGGCATGTTGTTCTGCTATGCCCACATCAAAACTCCGGTCGGGATATTTTTCGAACATAGGGATCAGCCCACTTCCGGTGGGCATGGCAGGAGTAATGGCTACGATCTTTGGATTTTGATCCGCTAGGGCCAATACACTTCGCCCAAAAATTTCTTTGTATTGCGGGAGTCCATCGACATCCTTTTTTTGAAGTTTTCCGGTTAAAGGATCAAATTTTCCGGGCGCATGGAATCGCGTCTGATCGATTTCCGCTGCTTCTAAGCCCTTACCCTTAATCGTACGCAGGTGTAAAATCTGAGGCCCTTTGTGTTTTTTGATTTCTGAAAATGTCTGACACAACAGGGGTAAATCGTGTCCATCTATAGGACCATTGTAGGGGATATTAAAAGCCGTCTGAAAAGGGTTGTTCTCCGATCTCCCTTCGGGTAAACTTTCAAAAAAGGCTTTTAAGGCTCCAACACTGGGATCGATTCCCATCGTATTGTCGTTTAGTACAATAATTACTTGTGCTTGGGTAGTTCCTAAATGGTTTAGAGCTTCTAGGGCCATGCCACTAGCAATGGAAGCATCCCCAATAACAGCAATATGCCATCGGTCGTCTTGTTGCAACTGATTGGCAAGTGCCATCCCCAATACTGCAGAAATAGAAGTCCCGGCATGTCCCGTACCAAAGACATCATAGGGACTTTCTTCTCTTTTGGGGAATCCGCTAATACTTTCCCACTGTCGAATATTTTGAAAAGCAGATCGACGTCCCGTAAGAATTTTGTGTGCATAGGCCTGATGTCCTACATCCCAAACCAGAAGGTCTTTTGGAGTGTCGAAACAGAAATGCAAGGCCAGACTGATTTCAATAACTCCTAAATTGGCTCCCAAATGCCCTTCATTTTTAGCCATTACATCAATGATTTCTTGCCGCAATTCTTGGGCGAGTTGCTGCAGTTCGGCAGGAGTTAGCGAACGAAGTTGTACCGGATCGTGAATATCTTTCAGTTGCATAGCTGGTGCAAAGATAGTTTTTCGTGTAGAGGGGACACAGTTTTTGTATTTTGGCTCTGTGGAAATGCTTTTAGATCACGCTTATTTTATGAAGCAAGCCCTGTTGGAGGCAGAAAAAGCTGCTGCCGATGGGGAAATACCTGTGGGTGCAGTGGTGGTAATTAACAATCAAATAATTGCTCGGGCCCACAACCAAACCGAACGTCTAAACGATGTAACGGCCCATGCCGAAATGATTGCCATTACTTCGGCCGCCAACTATTTAGGAGGGAAATATCTGAGAGACTGCACCCTCTATGTCACCTTGGAACCTTGTGTGATGTGTTCGGGAGCTCTTTTTTGGAGCCAGCTCAGTGGTCTAGTATACGGGGCTTCGGACCCCAAACGCGGTTTTCAACAAGCGACTCTTTCCTTACATCCCAAAACGCAAATAACCGCCGGAGTTTTAGCAGAGCCCAGTCGTGATCTTCTAGACCAATTTTTTAAAAAGCTCCGCTAGGGTCAAAAAAAAAGCACCCCAAAGGAGTGCTTCATGAATTACAAAAAAGTTCCGATTAAAGAATCGATATATTGGAGGCTTGGAGGCCTTTTTTCCCTTCTTCTTCTGTGAATTCTACTTTATCACCTTCTGTAAGTCTAAGACCGTTAAGAGCGGTGACATGCACAAATACGTCTTGATTTGTTTCGTCGTTGGTAATAAATCCAAAACCTTTGGACTCATTGAAAAATTTAACTGTACCAGTCATTAAAATAATAATTAGACTGCGAAGTTACACTTTATTAAGTTGCTAATAATCAAAAAACTAGAATTTATTTTTCTTTTTTAGCATTCATTTTAGCTAAATTTTCAGGTGTTAAGGTATAGTCCTGCAAGCGTTTACCCTTCCAGCGGACCCCCAAAAAAATAGGCATATAGATAAAGACGGCAAACAAAACACTAAATCCAATTACTTTTTCTCCTAATCCATAGTCGTGATAGGAGCGGATATAAAAACCACCAAAAATCCCTGATAGAGCGGCAGTAAATAAAATCCGAAGTAAAATACGCATCAGTCTTCTGTTTGTATATTCAGATAGAGCTCGTTGAGTTGTTCCTGATCCAAGGGAGCAGGAGCATCAATCATAACATCTCGACCACTGTTGTTTTTGGGGAATGCAATATAGTCTCGGATGCTTTCATCTCCTCCTAAAATAGCGACCAAACGATCCAGTCCAAAAGCAATTCCTCCGTGTGGTGGGGCTCCGTATTGGAAAGCACCCATCAAAAATCCGAATTGCGCTTGGGCTTCTTCTTTCGAAAATCCAAGCAGGTCAAACATCTGGCTTTGAAGATCTGCATCGTGAATTCGAATCGACCCTCCACCAATTTCGTTTCCGTTCAACACCAAATCATAGGCGTTGGCACAAACTTCTCCCGGTTGGTCCTTGAGCATTTCGAGATGTTCGGGTTTGGGAGCTGTAAAGGGGTGGTGCATGGCATGATAGCGCTGACTTTCTTCGTCCCATTCCAAAAGAGGAAAATCAACTACCCAAAGGGGGGCAAATTCATCGGCTTTGCGAAGCCCCAATCGATTCCCCAATTCCATCCGTAAAGCCGAAAGTTGGGTGCGTGTTTCATGTGCGGGTCCCCCTAAAATAAAGAGGGCATCGCCTGCTTGGGCATTCATTCGTTTAGCCCATTGTTCCAAATCAGAGGATTCAAAGAACTTATCGACCGAAGATTTATAGGTTCCGTCTTCCAGGCATTTCACCCAAACCATTCCTTTGGCACCTACTTGAGGCCGCTTAACCCAATCGATCCACCCATCAATTTCTTTTCGAGAATAGGAAGCGCCTCCAGGAACTGCAATTCCCACAACCAACTCTTGTTGATCAAAAACTTGAAAACCTTTGTTTTGAGCCAAGTCATTGATTTCGCCAAAAGTCATTCCAAATCGAATATCGGGTTTGTCATTCCCGTAGGTTTTCATAGCCTCAGCATAGGTCATTCGTGGAAAATCATCCACGGTGGTGCCTGTTGTTTTTTCAATCAGATGCTTGGTGAGTCCTTCAAAAGTTTGCAAAATATCTTCCTGATCCACAAAAGCCATTTCACAATCGATCTGGGTAAATTCCGGTTGTCGATCGGCACGAAGATCCTCATCCCGAAAACATTTGACAATCTGAAAATAACGATCCATTCCACCGACCATCAGCAGTTGTTTAAAGGTCTGTGGCGATTGGGGGAGGGCATAAAACTGCCCGCTATTCATTCGGGAAGGAACCACAAAATCTCGTGCGCCTTCCGGGGTTGATTTGATCAGATAGGGGGTCTCCACTTCAATAAAGTCCAAGTCCGAAAGGTAGTTGCGTACTTGTATGGCCACACGATGTCTGTGGATAAGCTTTTCTCGCATGGGATTCCGACGCAAGTCTAGATAGCGGTATTGCATTCGCAATTCTTCACCCCCATCACTTTCGTCTTCTATGGTAAACGGCGGAGTTTCAGAAGCATTGAGCAAGTTCAATTCCTGTACTAAAATCTCTACAGCCCCGGTGGGCATTTGAGGGTTTTTAGATTCACGTTCAATGACTTCCCCACGCACTTGAATCACAAATTCGCGTCCTAAGCTTTGCGCTTTTTCGAAAACTTCTTTAGGGCTTCTTTCTTCATCGAAAACCAATTGAGTGATTCCGTAGCGGTCGCGTAAGTCCACCCAAACAATAAAACCTTTGTTTCGTGCTTTTTGAACCCAACCCGAAAGGGTTACCGTCTTTCCTATATGTTCCGGGCGTAAATCCCCGCAGCTATGTGTTCTGAGCATAATCTATTTTCTGCTGTAAAGGTACGTCCCTTAGTCCTTTTTCTGAAATCTCAATTTGATAGAATACACAATTAAAAAGGTAGCCGGTACAATAACTAAGGTTAAGAAGGTAGCAAAGCTCAACCCAAAAATTACCGTCCAAGCCAACGGCCCCCAAAAAATTACATTGTCTCCTCCGATATACACCTTGGGATCCCAAGCGCTCATGAGGCTAAAGAAATCGATGTTAAACCCAATGGCTAAGGGGATCAATCCCAAAATAGTGGTAATCGCAGTCAATATTACAGGCCTTAAACGTGCGGCTCCACCATTAACGATGGCTTCTATTGCATCTGCTTTAGGAAGTAAGCGGTCTTCCTGAATTCCTACACTCTCTTTTTTGCGGTCCAAAAGTAATTGGGTATAGTCCAATAATACCACCCCATTGTTCACCACAATTCCGGCCAAAGAAATAATTCCCATCATAGTCATCAGGATTACAAAGGGCATTTGGAAGGCGATCAGCCCTAAAAATACTCCAGTAAAACTCAAGAAAATGGAAAGTAAAATAATTAAAGGTTTACTAATAGAATTGAATTGAAAGACTAATAACAACAAGATAAGTCCCAAGGCCGCTAAGAGGGCATTAGACAAAAAGGTCATGTTTTTCTCTTGTTCTTCAATTTCCCCCGTAAACTTAAATGATACTCCTTCAGGCATACTAAAGCCCGTAAGAGCCACTTGGGCATTGTTCATCACTTCGTTGGCATTGTAGCCAGCCAATACTGAGGAATACAAAGTCACGACTCTGTTGAGCTTACGGTGTTTGATGGCGCTAAAAGAAGTCGTTTTGTTTTCTTCTACTAAAGCGGCCACAGGAATTTCCTTTACCCGGCCAGAGGCCTGATCTCTAAAGATGATATTTTGGTTCAAAAGAGCATTCTGATTGTATCGGTTTTCCTCATTGAAGCGGACATTGATATCGTAATCTTCCCCGTCTTTTTTGTACACTCCCGCTTTAGCCCCAAAAAGAGAGGTCCGGAGCAAACGTCCTACCATAGATGCAGAAACGCCCAATTCTCCAGCTTTCTTTCGGTCTACCGTAAGTTCTAGTCCCGGTTTATTTTTGTTGACATCAATTTTAAGCTCTTCCACACCAGCAATATTTTCGGCATTGAGGAAGTCTTTCATTTGCTTGGCGGTCTGGATCAGTTCTAGATAGTCTTTTCCAGTAATTTCAATATTGATGGGATATCCCACCGGAGGTCCAGCAGCATCTTTTTCTACCGATATGCTCAGTCCTGGGAATTTCCCAATCAAGGCTTGCTGAACTTCTCTACGTAGATTTTCGCTCGAAAAGCCCTCTCGATACTTAAACTCTCGCATGGTGAGCGTAATCTTGGATTTGTGCGGCATTTCTGAGGTGTTTCCAGCATCGGTTTGTGGATTTCCAGCACCTTCTCCTACTTGGGCAACCCCCGAATCCAACATAAAATTATAGTCCCCATTTTGGTATTTCTGTTGACTGATAACTTTATAAATCTCCGATTCAATTTGTTTGGTAACAGCATCTGTTTTGGCGATGGCTGTCCCCTCGGGATACTCGATATAAGTGATGATCTGATTCGGCTGATTGTCGGGGAAAAACTCCACTTTGGGCGGAAATATTCCCATCAAGGCAAAAGAAAAGAAGAGCAATCCGAAAGTCCCAATTAAAAATAAATAGGGACGAAAACCTTTTAAGGCAAAGCTTAAGAAGCGGCGGTATTGGTCTTCGAGCCATACGAGGAAGGTGTTTTGAAAACCTAAAGCCAAACGTTTGATGAATAATTTATAAGCCCAAAAGAGTAGAGGAACTAATACCATCAGCGTTCCCAAGCCGCGGAAACCTGCTCCAAGAAAGATGAAAATGATTCCTATACCTCCTAAAATGGAAGTCATTCGCCAAAGGGTCTTGTTAGGAATTTCTTTTTCAGCAGTATCCATCAATTGAGAGACCAGCATCGAATTAAAAAAGATCGCTACAATCAATGAGGAACCGAGAACTACCGAAAGAGTGATGGGGAAATAAATCATAAATTCTCCCATGAGTCCGGGCCACGCCCCTAGAGGGACAAAGGCCGCAACTGTAGTTGCTGTAGAGACAATTATAGGGAAAGCAATTTCTCCTATACCGGTCTTGGCAGCCTGAATTCGGGAAAGTCCTTCTTTAGCCATCAGGCGATAGACATTTTCGACTACAACAATCCCATTATCCACCAACATTCCTAAGCCCATCACCAATCCAAACAGCACCATGGTATTCATGGTATACCCCAAAAAGTTGAGGATCATAAAGGACATAAACATGGACATCGGGATTGCAAATCCAACAAACAAAGCATTTCGGAATCCAAGGAAGAACATCAGTACGGTGACTACTAAAAGAATCCCAAAAATGATGTTGTTGACCAGGTCGCTTACCTGATTTAGAGTAACATTGGACTGATCGTTAGAGATGCTAACTTCCAACTGAGGTGGAAAGTAGTTGGCTTGCATATCTTCGACTATCACTCGAATCTTTTGTGCTGCCTGTACAAGATTTTTACCCCCTCGTTTTTTGATATCGAGCATCACCGCTTTTTGCTGCATGGATCTGGCAAAAGAGGTCTTGTCTTTTTCTTGAAAGCTGATCGTAGCTATGTCTCCTAAATAGACGGCTCCATTTTCGCTTTTAATCACAAAATCTTTAAGGGCTTCAGGATTTGATATTTCTCCTATGATGCGGATGTTACGCCTTTGATTATCGGCTACCAAACTTCCGGCCGACATGGTAGAATTTTCTCCCCCAATAGCGTTTAGGACCGAATTAAGACTCACTTTGGCGGCACTCATCTTATAAATGTCTACAGCAACCTCAACTTCGAAGTCTTGAATCCCACGAATATCAACTCCCTTGATTTCGGGCAGTTGTTCGATGCGGTATTCCAGTTCTTCGGCAAAGGTTTTGAGTCGAGTAATTGGATAATCGCCGACCAAACTGATGTTTAGAATGGGCATTAATTCCGAAAAATCCATTTCAAATACTGTTGGCTCTACCTTGGCATTATTAAATACCGGCCAGTCGGCTCCTGAGGTTACCCCATCGACAAAATCCGTCACTTTTTGTTTGGCCTGATCGATAGAGATATTTTCATCAAACTCTACCGTTATCATCCCAAAATCTTCCTGAGAAGTCGAAGTGATATCGACCAAATTGGTCACCCCTTTGATTTCCTCTTCGAGCGGGTCAATGATGAGTCGCTCAATATCTTCGGCCGTGTTTCCGGGATATACAGCCGTAACAAAAACTCGAGTATCGTTGATTTCGGGGAAGTTTTCCCGAGGCATCGAAAAATAGGCGCTGATACCTAAGATGAAAAATATACTCATCAGTACATAGATGATCTTTCGATGGTCAATCGCCCAACTGGAGAGGATAAACTCTTTTTGTTTGATGTCTTTCATAGTCTAAATATGAACGGGATTTAGGATTGAATTAAGCGAACTCTCTGATCGTTTTCAACGATAGAAGACCCTTCTTTAATGATTTGATCACCAGCCTGAAGGCCCTCTACAATTTCGACCTGAGACTCGTTGCTTTTTCCGAGGCGAACAAAAACTTGCTCCGTAACAAATACATCGCTCTCAGCTGTCTTTTGCATTCGAAATACAAAACTTTGACCAGCTGCATTCTCATTAACAATACTCAGCGGTACAATTAAGGCTTCTGGGTTGGAATAATCGTTGATTTGCAACTTGGCCGTTAAGTTGGGTTTAATAATTCCTTCTGGATTATCTAAAGGAGCCTCAATTCGGAAGGTGCGGTTCCCCGGATTGATAAAGTTTCCGGTTTGTCGAATTTGGGTGTCTTGAAAACTTCCCAACATTGGAATTTCGACTCGTGTAGGTGTACCTTCTCGGACGGCACTGAGAAATTTTTCGGGTACCTGAGCTTCCAAATACATCTCTTTAAGATTAACCAACCGTAAAACGGGGGTTACTCCCGGACTCACCAGACTACCTTCATTTGCAATCAACTCGTCTATCACTCCTGAAAATGGCGCTTCAATGACGGCCTTACTCAACTGACTTTGCATTTGAGCGACATTTTGCTTTAAACTTTCATAGCGTGTTTTGGCTTCCAGATATTGCATTTCAGAACCGATCTTTTGATCCCACAAACGGCTCACCCGTTCAAAAGTGGTTTGAGCGAGTTGCTGCTGCAGTTTAAGTTGCTCCAATTGGTTGCGCATACCCCCATCATCGACTCGAGCCAAAACTTGGCCTTTTTTTACTTGCTGCCCTTCGCTAACCTGGATACTTAAAAGGGTCCCCGGAATTTCGGGAAAGAGCGTAACATTTTTACGAGTTTTGATGTCTCCCTGAAGTTCCACATAGTGATCAAAAGTTCCCTTTTGTAAAGTGTAAGAGGTGACCAAGGGGAGTTTACGACTCTGATCTAAAGTATCTAAAGCTGTATTGATTTGGTTGATTTCCAATTTCAACTGATTCAACTTTTGAGTAAGGGTAGCTTTTCGTCCGAGCAAATCTTGAAGATTTCCTTGTTCAATGAGACTGCTGGTAGGAACTTCTTTACTGTCGGAACAGCTTTGAAGACCTACAAGAAAAACAAAGAGTAATACAGTTTGTTTCATAGCTAAAAATGGATTGACGGATGTGTTATTGATTAGTTTCATTCGATCGTATTTTCGGGTTGGGGGCTATTGAGTAAAGTTTCTAA
>WTJH01000180.1 GCA_011524915.1 Flavobacteriales bacterium | reverse complement strand
CCTGTTTGATCAGTTTAAAGAACTAATAACCAACTATAAAACCAATTGAATTTAATAATATGAGTGTAATTTTAAAAGTTCACGCTAGACAAATCCTGGATTCTCGAGGCAATCCTACAGTAGAGGTTGATGTAATAACCGACAACGGAATCCTAGGCCGAGCGGCAGTTCCTTCCGGAGCTTCCACAGGGGAACACGAGGCAGTAGAACTCCGCGATGGAGGAGATGCTTATATGGGGAAAGGAGTTACTCAAGCAGTAGCAAATGTTAACGACACCCTAGCTCCACTTTTAGTAGGAATGTCTGTTTTTGAACAAAATAAAATTGATCAGATGATGTTGGATGCCGATGGTACTCCCAACAAATCGAAACTCGGAGCTAATGCCATCTTGGGAGTTTCATTGGCTGCTGCCAAAGCTGCTGCCAATGAATTGGGGATGCCTTTATATCGATATATTGGTGGGGTAAGCGCCCACACACTTCCATTACCTATGATGAACATCATCAATGGAGGATCGCATTCGGATGCTCCCATCGCCTTTCAAGAATTTATGGTGATGCCAGTTGGGGCTTCGTCATTTACTGAAGCCATGCAAATGGGGACAGAGATCTTCCACCATCTTAAAAAAGTATTGAATGGAAGAGGTTTGAGTACTGCTGTGGGTGACGAAGGAGGTTTTGCGCCTACTTTGGAGGGTACAGAAGATGCTCTAGACACCATTATTCAAGCGATTGAAAATGCAGGATATAAGCCCGATACAGAGGTGAAAATTGCACTGGATTGTGCTGCTTCTGAGTTTTTCAAAGATGGGAAATACGATTATACTCTTTTTGAAGGACCTGATGCATCGGTTCGATCTAGCGAAGAGCAAGCCCAATATTTGGCAGATTTAGCTCAAAAATATCCGATCATCTCTATCGAAGATGGAATGGACGAGAATGACTGGGATGGATGGAAATCGTTAACTGAAAAAGCTGGAGACCGTGTGCAGTTGGTTGGAGACGATTTGTTTGTTACCAATGTTGAACGACTGTCCAAAGGGATTGATCAAAATATCGGAAATTCAATTCTGATTAAGGTAAACCAAATCGGAACCTTATCTGAAACTATTGCTGCTGTTGAAATGGCCCATAGAGCCGGGTATACTGCAGTGATGTCCCACCGCTCAGGAGAAACGGAAGACAACACCATCGCAGATCTTGCAGTTGCTTTAAATACAGGTCAAATCAAAACGGGATCCGCTTCTCGAAGTGATCGAATGGCCAAGTATAACCAACTCCTTCGAATCGAAGAAGAACTGGAAAACCAAGCGGTATTTCCAGGGAACAATGCCTTTAATGTATAAAGGGTTACATCTATAAAACAAAAACATATGAGTCAGTCAGTTACTTTAAATCACGGAGATAAGACCTACGAATTTCCACTCGTTCAGGGCTCCGAAAATGAATTAGGAATCGATATTAAAAGCCTTCGAGCGCAAACAGGTTTAATCACCTATGATCCAGGGTTTAAGAATACAGGTTCCTGCCAAAGTGGAATTACTTTTTTAGACGGAGAAGAAGGAATTCTACGCTATCGAGGATATTCTATTGAAGAATTGGCTGACAATGCTTCCTTTTTAGAAGTAGCCTATTTGTTGATCTTTGGAGAAATGCCCACAGCTCAACAAATCAAAAAATTTGATGCCGATATCCGAGCAGAATCTTTAGTAGATGAGGATATTAAAATCATTTTAAAAAGCTTCCCTAAGGCTGCTCACCCTATGGGAGTTCTTTCTTCTTTGACATCAGCATTGATTGCTTTTAACCCCTCTTCAGTAGATATCGATTCTGAAAAGGATATGTATGAAGCCATCGTATTGCTTATGGCCAAGTTTCCGATTCTTTGTGCTTGGGCGCACAGAAAAGTAAAAGGCTTGCCTCTAAACTATGCCAATACTGCTCTGGACTATGAGCAAAACATCGCGCATATGATGTTTAAGATGCCGCATCAGGACTACGTTCCTAATCAAAAAGTGATTAGTGCCATCAATAAGCTATTGATTTTGCACGCCGACCACGAACAGAATTGTTCTACCTCTACTGTACGTATTGTTGGGTCGTCTCAAGCCGGACTATTTGCATCGGTATCTTCTGGAATTTCAGCGCTATGGGGGCCTCTACATGGAGGTGCAAACCAAGCGGTACTAGAAATGTTGGAGGCCATCAAAGCCGATGGTGGAGATACAAAAAAGTATATGGCCAAAGCGAAGGACAAAAACGATCCTTTCCGCCTAATGGGCTTTGGACACCGAGTTTATAAGAACTTTGATCCTCGTGCTCGTATCATTAAGAAAGCTGCGGATGAAGTATTAAATGACTTGGGAATTGAAGATCCGATCTTAGAGATTGCTAAAGGATTGGAACAAGAAGCACTTAATGATCCTTACTTTGTAGATCGTAAGCTTTATCCTAATGTAGACTTCTATTCAGGGATCATCTACCGGGCCTTAGGTATCCCAACGGAGATGTTTACCGTAATGTTTGCTTTAGGTCGTTTACCCGGCTGGATTGCGCAGTGGCGCGAAATGCGAATGCAAAAAGAGCCGATCGGTCGTCCGCGACAGATCTATACTGGGGCAACGGAACGTTCCCTATAAATCCTCTATAGAAGGCGGCGCTTGCGCCGCCTTTTCTTTTAATATCTTTCTGAAAAAAGCATGATCTGAAGCCGATCGAGCCATGATCCTTAGAAAATGGTGATCCATATAAACGGTATAACTTTCGGCCTCCCCCTTATACAGTTGTAGCTTATAATACGGAATCACAAGTGCGTAGGTTTCTAACAGACTCCTAAAGCGAAGAATGATCCCCTTAGGGCGCATTTCTATATTACAGCTATTGTTGTTATGATCCAAGGCATAAAGGGCGTGGATTTCTTTAGAGGTTTGTTTTACCAATAACTTACTGGAACCAATTCCCTTTATTTTAAAGCGTTCAATTAACGAATAGGGCAGTCCTACAGTCCGATCAATTTCGGCTCTTAATTTTGGGTCGTTATAGGAAACGTTGCGTAGCATTTTTATAGGAAAGATACAGGTTTAATTTCATCTAGTTGTGGGATTCAGATGGAAAATCACCCCCGAGAAAAGTGTATCTTTGGCCAAAATTTTTAGCCCGTGATTCAAGAACTACTTCAGCAAAAGTTACAAGTCTTTTTTGCACAACAATATGATAGTGAAGTTCAGCAATTCGAATTTCAAGCCACCCGAAAAGAATTTGAAGGGGATCTCACCTTGGTGGTTTTTCCACTTTTACGTTATGTAAAAATGGCCCCTGAAGCTTTAGGAACCGCCCTTGGAAGCTTTTTGGAAAAAGAGGTGGACGAAGTGGTTGGACACAACGTGGTTAAAGGGTTTTTAAACTTGAGCCTTGCCGATAGTTTATATATAGATGCGTTAAAAGACATCGTTCAAACCGATTCCTATGGGCATGTTCCGGTTCAGGAAAATTCGCCTACAGTTATGGTGGAGTATTCTTCCCCTAATACCAATAAACCTCTGCATTTAGGTCATATCCGAAACAATCTTTTAGGCTACAGTGTCGCCCAAATATTAGAAGCCGCTGGAAATCGAGTGCATAAAACACAGATCATAAACGACCGTGGCATTCATATTTGTAAATCCATGCTTGCTTGGCAACGCTACGGAGGGGGAGAAACCCCACAATCCTCGAGTACCAAAGGAGATTTCTTAGTAGGGAAGTACTATGTTCGCTTCGATCAGGAATACAAAAAGGAAATCGAAGCAGGCCTAGCTCAAGGGCTAACAGAAGACGAAGCTAAATCTCAGGCTCCTATTTTGTTAGAAGCCCAAGCCATGTTGCGTAAGTGGGAGGCCCAAGACTCTGAAGTACGTTCCCTATGGAGCCAAATGAATGTATGGGTTTACGAAGGTTTCGAACAAACCTATACACAGTTGGGAGTGGCTTTTGACTCCTATTATTATGAGAGCGATACGTATCTTTTGGGAAAAGAAATAATTGAGAAAGGCCTAAAAGAAGGCGTCTTTTACCGGAAAGCAGATCAGTCTGTATGGATTGACTTAACCGATGAGGGCTTGGATGAAAAAATCTTACTTCGCTCCGACGGTACCGCCGTGTATATGACTCAAGATTTGGGTACTGCAGCTCAGCGGGTCTCCGATGTTCCTGAATTGAATGGGATGGTCTACACCGTGGGGAACGAGCAAGACTATCACTTTCAGGTTTTATTTAAAGTGCTCAAGCGTTTGGGGTATAGTTGGGCCGATCGTTTGTTTCATTTGAGTTATGGAATGGTGGATCTTCCCAGTGGAAAAATGAAGAGTCGAGAGGGTACAGTAGTCGATGCAGATGATTTGATGCATCAGATGCGTACAACGGCTCAAGGTTTAGCCGATGAACTCGGAAAATTGGAAGGAATGGCAACCGATCAGAAGGCGGAGCTATATCATCAGATTGGTTTGGGCGCATTGAAATATTACATCCTCAAGGTAGATCCTAAAAAACGCATTTTGTTTGATCCCGAAGCTTCTGTAGATTTTAATGGAAATACAGGGCCTTTTATTCAGTATACACACGCCCGGATATGTTCGCTTTTACGCAAGAGTACTCTCAAACCTATCAGTGGTGAAAAGTTTCCTTTGGATGCAAAAGAAAAGGAGGTGATTAAACAATTGATGAGCTATCCCGAAACTGTTCAGCAGGCGGCCACACAACACAGTCCAGCACTTATAGCTAATTATCTTTACGATGTGGTACGTGCGTTTAATTCCTTTTATCAGAATGTGAGTATTATGGGGACAGAAGACGAGCAACACCAACAGTTTCGTTTACACTTAGCTCAGGTGGTAGCGGAGAATTTAAAGAGGGCAGGGGGCTTATTAGGCATGCATATGCCAGAACAGATGTAAAAAAAAATCGCCCCGAAGGGCGATTCTTTTCTCTTTTTCATGCATTTTTTCCCATAAGGAAATTACTTGGAGTTAACCGCAAGGTTATATACTACAAGTCCAAATCCGATTTTGTTGATGGCATCACCGATGTTGTATACCACGTCCATTGGCAGTCCGCCAAAAATTCCGCTGTACCAACCTTCAGTTCCGGCCATATATCCGATAGGATAGATCGCCCAACCAATGAATACGAATTTTACTAAAGTTTTGTGTGCACTTTCTACAGCACCTCCAGCAGAAGCAGCTAAGGCAGCAGCCTCACCTTTCCAGATGATGTAAAGGATGTAGAAATACGCAGCTCCAGAAACAGCTCCCCAAACAGCAGGTCCTGTTCCAGTTGTGAATACAGCTTCTCCGAAGTATCCAGTTACCAACATGATTACTGAATAAAAGATAAGTTTCCACATTAATTTTTGAGTTGCACCTGCAGCTTTGAGGATCAAATAGAACTCAACGCACATTAATGGCACAGTCAACACCCAGTCAACATAACGGAAAAATGTTGGTGATTCCGCGTTTGTTGCCCAGTAGTCACGCATGTACCAATAGTGTACAGCCGCAATGAATGTAATCAATCCAGAAACAAGGATTGACGTTCTCCACTTGTTGTCAAAAGAGTTCATGGAGAGGAAGAAGAATGCAGAAGCTGCCATCATTGCCATACATCCGACAAAGAAAGTAAACCCTACATAGTCGTCAGTTGCCATCGCTGGCGCAACCGAGATAAGACTTAAAAGTTTTTCCATAATAGAATTAATTATTTGTTTTTGTTTAGGTAAATTTAGAAAAAAT
>WTJH01000128.1 GCA_011524915.1 Flavobacteriales bacterium | reverse complement strand
TTGTTTCCTCATATACGCGCTTTAAAATAACCCAACAACTTTTTGACATAACTCTGATCGGTAGCACAGCTCAGATGCCCTGCGCCTGAGCGTTTGAAGGTTTGTTCGAAATATTCTACATGTGCCCGGTAGGCTTTTTGATGCGCCAAACGCACTTTTTTAGAAGTCGTGTCCACCCAGGCCAGCTGTGCCGTTTCTCGATCCACCATGGGCACCAATCCAAGATTGGGGAGTTCTGCCTCAAAGGGATCAAACAAACGAATCCCTGTAAGGTCGTGTTTGTTGGCACAGATTTGTAAGGTTTTTTCGTAGGCCGTGTCTAAGAAATCCGACAAGACAAAAACAATGGCTTTCTTTTTCATGACCCCCAACAAAAACTCCAATGCCATAGCCGTGTCGGTTTGTTTGTTTTGAGGTTCAAACTCCAAAAGCTCACGAATAATTCTCAAGACGTGAGAACGGCCTTTTTTGGGAGGGATAAAAAGTTCTACCTGATTGGTATAGAGTAAAAGTCCCACTTTATCGTTGTTCTGAAGTGCCGAAAAAGCTAAAGTAGCAGCTACCTCGGTTAAGAACTCTCGCTTAAATCCATGAGATGTACCAAAAGCTTCCGAGCCACTGATGTCTATAACCAACATTAGGGTCAGCTCTCGTTCTTCCTCAAAAACTTTGACAAAAGGACTGTTATATCGTGCTGTGACGTTCCAATCAATCGCCCGAACATCGTCTCCATAGGAATATTGCCGTACCTCACTAAAAGTCATCCCCCGCCCTTTGAAGGTACTGTGATATTCCCCTCCAAAGATATGATCGCTTAGGCGACGGGTCTTAATTTCTATTTTACGTACTTTTTTAAGTAACTCTTTAGTGTCCATAAATGGCTAACGAAAGATTTGATATTCCGCTTTAAGGAACGGGAACTTCGTTAATGATTTGGGCAATTAGGTCTTCCGCAGAAATATTTTCAGCTTCCGCCTCATATGTAAGTCCAATTCTGTGGCGGAGGACGTCGTAGATCACCGCTCGTACATCTTCAGGAATCACATAGCCTCGATGTTTGATAAAGGCATAACATTTTGCTGCCAATGCCAAATTGATACTTCCTCGGGGAGAGGCTCCAAATCCGATTAGCGGTTTAATTTTTTCAAGTTTATAACGTTCGGGATAGCGGGTTGCGAAAATTAAATCCAAAATATACTTTTCGATCTTTTCATCCATATAAACTTCCCGAACCGTTTCTTGAGCCGCCAATATCTGTTTCAAATCAACGACAGGATTTACTTGAGCATGATTGGCATTTAGGTTGTTGCGAACAATCATCTGTTCGTCCTGAAACTTGGGATAATCAATTACTGCTTTTAACATAAATCGATCCACCTGAGCTTCGGGTAAGGGATAGGTTCCTTCCTGTTCCACCGGGTTTTGGGTGGCCATTACCAAAAAGGGAGCCTTTAGTTTAAAGGTGGTATCTCCAATCGTTACCTGCTTTTCCTGCATAGCCTCGAGCAAAGCAGACTGTACTTTTGCTGGAGCACGGTTAATCTCATCTGCCAATACAAAGTTGGCGAAGATGGGACCCTTCTTGATGGAAAAGTCGTTTTCTTTAATATTGTAAATCATGGTTCCTACCACATCGGCAGGTAAAAGGTCTGGCGTAAATTGAATACGGCTAAAACTTCCTTTAACCGCCTGGCTCAGGGTATTGATCGCTAAGGTTTTTGCTAAGCCGGGAACCCCTTCCAACAATACATGACCACGTCCCAATAGACCGATCAAAAGGCGCTCAACCATCTGTTCTTGGCCAACAATCACTTTATTGATCTCCTGAGTCAATAGGGTTAAAAATGCACTCTCTTGCTGAATTTTCTCATTCAGGGCCTGAATATCTACCGGGGCTTGTGTATCCGTTTGCATAGGTATTTACATCTTAATTTTAGTGAATACAAAATTGAAAAATATAATTTGGGCTTGCTGTTAACAATTGGTTAAAAATACAGCCATTGGCAGGGGAAATACAAGGATTTGTGCCTATTTTTAAGTCTCATTAAGAAGCATTTTATGAAGCGAATTATTTTGGGCACCATGACTTGGGGCAGCTGGGGCAAACAAAAAAGTGCCGCACAAATGGCTAAAAGTATTGAAACAGCCGTGGCGGCAGGCTTCACCACCTTTGACCATGCCGATATCTATGGCGGCTACACCACAGAAGAAACTTTTGGGGAAGCCTTCGAACTAACTCAGATTGCAAGAGATCAGGTTCAATGGATCAGCAAATGTGGTATTCAATATCCTTGCGAGGCTCGTGAACTTCCTGTAAAACACTACGACTACAGTCCAGAACACATCCATTTTTCTGTGGACCGATCCTTGCAGATGTTGCGGACCGATTATTTGGATCTTTTATTGCTGCACAGACCCAGCCCTCTATTGGATGCTGAAGCCGTTGGAAGTACCCTACAAGAATTGCGTAACAGCGGAAAAATTAAAGCCGTGGGTGTATCTAATTTTACCCCCCAACAAATACAACTGTTACAAAAGTATGTCGATATCGAATGGAATCAGATCGAATGTTCCCTAACCCATGACACTCCCCTTTTGGATGGGAGTTTGGACTTTCATCAGCATCAAAACATCGGAACTATGGCTTGGAGTCCTTTGGGTAGTTATTTTAGAGAAGATTCGGAACAAAGCCAACGGTTAAAAACACTTTTCAAAGATTTGTGCCAATCCTATCAATGTACCGAAGACCAGTTATTACTAGCATGGCTGTGTAAACACCCGGCTCAAATTTATCCCGTTATTGGAAGCACACAAGCCCAGCGCTGGCAACAGGCGCAAGAGGCAACTCAAATAGAGTTAAGTCTAACGGATTGGTTTTTGATGTGGGAAACCGGTATGGGTCATAAAGTGCCTTAAGCCATGATCAACAAACGGCTCTTGGTTAAAGCCCTTTTGGCGCACAACGACGAAAACAGTTTTTACGACAAAAAACTCAAACTCGATCTTAGCCATAAAGAAGGTAAAGCCAAGTTCCTCAAACACATTTGCGCACTTTCGAACAGCAACCCCTCCAATAATTCCTTTATTGTAGTCGGGGTCTCCGATAAAACCAATGCCATAGTAGGGGTTGATTTTTTCGATGATAGTAAACTCCAAAATCTGATCAATGCCTATTTGGACAATCCTCCACGGGTGAGCTATGAAAATATTCCTTTTCCTCAACTGCCCCCGGGGAAAGTTGTGGGTTTGGTCACCATCATGCCTAAGGGCGAACTTACTTCCTTACGAAAAAATATCTGGAAGTATTACGGAGGCAGCGTCTTTATGCGAGAGGGAAGCACCTCTGTCCCCAAGGTTTTTGATATCGTAATAGAAGATCATAATTCTAGTTTGGTCGAGCATATAGAAACCCATGCCCAAAACAATATCCAACTCACCTTAGACGGGGTCGTGGATTTTTTGGCAGCCCATCCCGAGCCGTTAAAAACCCAATATCAAGTATTTCAGGAAACTTTTGTCGTCTGCTGGGCAGGACTCCAAAAAACAGCAAAAGACCGAACCTACTATTCTCGAGTAGATATTGAGCTGATCAACGAACAAGTAAAATTATTTTATTCCAACTTGGACGAAGTAGAAATTGCTTGGACTCCCGAAGTATTTCAAATCACGGAATACGTACGTTTACGCATTCAAAACAGCTTTAAGTTTTTCCCCTTAGAAGCCGTTCAGATCCGATTTTCTTCTAACGGCTCCTATACGCTTCATACCCAATTGCTCTTTGAACCTCCACAATTAGACAAAGCCTATCTGTTGCATCGCTTCAATGCCAACAATGCCCTACTCGATAAACTCGAACATAAAATCCCTCTAAATGCTTCTGAAAATGAAGACCTCTACCAACTTCCGGCTTCCTATATGCTGTGCTATCTGAACCTGATCCACGAAGCCAAAGACCAACTGCTAAGAGCCAGACCTCTATTGAAAGCCCATAGCGAATCCGTCTATGAAAGCTATAAAGAAACCCAACGGATCTTAAGGAAGATAAAATATAACTAGGGGTTGTTTTCTATGATTCGTATATCATCCAATTCATAGGTGCCGTCATAGGTAGTTTTTCCACTTCCTAAGTACTGAAAACCCACCTGAATCGATTGCCCTTTATAGTCCCCTAGTGGGACAGGCCCAGAGTCTATCCAATCCAAAGGATCGTCGGCTCGGGTAGCCAATTGAGCCTCCAAAGGAATCCATTCTCTTTTATCAGCTTCCGGATGTGCCAAACAAATCCAACTGCTTAAAGAGCTTTTATCGGCCCTACGAACCGAAGTTCTAAAAGCGAGATAAACCTCATCCGTTTCCGGAATTTTAATCGGTGGACTAATCAGCCAAGCTTCCGAAACCGCATCATCTGTTTTATAGGCCGAAATACTCAAGGACTGCCCCAATGCCTCCTGATCCTGAAAAACCTTCCAATAGGCCGAACCCTGAACCACGGTGTTTTCCCATCCTTCTGCAGCAAAACGCCCTAAAGGATAGGATTCGAAACTCTCCTGAAAATAAGGATCGCAACGCTCGCTGTCAAATTCTATATCGACAGGTGAATTTACTTTTAGTATATACTTTTCGTTATAGTAGTCCCGACTCAGGATCCCATCTACACGCCCTCTATTTCCAGGTAAAACAACGGATTTAAAAGCAGCATAAGTACTTGTTGAAAGCCAGATAGAAAAATGATGGGCACAATCCACCATGCGTCTTTCCCCGTCAAAAAGATCAAAAGCCTCCGACGCAAAACTGTTGTCTTTTTCAGATCTGTCGAACTGAACATCCGCTAGGCTCACCCATTGTCCGATGATTCTATCATTCATTTCAATTAACTGGACGGAAGTTGGGATTATTTCAATCTGTTGGGATCCTTTGTATAGGTGCTTTTGAATCAGATGAGACGATAGGGGTGCGACCCCATCTGCTTGATAAGACCCCAAAGACAGTACCCCGCGAAAAAGACCTGCGCCTAGTCCATTTAAACGGATATATAACTTTTGTCCTATAGGAAATTCGGTATATAATTTTTGCTGGTCTAATAACAGACGTAAAGCTGTTTTTGGATGCTGAGGATCGTCTTGAACATACAATTCCTTATAAAAATTTCCTCCGGCATCAGAGCTACTGACATAGACACTTACCCATAATTCGTTTTCCTCTTCTTCAAAAAATACAAACCCAGTTTCGCTTTGTTGAACATGTTCTGCAATTATCGTGAGGGAGGAATTCACTTCAGGAGGTGATCTATCGGGCACACCAAGGGGAGGATCTTCCCAGCGCGGTTCTAGCGAACAATTCCAAATCGAGGATAAAAGCAAAACTACACTTACAATTTTTTTCATCAGTTCCAGCTATAATTTAGGGAAACAAAATAGGTGGTTCCCATACTCCACCAGTACTTCGAGCCAAAAAGGGGTAGCCTCCGACTCCGATCTTCCTTCAATTTTAGAAAATTTGTATTTCGGCCTTGTTCAAACCCGCCGCTCTGATAGGTCTGATTTGTTAAATTATTGATGCCCAAAAAAAGTCCGAGATAGTTGTTCTTCATCCGCCATGATTTTCTAAAAACTAGATTCATCAGGAGTACATCTGAAAGTTGTTCTTGTGCTAATAACCTTTGAGCTTCCTCGGCATCATACTCAGGAAAAACAAAGCCTTCGCGATCCTTAAAAAAATTGGAAGTTCGACTTAGAGGATTGGGGTTCAGATAGCGTTCTTTAAACCC
>WTJH01000066.1 GCA_011524915.1 Flavobacteriales bacterium | reverse complement strand
ACCCCTTGGGTGTAAACCAAGTGCTCTGAACCAACTGAGCTACGCGCCCTAGCGGCTGCAAATATAAATAGTTTTTAAAAGATCACAATTATTTTAACCAAGAATATCAGCAACAACAAAGGTACTTCCTCCCACATAAATGAAATCGTTCGGCTGAGCAACTTTCTGAGCAGCCTCAAAAGCGGTTGAAACCGAATGAAAATATTTCGCATCTAGCTTGTAATCAACAAGTTTCTCAAGATCATCTACTGGAAAGGCTCTTTGTATTTGAGGCTGGCAAAAATAAAAGACAGCATCTTGAGGAAAAAGATCAATCAATTCCACAATGTTTTTTTCTTGTACAAATCCCAAAACCAAGTGTAATTTTCGATACGTCTGCTCCTTTATACCTGCAATTGCAAGCGAAAGACCTTCTTTATTGTGGGATACGTCGGCTATAGTTAGAGGAGATTTCTGAAGCGTCTGCCACCTCCCCAGAAGATTTGTATGTGGAATAACCTTAGTAAACCCCTTAAGGATATCTTCTTGATCAACTGGAAATTCGGGGATTTGACTCAAAGCAATAACCGCTGTTTGGAGATTATAGGACTGATATGGCCCCTTTAGATCACTTTTCCAATTTTGCTTGGGGCACTGATCCGCAAAAATAATTGGAGCATTTTTCTGTTGAGCAGTTTGCATAAAGATTGCTTCAATTTCGGGCTGGGTTTGTCCTATCACCACGGGAACTTCTTCTTTAATGATTCCCGCTTTTTCGGTGGCAATTTTCGAAAGCGTATCTCCTAAAATATGCGTGTGATCCATCCCAATATTAGTGATGACACTCAACACTGGACGAACAATATTCGTCGCATCCAATCGCCCTCCCAATCCTACTTCAATTAGTGCGATGTCTACCTGTTGAGAGGCGAAGTAAGAAAAGGCTAAGCCTACGGTCATTTCGAAAAAAGAAAATCCTTCACGCTCTAAAAAGGAACGGTTTTCGTCTACCCATTGGGTCACAAATTGTTGAGATATCAATTGACCATTGACCTTAATCCGTTCTCTAAAATCGACTAAATGAGGGGAGGTGTAAAGCCCCACCCGATATCCTGCTTCTTGGAGTACAGCAGTCATTAAATGTGCGGTAGAACCTTTCCCATTGGTTCCGGCAATATGAATCTTAGGAAATTCTTGTTCCGGATGTCCTAAATGTTTGGAAAGCGCCCACATGTTCTCCAATCCGGGCTTATAGGCTTGACTTCCGCGTTTTTGATACATTGGAAGTTGTTCCAGGAGCCAATCTAATGCCCGTTGATATGCGTCTGAATTACTCTCCAAGCTTAAATTGAATCACAACAAAACCTATTTGACTTTTGGGGGCATTTGCATCGGGAAACCAGCGATGCAAAAGAGCGGTTTCTTTGGCCGGTTTTAGCAAACAAGGATGTGTATTGGTACTGCCCTTAACTCCCGGAACAGCCTCTACCACATTTCCCTGATTATTTACGGTTATACGCACCACAACAATCCCTTCCTGATCGCATTGTTGAACCACTTTGCCCTGGGACTGCAAGCTACGGCCGTTGAGTCCGTAACCTCTCCCTTGACCTCCTTTTCCAGCACTACTGTAATAGGTCGTTGCATAGGGATTGCCATCTGCTTTACCCTTATCTCCTGATACTCGATCGTTTCCTTCTCCGGCAGAACTGCTTTCTTGAGGTTTGGATTTAGAGTTCAAAAAATTCGATAATACATTTTTAGTGCTCTTAGAAACCTTGGGTTTTGGAGGCGGTTTGGGAGTTACTTTTTTAGGAGTATCTTTTTTCTTTTCGGGAGTTTTTTCTTCTGTCTTTTTAGGCTTTTCGGCAATATCCACAGGACTATCGTCTTCGGTTATTACGTCGGCTTGTTCGGTCACTGCTTCGGGAGAAGTCTCTGTTGGAGGAGGTGTTGATTTTTCGGGCTGAGGCTCCACTGGAGGCTCTGGGGTGGATGGAGTATTTTCAACTGGACGTGTTCCAGAACCGACTTGTGAAGTACCAAAATTTACTTCCATTCCAAATTCAATTGGAGGGTCATAATATTTCAATCCCAATAGAAACAACAGACACAAAAGTAAAATTCCGATGGCTGTTGTGATAGCAGCCGCTTTGCGTTTGTGAGCTGTTTCTAAGATTGCCATACTATTGGTTTTCGACGGCCAATACCACTTTTACTCCATTCTGATTGGCCCAATTCATCACATAAACTACCTCGTCTAAAGCGACGCTTTTCTCCGCTCGAATCACCAAAGAGGGAGCTGATTGTGCTGCTAGTTGTGCTTGTAGCGTTTGGGTCAGCGAATTTTTAGAAACTTGCTGCTGATCGACATAAAAAGTACCGTTAGCAACTATGGAAACGGTAACGGTATTTCGATTTTCGGTCTTCCCTTTGGCTTGTGGGAGTTTAATATCTATGGTTTCTAACTGTTTTGCTAAGGTAGAAGCAATCATAAAAAAGATCAACAACAGAAATACAATATCTGTCATTGAAGACATATTAAACTCGGGTGTTATTTTATTCCGCCCGCGTAGATTCATAACTTAAACGGGTTCGTTGAGTAAATCTAAAAACTCCAAAGAGGCCGCTTCCATTTGATAGACTGCCTTATTGGTCTTGACCACTAAGTGGTTGTATGTCATATATCCTACAATCCCAACAATCAGCCCCGCAACTGTAGTTGTCATGGCTGTATAAAGACCGTCGGATAATAACTTCATATCGATATTACCCCCTGCATTTGAAATTTCAAAAATGGATAAAATCATCCCCACAACCGTTCCTAAAAAACCGATCATCGGGGCAGCTCCAGCTATAGTTGCCAGAATACTTACATTTTTTTCGAGCTGATAAACTTCCAATCGACCCGCATTTTCGATCGCTGAATTGATATCGTCTAAAGGACGACCAATTCTGGACAAGCCTTTGGCTACCAACCGAGCCACGGGCTTCTTTTGTTGGAGGCATAGGGCCTGAGCTCCGTCCAATTTCCCTTGGGTAACATAGGTTCGGATCTGAGGCATAAACTGTGGATCAATTTTAACTGCAGACCGAATGGCAAATAAACGCTCAAAATAGATATAAACTACGACCAACAGTAAGACAAATAAAAGGCCAATAATAATTTGTCCTCCCAGTCCACCGTTCTGAATAAGTTCCAGAATGGATAAGGTTTTTTCGGTTTGCAATTCAGCTGTTTGCTCCATAGATCATATATATTACTTACAACGCTTAAACCTGAAATCTAGTATCTCGGTTTAAATGAATCCTTTCAATAATTCAAAAGCTATAAATCCAGCTGCGTAGCCTAAAAATGCTAACCACCCTATTTTTTTAAGGTACCAGAAAAAATCAATTTTTTCCATTCCCATAGCTACAACTCCAGCAGCAGAACCAATAATAAGCATAGAACCTCCTGTTCCGGCAGAGTAGGCGATCAAGTGCCAAATCGTGCTATCGGTTTCAGCTGAAAACATCCCCATACTTGCAGCAACTAAAGGAACATTGTCGATCACAGCCGAGGCAAACCCCATCAACATGATAACAATTGAAGTGTTAGGGATTGCATGATTTAAAGTTTCCGCAAATTCAAACAGAAGTCCTAAAGATTCTAAAGCGGCTACCGAAAGAAGAATTCCCAAGAAGAAAAGAATACTGGGTAATTCGATTTTAGACAGAGATTTATGGACTGGACTGTGTTGTGCATGCGCATCACTTTCTGCATCAATGGAAGTGATATTGATTTTTGCAGCACTAAAAATCTCCGCAAAAGTGGCTACAAGCGCAAGAGAAAGCATCATCCCAACATAGGGAGGCAGATGCGTTAGCGTTTTAAATACCGGAACAAATACAATAGCTCCCAATCCTAAATAGAGCATTGCTTTTCCGCGAGGATGAGAAGGCTGATCGTTTGCATCTGGATCACGACCTTCGATATCTCCCTTAAATGCGGGTAAAAAGCTGGCTACAAAAACAGGAACCACCATACAAATGATTGAAGGCAGTAATACATAAGAAATCAACTTAAGGGTGGTTACCTTTTTATCGATCCACAACATGGTTGTGGTCACATCACCGATGGGCGACCAGGCACCTCCGGCATTGGCAGCAATGATTATAAGACCAGCGAACCATAAACGATCGTCTCGTGTAGGGACAATTTTTTGAAGGATGGTAATCAAAACGATGGTAGCCGTTAGATTGTCAATAATAGCAGATAGTATAAAGGCCAATATTCCAAAAATCCATAATAAGCTCTTCTTCTTTTGGGTGTTGACAAAAGATTTAATCGTTGAAAAACCATCGAAATAGTCGATTATTTCAACGATGGTCATAGCCCCCAATAGGAAAATCACAATCTCAGCCGTTTTACCCAAATGATGTAGTAAAATTTCATCTATATGAGAGGGTTCAAGTTCTTTGAGCGTGGTATTAACCTCAAAAACAGGGAGATGATTTACTGCAATCATGGCCCAAAGTATAGCCATCATAGCTAATGCTGGGATCAGTTTATCAATGTGTAGGGTATGCTCTAATGTAATGGCCAAATATCCTAAGACGAATATGGCAATAAGTATTGTTTCCATAGGGGAATTAAAATTAGCCCCCTAAAATAGAAAAAAGTGTTGATACCACTTATCCCTCTGGAAAAAAGACTATTCCGGTAGAATGATTTTTGTCTGCTCCAGTCACAGATGCCCAACAATTGACCTGCTCTTGCTTTCTTAAAACCCCTAAGAAGGCGAATATGAGGGCTTCTTTAAATTCTGTTAGTTCCAAACTCCCCAATTCTATACTGGCTTGTGTTTGAGCTCGAATTTGCTCCATCAAAAAATGATTGTAGGCTCCACCTCCACTAATCAAAACGTGTTTATTGGGAGGCAAACACCTAGCTATTTGATATGCGATATGCCGAATATAAGTGTGAAGGATATTTTCAATTTTTTCTCCCGAAAATTCGTCTATTACAGGAATTAAGACCTCTTCAACCCATTCTATTCCAAGCGATTTAGGCGCTTTTTTCTGATAGTATTCTAGCGCGTTTAACCGATCATACAAATCCGCAATTAATTCGCCAGAGGCGGCTAGTTGCCCTCCTTTATCAAAGAGCATCCCAAGGGGTTCCACACATCTATTCAATACCGTATTTACCGCGCAAATATCATAAGCCATGGGTTGCTTGTGTGTGATGTCTGTAATATTTGCAAAGCCCCCTAAATTCAGGGTATAGTCATATTTCGAGAACAGATGGATGTCTCCTCCGGGGACCAGTGGAGCCCCTTGCCCTCCCAAAGCAACATCTGGTTTTCTGAATTCTCCAACCACTTCTATCTCGAAGTGATTAGCCCACTGTTGCCAGGTTCCTAATTGATGCGTAATCCCTTGCTGTGGTAGATGCTTAACCGTATGCCCATGAAAACATAAAAGCTCTGGATGGATCTCAGAATGCTTTTTCAAAAACATGGATACATGTTGCTGTGTCAATAGTCCATACTCTAGATTTAAGGATTCTAGGTCTGACAAAGATAACTGATGGGCTTGCTTCAATTGATCTACGAATGCTGGGTCATATGCAAATGTATGGGTGGCTAAAAGTGAGAAATTCCAACACCCCTCTACACACTCCAATTCGACCAAAACTAAATCTTGACCATCGAGAGAAGTCCCTGACATTTGTCCCAAAACGACATGTTTGGTTTGTTGCATCTGAGCTGTAATTAAATCGTATACGAATTTGTTAAATATTTATTATTCCGGGGGGTTTATTTTAAAATTTACAACTAAATACCCGAAAATCTTGAAAATGATAATTGCGAATGGATTCTAAAGCTCTGATCTTTCGTATCTTGTTAGAAATGTTAATTTTGTGGTTCTTTAAAAAATTTTGAGCCTATGCTGCCGGAAAAACAAGGACTTTACTCCCCTGAAAATGAACACGATAACTGTGGTGCTGGATTTATTTGTAGCCTTCAAGGAAAGAAGACCAATGATATCATCCACAAAGCCCTCGATATTCTAGATAAACTGGAACACCGTGGAGCTGTAAGTGCCGACGGAAAAACAGGAGACGGAGCCGGAATCCTTATCGAAATCCCGCACGATTTTTTAAAAGAACAGTGTGCTTTTGAGCTTCCTGAACTCCACCAATATGCTGTTGGGATGGTTTTTTTACCACAAAAGGACAACCAACGTCAATTTTGTATTGACACCCTTGAAGCTGAATTGAAGAATCAAGGTCTTTCCATCCTCGGGTGGCGAGAGGTTCCTGTAGATCCTAGCCATGTCGGAGAAATTGCAGCTCAGACAGAGCCTTCAATCATGCAGATCTTTGTTGGAAAAGGTCAAGAAGACCTTTCAGATGCTGCTTTTAACACAAAATTATTTATCGCTCGAAAGATTAGTGAGCATAAAGTGAAAGCTTCCAAACTTTCTCAAGCCAGCTATTTTTATCTTCCGAGTTTATCCACTCATACCCTCATCTACAAGGGTCTTTTGATCCCTGAGGATATCAAAGCTTATTATAAAGACCTTAACGACCCTGCAGTTGTTACCCGATTGGCTTTGGTACACCAACGCTTTTCTACAAACACCTTCCCTACATGGGATTTAGCCCAGCCGTTCCGCTATATGTGTCACAATGGGGAAATCAACACCTTCAGAGGAAACTACAGTCGCATGCAAGCCAGAGAAGAACTTCTTCAAAGCGACATGTTTGGGGATGACATCAAAGAAATTCTTCCGATTATTCTTCCTGGAAAGTCTGACTCTTCCTCTATGGATATGGCAGTTGAACTACTCCTAGCTACGGGTCGATCTCTCCCCGAGGTAATGATGATGATGGTTCCCGAAGCCTGGGAGAAACACAACAGTATGGCAGACGACAAAAAAGCGTTCTATGAATACAATGCTTGTATTATGGAGCCTTGGGACGGCCCTGCCTCTATTCCATTTACAGATGGGAAATATATAGGTGCTCTTTTGGATCGTAACGGTTTGCGCCCTTCTCGATATACTTTGACCAAAGACGGTTATGTGGTCATGTCTTCTGAAGCTGGTGTGTTAGACATCGCCCCAGAAAACATCGAAATGCATGGTCGTTTGGAACCCGGAAAAATGTTCTTAGTGGACATGGACGGTGGTCGAATTGTGGAAGATGCAGAAATCAAAAACAAGATTGTTAACGAGCGGCCTTACCGCCAATGGGTAAATGATAATTTACTCCCACTTAAGGATGTTGCCTATACAGGAAACACAACTCCTGAAGAAAATCTTGAGTTCGAAACACGCTTACGGATGTTCGGATATACCCAAGAGGATTTAAAAACATTGATCATTCCAATGAGCCTTCAAGGAAAAGAAGCCATTGGTTCTATGGGAACAGATACACCTCTGGCGGTTTTATCGGATCGTCCTCAATTGCTATACAACTACTTCAAACAACTTTTTGCTCAGGTGACCAATCCACCTTTGGATGGTATTCGAGAAGAAATTGTAACAGATATCAGTCTTAGTATTGGTGCCGATGTCAATATTTTTGAAATAAGTGAACGTCAAGCCAAAAAGCTAAGAATTCAAAATCCCGTTATTTCCAATGAGGATCTAGACAAGATTAAGTATATCGAGCACGACGATTTTAAAGCTTCATCGATCAGTACACTCTACACCATTGGGGAAGGACTCAACGGTTTGGAGCGCGCTTTAGACCAAATGGTTAAAGACACGATTGCTGCCCTGAATGAGGGGAACAATATTATCATCTTATCGGACCGTGGTGTGGCCGAAGGGAAAGCTCCCATCCCCATGCTACTAGCCTGTGCTCATATCCACAATGCACTTAAAAAACACAAGCGTCGTTCCGATTTTGGAATCATAATCGAATCTGCTGAACCTAGAGAACCCCACCACTTCTCTCTACTCTTTGGTTATGGAGCAAGTGCCATCAACCCCTACATGGTCAATGAAATCATTCATCACCAAGTTGCTAATGGAGCAATCGAAGGGATTGATGCAGATGCCGCTATTCAGAATTTTAACAAAGCCATTGCCAAGGGAATCGTTAAAGTGATGAATAAAATCGGAATTTCCACCCTCCACTCCTATCGGGGAGCTCAAATATTTGAAGCCCTTGGACTTTCTCAGAATTTCGTAGATCAGTTTTTCTGTAATACAGCCACTCGAATTGAAGGTGCTGGACTCTACGAATTGGAACGTGAAATTCAGAACAGATACAACAAAGCATTTGACCCCCTCACTCAAGGAAAAATGGATCTTGAAATCGGTGGAGAATACCGCTGGAGAAGAGATGGTGAGGCACATATGCTCAATCCCAATAGCATCGCTCAACTACAACAAGCTGTTCGCCAGAACAACTACGACAGCTATGAGAGCTATGCCAAGATGATCAACGAGCAAAACGAAAAATTAATGACCCTCAGAGGTCTATTCGAATTTGCGAGTTTTGATCCCATCCCACTCGAAGAAGTGGAACCTTGGACCAATATCGTTAAGCGTTTTAAAACGGGAGCCATGTCTTTGGGATCCATCAGCCAAGAAGCGCACGAAAATTTAGCCATTGCCATGAACCGAATTGGTGGTAAAAGTAACTCTGGAGAAGGTGGGGAAGATCCCAAACGTTTCCAAAGAGATATGGATGGGAATTGGCGTAATAGTGCAATCAAACAAGTAGCTTCTGGACGCTTTGGGGTTTCCAGTCACTACTTAAGTTCTGCACAAGAAATCCAAATTAAAATGGCCCAGGGGGCTAAACCCGGAGAAGGAGGTCAACTTCCAGGACCTAAAGTCAATCCATACATTGCCTCGGTTCGAAACTCTACCCCATATGTAGGTTTGATTTCTCCTCCTCCCCACCACGATATCTACTCGATTGAAGATTTAGCTCAATTGATTTACGATCTCAAAAATGCCAACCGACAAGCCCGTATCAACGTGAAGCTTGTATCGGAAGTGGGAGTAGGAACCATTGCTGCTGGGGTTGCCAAAGCCAAAGCAGATGTTATTCTGATTTCTGGTTATGATGGAGGAACGGGTGCTTCGCCACTCACATCCTTGAAACATGCTGGACTTCCATGGGAATTAGGGATCGCTGAAGCCCAACAAACGCTTGTCCTCAATGACCTTAGAAGTCGTATTGTTCTCGAGTGTGACGGACAAATGAAAACGGGTCGAGACGTAGCTATTGCTTGTCTATTAGGAGCCGAAGAATTCGGATTCTCCACAGCTCCCCTAATTGCATCTGGATGTATTATGATGCGTGCTTGCCACCTCAACACTTGTCCAGTAGGAATCGCTACTCAAGATCCAGACTTGCGTAAAAATTTCAAAGGAAAACCAGAGCATGTCATCAATTACATGTATTTCGTGGCGGAAGAACTACGACAAATCATGGCTTCCTTAGGATTCCGTACCCTAGACGAAATGGTGGGTCAGTCGCAAAAATTGAACATGAAAAAAGCCTTGGATCACTTTAAGGCCAAAGGAATTGATTTATCAAATATCCTGCACAAACCCGAAGTGAGTTCCGATGTAGATGTTCACAACACTCAGGCGCAAGATCACAATCTAGATAATGTTTTAGACTTTACTATTTTGGAACAAGCCCACCCGGCAGTCTATAGAAAGGACGAACAGCATCTGGAGTTTTCTATTAAAAACACCGACCGATCTGTAGGTGCCATATTGAGTAACGAAATTTCAAAAATCCATGGTGCTGTAGGGCTTCCAGAAGATACCCTAAGCTTGAAATTTAGCGGTACAGCAGGTCAAAGTTTTGGAGCATTTGCTACCCGAGGCTTGTTTATGAAGATTGATGGAAATGCCAACGACTACTTCGGAAAAGGATTATCTGGAGCTAAATTGATCGCTCAAGTTCCCGAAAAGGCAACCTTTAAGCCCGAAGAAAACATCATTGTTGGAAATGTAGCCCTTTATGGAGCCACCGCCGGTGAAGCATACATCAATGGTATTGCAGGAGAACGCTTCTGTGTACGAAATTCTGGGGCTACCGCGGTTGTCGAAGGAATTGGAGACCACGGTTGTGAATATATGACTGGAGGAATTGCCGTTGTTCTTGGAGAATTTGGACGAAACTTCGCTGCTGGAATGAGCGGTGGAATTGCTTATCTTTATAGTGAAGACGGAACCTTCGATGAAAAGAAATTCAACCTGGAAATGGTAGAATTGGAGGATCTAACCGATCAGGATAGAGAAACTCTAGCAGGTTTGCTTCAAAACCATAAAGACTACACCAAAAGCCCGAAGGCGAGCCAAATCCTTGAGGATTGGCCAGAGAGTAGCAAGAAATTTATTAAAGTCATGCCAACAGACTATAAGCGTGCTTTAGAAATGCTTGCTCAAAGTGAAACTGAAAAAATGAACTGAGATGGGAAAATTAAGAGGTTTTAAAGAATTCGACCGACAGGTTGAAAGTACAATCGATCCGAGAGAACGGGTCCAACATTACGACGAGTTTACAAAAGCACCTTCTCAAGAAGAATTGCAAGACCAAGGAGCCCGCTGCATGGATTGCGGGGTACCTTTCTGTCATAGCGGATGTCCCTTAGGGAATTTAATTCCGGATTTCAACGATGCCGTTTACAAAAACGAGTGGGAAAAGGCTTTACATATCTTACACTCGACCAATAACTTCCCGGAATTCACCGGACGTTTATGTCCTGCTCCTTGCGAGGAAGCCTGTGTATTGGGGATTATCAATCCACCGGTATCTATCGAAATGATCGAGAAGTATATCGTTGAAAGAGGTTTTGCCGAAGGCTGGATCACTCCTCAAGTTCCTGAAAATCGCACCGGAAAAAAAGTTGCGGTAATTGGATCTGGACCTGCAGGACTGGCCGCTGCGCAACAACTCAACCGAGCCGGACACTTGGTAACGGTATTTGAGCGCGATGAAAAAATCGGAGGCTTACTACGCTACGGAATTCCAGATTTTAAGATGGAAAAAAAGGTGATCGACCGACGCTTAGCAATTCTCGAAGCGGAAGGAATCGAATTTAAAACTGGAGTAGCTGTTGGCCAAGACATCAAAGCTTCTGATCTGGAAGCTGAATATGATGCGGTTGTCTTGTGTACTGGAGCAACTGTAAAAAGACAATTGCCTATCCCAGGAGCGGAATTAGATGGTGTGGTACAAGCCATGGATTTCCTACCCCACAACAATAAAGTAGTGGACGGAAAAGCCGATGTTTTGGAAGCTTTAAACGCTGAAGGCAAAAATGTAATCGTTATTGGAGGTGGAGATACAGGTTCTGACTGTATTGGTACTTCGAATCGACATGGAGCAACGAGCGTGACCAACTTCGAAATCATGCCCAAACCGGCCGCTACACGTACCGAAGAACACCCTTGGCCCTACTGGCCCTTCAAACTTAAAACAAGCTCTTCTCACGAAGAGGGAGTTCACCGCGAATGGAGTATCTTAACCAAAGAGTTTATTGGAGATAAGAGTGGAAAAATCACAGGATTAAAAACTGTTGAAGTCCGCTGGAAGAAAGTACCGGGAGAACGTCCTCAACTAGAAGAAAAGCCTAATTCCGAAAAGGTATGGCCTTGTGACCTAGCTCTTTTGGCCCTTGGATTTACAGGAAGTGAACCCAGCCTTCCAGAGCAGTTTGAAGTGACTCTCGATGGACGTGGAAACATTGCCACAACCAACGACTATCAGACGCTTAAGCCCAATATTTTTGTGGCTGGAGATTCCCGTAGAGGACAGTCCCTAATTGTCTGGGCAATTTCTGAAGGACGCGAAGCTGCATATCAGGTAGATAGCTATTTGATGGGTAGCTCTGCACTCCCACAGAAAAATAAAATGGGTGATTTAGCAGCTGTCTAACAAAGCCAAAATATACTCTATAAAAAAAGCCTTGTAGAATCTACAAGGCTTTTTTGTTGTTTAGAACTCAAAAAATTAAAGGTTCAAGGGAATTTTTAATGCTGGCGTTTGACCTGTTCTTGAAAAGTGCTTTCAAAAATCTTATCCGCATTGCCCGCTTCAAAACCTTCCCTACGGTGTTCCCGTTTCAATTCACTTTTGGGTAAATGTTCGAAAGTCTTTAAGGGTAAGCGTTCGGCAAACTCTACATAACTCCCGGGGATTTTTAGGGTTTGTCCTTCGGCAAAAGTGGCTTGCATTTCGTGGGCTACCGAACTGGACTGACGTAACAATCCATCCGGGCTCACCTTTATTTTACCTCCAGCCCGATTAAGAACCACACCAATCTGCTCTAAAAAAGCATTAAACTCTTCTAGGGTCGAAAAACCGTCGGGAAGTGCGTGTACACTAATGGTATAATGATTTAAATAGTAGCGATTATAAATCACCCATGAGGCATATTCACTTTCAGCAGCTAAAGCCTGATAGTCTGCCAGAGTGGGGAGATCCCAAAGGGGTTGATGTAAAAATTGGCCTACTGCATCAGCATCGTCTAGATCCAAAGCGTCTACCGGATCGGAATTGATATTGGAAGTATACCGATGTAATATTTTTTGGGCGGTTTCTGAAAGATCCTGCACCCGAAGTTCACTGATAAATATTCTTGGAAAAGCTTCCGTAGGAGGAGCATACCAATAGGCGTCTAACTTTTTTTGTTCAAAATAATAGGCCTCTTTTTTGGTGTATCCATAATGCAGAAAAATTTTTTCAAAGGATGCAATTCCCAAATGAGGTACTCCCAAGGTCCGGAAAGCAATATGATCATTTTCGATTTTCTGTTCATCGGAAACAATTCCCTTAGCAATCATTTGCTCCACAATATGACCTACATCGGGGACACGTTCCCGATAGGGTCGGAAAAGAGCCTCCATAACGACCGATAGTTTCTGATTGAGCTTCATAGCAACGGTTTCTAGTCCCTCTAATGTAAGAAATCCCTAAAAAACAAATATGTACAGAATAATACCCTTTGCAACATCATTCCTACCACTCATAACTCTACACCTCTATTTACTCTAAATAATATGTAAACTAGAGTAGAAATTAGTGCTTCAAGCATCAAGCTTAAGCGCTTTAAAACCTTCAATTATGAGCCACCACGGGAACATTTTCAGCTTTATTTTGATCTTAAGTATATGTATCGGGTGCCATGCACCTAGGGAAGGATCTGCAGTAGAACAAAAATCAAATCAGGAATCTTTACAAAATCCTGAAATCTCTAAAATCGCATACCGTTTTCACTGCCAAAACCCAGAAGAGTTAAGTGCGGCCGAACAGATAGAGTTATACGATATTACTAAAGTATTCCCATCGGTATATATGGCCAATCATAAAGAAACCCAAAAAGTTCTCTGGGCAACCGAAAATGAACATTATCCCATTTTGGGCTATTCTACCAAACAACAAAAGTCTGCTATAACTTCTGGATTTTGGTTCCAAATATTAGACTTCATTCTCGATTTTCGAAAAAAATTATTTCATAACCGAAATAGGTCTACTGCTGTTCCAGCCATCAAAAGTGTATGGAAGCAATTTGTTTCCAAACAGTCCACCCCTATTTAATTCCATATGTGTGGATGAATGATCTAAAACAATAGTCACTTGAAATATTACTCACTAATTTATAGAAAAAACACCTCTTATGATCCGTCCCAAATTATTCCTTACAGCTGTCTTATTGGTGGGCTTAGGTTGTTCTGCTCCCCACCTAGAAAGCAGCCATGAGTCCAAAAATTCCTTTAGAGTATCCTCTGATGAAGCCACGCAAATAGCACTCCATTTCTACCAGCAAAACCAAACTTCAGACACCCATTCGAGCTACACTCCTGCTGAAATAATGATCGACTCCTTAAGTATTCAACAAGAAAAGCCAACCTTATATGTCGCGCATTACCCCAAGCTTGGTTTTGCCTTGATTTCGGCAGATAAACGCAGAGCGCCCGTATTGGGCTATTCTCCTAAGGGAACATTTTCTACCGATAAACGTCATATTCCTTTGGGACTTGTGGAATGGATTGCCGCCTTGGAAGATCAAGACTTGCATAAGCATACAGAACACACCCAACTGCATCTAAAAAATCAGTGGAAATATTGGTTGCTCCCAGATACGGTAGAACGCCTAGAAGTCGAGGCATGTGAAGAAAAGAGAAGCCTCCAAGCTCCCCTATTAGACACCCAATGGCACCAAAACTGTGGATTTAATGACGCCCTAAAACCTATGGATTGCAATGTTCCTTGTGGTCGGGCCTATGCAGGTTGTGTTCCGGTAGCGATCGCACAAACCATGAATTTTCATCAACATCCGAAACGCTATGCCTGGAATCGGATGGAACAAAAATTTGGAACTCCAGAAACTGCAAATTTGATTAAAGACATCCACACTTCTATAGGGGCATTGACCTACAAATGCGAACAAACGGGACTTGACCGTACATTCGATTTAGCTCCTATCTTAAAACAAGACTTTAACTATACACATGCGCAAAGTACCGCCTTAAGAAAAGATCTGCTGATCCGAGAACTTAAAGAAAAAAGACCGGTAATATTAAGCGGTGGCCGAAAAGAAAAATGGCTTTTTTTAAACAGTTATAAAAGTGGACATATGTGGGTTTGCGATGGCTTTCGGCAACAGCTGTACTGTCTCGAAACTCCAGAACAACAGGTGCACTTAGAATCCTTATACCTACATATGAATTGGGGCTGGGAAAATGGAAGATACAACGGATGGTATGCTTTTCATCAATTCAATCCAGCGGATAAACTGTATAATTTCAAATTAAAGATGCTGTATAATATTCTACCTTAGGCTTAGTCAAAAAAGTCCCACACCAATCCAAAACGGATGATGGCATCCCGATAGGGAACCATGGGAGCGGCATAATAATCGTAGCCCGTTTGATGACTGTTCATATGCTCCCACTTTAAGAAAAATCGAGTTTTTTGAATCTTGGCATTAAAGAATAAATCCAGTCTTGGAAAATTTCCAATTGCTCTTTGATTTTGATTGATGAATTCGCCTAAGATGGGATGAAATTGGTCTGCATGATAGGCGGTAAAATAATGGGCCGTAGCTCCCAACTGGGTTTGTAGTGCTTTGCGAAACATGTCAAACTTAAAAGCCACTGTGGCTCTTCCCAGCCACTCGGGGACATTAAGCGCCATGGTGTTTCGAGTCGCTTCTTGAGTTACCTTTTGATATTGGACGGAGGCATACAGTCCCATTTTCCAAAATTCGTATTGAGGATCGATACGTATTTTTAGATAATTCAGGTGCCCATCCAACTGTTCGGGGGCTGCAATCAGTTGTTCTTGGAAGGTAGTGGCGGTGGCGGTATTGGTAAAAAACACATAATCCTCGATCCGCTGATATTGGAGGTGTAACTGCCCAAATTTTTGATGTTTGAGCTGGAGGTTGGCCGCTGTTAGATTTTGTTTGTCATATACTTGATCCGTCCAATTGAAGGCCTCATAATTGCTTACCGAATTATAGAAATTAAGGGAAATGGGGAGTGTTTTTTGTTGGGCTTCTATTCTAAAGTACCATTGTTTTCCAAAAAGCATTTCGAACTGAGCCGACAAGGCATCCGCTGCAAAAGCTTCTTTAAACGTTTTATAGGCCTGAGCCTGGAACCTCCCAGGACCTAAAGGCTGTTGGTATTGAACTTCCAGGCCGTATTGACTTCCTTCAAATACCGGTAGACTTTCGGAAGCGTCATCTTCCGCTGGACCAAAACGCTGCTCCCAACTTTGTTGATGGAGTCCGGCAGTAAGGGTCCCCCGTCCTGGAAGTAACATTTGAAGGGCAAGTTTTTGCTGAAAACTTCGATGCAGCGTAAGATTATCGATACTTGATCCGCCAACTGTAGCTCCAAAGAAATCGGTATCCCTGCGACTTTGAACAAAGTTAAATCCTTTGGTTTCGTAAGTGAACTGATGTTGGATTTGAAAACGATGCCCCTGAGCCACACTATCTCGAACGACAGGAATCAAATTTAAATGATGATCCAAAAAGTAACGCTTCCCACGCATCATATTACTCCCTTGGGTTTGTAGATCCATCCGCGAACGATCCAGATACCCATCGTAATCGTACAAATAGGGGTCTCCATTTTCATCTCGGTAAGGCTCTCCGTTGCGATCGAAATACATATAGGTGGGTGCGTTTTCGAAATAATATTCTCCCTCAGCAGTTAATCCCCCATTGATCTGATTGTCTAAGCGCTGGGCCGCAAAATGAAAGCGCGCATGATAGCGATCCCCTCGGGAATCGTATGTTCCACCCATCCGAAATTGAGTCCCTGTACTTTTGGAAGAAACATATTTTCCTAAAGAGCGTAACCCCTTATGTCCAATAAATAAATTAAAGCCCGGCGAGGTATTCAGAGTGACCAAGGCATCGACCAGTTGCCCCTGTTCAAAAGTAGTTTTAAAAAACAATTCGGTATAGGGGGTCGGCACTTGATAATAGACCATATCCTCGATCTCCATATAGTTGTCGTGTCGCGCCCGAGCTCCCATATGGGGCATATAGGAAGTTTGCCTAAAATCATAGCCTAAACGGTTATAGGCTTCCCCTACGTTAGGAAAACTCAAATATTCAAATAGGTCTTTTCGCAAGGTATTGAAACGGTAGTCCTTTTGAATGTGTAAAGTGGTATCAATGGCTTCTACTCTCCCGTCGTGATGGATTTTTTTATAGTTGTTAATCATGACCGTATCTAACCGAATCACAATTGGAGGTAAGCGTTTACGTTTGCGTTTTTTTGGGGTGGCTAAAGAATCTAAAACTTGAGAGGAAGTGGTACTTTCGGATAAAAGGGTAGCGCTTAATGTTGCCGATCCTAGCTCTAAAGTAGCTGTAGTCGAAAGACTCGAGCTTACAGCAGCCGTTTCTGTCAGGGTGGTGGATTCCAATGTCGAAGTGACCAATTGGGAAGTGGAAATCTCCAAAGCAGTCGAGGAAGAGGAGCTAGTACTAACTTCTTGGGCCTGTACTCCAAAACTCAAAAAGATGAGCGTTCCAATAAAGCAGCGCCGAAGGCACTTCATATCTTTTCTAATTTAGTTGCGAAGTTAAAATAAAAGTACCTACTTGTGTGGTAGAAAAAACGAATGCTCAAAAAACAATATCACTTAGGACTAGAAGCGGGAACGGATGAGGCCGGTCGGGGTTGTTTGGCGGGTCCGGTTACGGCAGCTGCTGTGATTCTTAAACCTGATTTTAAACATCCGCTATTGGATGATTCCAAAAAATTGAGTGCCACCCAGAGAGAAGAACTAAAATCGATTATTGAAACGAGCGCCCTTAGCTTTGGTGTAGCGCATATCGCTCCCGAAAAAATTGATGAAATCAATATTTTACAAGCTTCGATCTTGGCCATGCATCGGGCACTTGAAAAATTAGAGGTACCCCCGGAGCATATTTTGGTGGACGGGAATAAATTTCACCCGTTCAGAGATATTCCATACCAATGTATCGTAGGTGGAGATGGCAAATATCAAAATATAGCTGCTGCCTCTATTTTAGCAAAAACGTATAGGGATGCCTATATGCAATCTGCAGCGGAAAAGTATCCTGAATATGGCTGGCACCGCAACAAAGGCTACCCGACAAACCAACATCGGGAAGCTATCCGACTCCATGGTATTACTCCTTTGCACCGAAAATCATTTCGCTTGCTTCCCGAGCAATTAGAATTCGGCTTTTAATTTTAATTTTGTCCTAAAATCCAATCTACGTGCGCTTGAAAAGTCTGTTTTCATCATTGACCCTAAGTTTTTGTTTAAGCCTTATCTTCTGGGGCTGTCAAAATCCTCAAAAATCGTCTACTGCCAATCTTTTTTCATGGATCCCACCCGAAACCTTTGGCGTGGTAGAAGTTCGACAACCCGAAGTATTTACTCCGGAAAATTTGGGGCCTCAATGGAAACTTTTAGCTCCGATCCTTCAACAGTCTACAGCACAAATTCAGGCCCTTACTCCCGAAGGTATTTCCCCCGGGGCCTTATTAACCGTGAGTCCCTTGGGAAAAGAGGATTTTGCCTGGACCTATTTGGCGCAAATTCAGGACAGCATCGCTCCTATTCAGCCCTATAAAACCTATGAGGGTGTTCCGATAGAAAAGCATACCGATGCCTCATACACTTGGTTTCGTGCGGTTATCAATTCCATCGAAATAAGATCCACTTCTGAACTCCGTTTAGAAAACTGTATCCGACTCCAACAACAGGGAGAGGAAAGTCCACTCCGATCCGAATTGATGGCCTTAAAAAAAGCTTCCCAACCCAAGGCCCCTGCGGTTTGGTATTATCAAGCTTCAGATTTTTGGATACAGCAATTGCAGTGGAAGAAACCTCAGTTGCTTCCACACTCTTCGGCTCAGTGGGCAATGTTCGATGGGCGAATCGAAAATCAAACCATCGCTTTGGATGGAATCAGCAGTACCTATGACAGCGTGCCCTCCATCTACACCCTTTTAGAAAACTTAGAAGCACAACCGCTTAAAAGTCTTTCGCTCCTCCCTCAAGACTTTGATGAACTGCTCATTATTCCTTCCGAGAACGGCCCCTTACTCTCGCAAAACTTTCAAAACTACGTTCTCGGTAAAAATTTGTCACTCACAGATTCTCAAATACAAGAGTTTAATGCTTTCGATGAATTGAGCTTTATCCAAGCCAATGGAGAAGAAGCGCTGTTGTTGCATAGAAATGGTTCTGAAGACAGAAGCCTCCCTTTTCGATGGGAAGAAGAAGGGCAATTCCGAAAGTTTAAGTTGGGCTATGTGGTCCTTACTCCAGCCCTAGAAACTTTTCTCAAGGCCTGGGGAATTGACAAAAGGCTACAAGTCGGGACCTATGGAGATGATTTTGTATTGCTGGCTTCTAGCGAATCCTTCTTAAAAAAAGTACTCACCGACCAACTCAATGGCCGAACACTCAAACAATCCAAGACTTTTAATTCCTACATAGAAAAACTCAGTAACCGATCGTCTTTTCTTTGGGTAGGAAATACAAGTGCATTAAGCCAAGATCAAGAATCTCAAACAACGTTTGAAAACTATCCCTACATCGGTTTACAAGCCTTGATCGACAATCATCTGATTCACTTACACAGCAGCTTCGCCCAAAAAGGGACACGAGAAAATATAGAAGGACTCCGAAATATAGGAACCCTAGAACTGGATGCACCTTTGGCAGGACCTCTTCAATGGGTTAAAAATCACAAAACAAAAGCAGATGACCTAGTCGCCTATGACCAAAACAATCAGCTCTATTTAAGTTCAAACTCCGGAAAACTTTTTTGGAAAAAAAAGCTTTCGGCTGGAGTAGTTGGTCCCATAAGTCAGGTGGACTTATATAAAAACAAAAGGCTCCAATTGGCTTTTAGAACCGAAACTAAATTTGTGATTTTAGATCGGAATGGGAAGGTCGTTCCTCCCTTTGATATTAAAATTCCAAGTGCAGAACCCATTCAGCCCTTGGCTGTTTTCGATTACGATAAAAATCGTGAATATCGTTTCCTACTTGCCCAAGGCAAAGACTTACGGATGTATGATAGACGAGGGAAAATAGTCCGAGGATTTAAAGCCAAAAAAACCGATGCCCCTTTGCTCGGACCTCCTCAACACTTCCGTATCAATAAAAAGGATTATATCGTTTTTGCTCAATCGAACAATCAACTCAAAATTCTTAACCGTCAAGGGAGCGATCGAATTCGGGTAAAAGAAAAAATCAACTTTTCCCAAAATGGAATTTTCAATTATCTGAACACCTTCGCTACAACAGACTTGGATGGACATCTAATTCAGGTCGATCGGAAGGGGAACACAACTAAAACGCCCTTACAATTAGGGGCAGATCATCGAGTGGATATGACCGCCAAATCTTTGGTTAGTTTTTCCGAAAATATACTTACGATCAAGGGTATTCCGGTGACACTCCCCTATGGAAGCTATACGGCTCCACAAGTATTTTATTTGAATAACACTTTATATATCACGCTTACGGATACCGAAACTCAAAAACTGTATTGCTTCTACAGCAATGGTACTGCTGTACAAGGGTTCCCTGCCTATGGAAATGGCCCAGCTCAACTGAGATATAACGCATCCAATAAAACCATTGAAGTCGCAGTACCCGGAGAAGGGAATTCGGTATTATTCTATGATTTTAGTATTCAATCCTAGCCTCAAATAGTTCTGTAAAATGTTCAAGCCAACAGCTTTGGACTTCGGATAGAGGAATTTCTTTCCCCAATTCTTGAGCCATGGAGGTTACTCCTTTCCCTTGAATTCCACAGGGAATAATGGTGTCAAAATTTTTGAGATCGGTATTGACATTCAGGGCCCAGCCGTGCATGGTAACCCAGCTACTTGCACGGATACCCATAGCACAAATTTTTCGAGCAAATGGGGTTCCTACCGCGAGCCAAACCCCGGTCTCTCCCGGACTTCGACTAGCAGAAATACCATAGTCTGCCAATGTGCGGATAATGGCTTCCTCTAATAAGCGAAGGTACTTATGGATATCCGTAAAAAACTGATCCAAATCCAAAAGTGGGTATCCCACCAATTGTCCTGGTCCGTGATAGGTAATATCTCCACCTCGGTTGGAATGATAAAAATCTATTCCTCGGGCTTTAAGCTCTTCTTCCGATACCAACAAATGACTCAAATCTCCACTTTTCCCTAAGGTAAACACAGGAGTGTGTTCCACAAAGAGGAGATGATTGTCTATCGGCTGGGCATCTTCCAAAGACCGGTTTTGCCGTTTGGCTTGGACCATCTGATCGAAAATATCTTCCTGTAAGGCCCAAGAATCTGCATAGGATTGCACGCCTAACTGGTGAATTTTAATACGTTTTGGAAGTTTTCCCATATGTGGTTTCAATACTGCGTACAAAGATAATTCATTTCCCTCGGTGAGTAATCCAGACTGTGTATCTTTGCCGAAACTACTGCTATGTCTACATTGAGCGAACAAGAAATTGTAAGAAGAGAAAAGCTCGAACGGCTTCGGGCCCTTGGGATTGACCCATACCCGGCTGCCCTTTTCCCGGTTGACCACTTGTCTGAAGATCTTCAGGCGTCTTTTGAAGAAGGGAAAAAGGTGATTATGGCGGGTCGACTCATGTCCCGACGCATACAGGGAAAGGCCAGTTTTGCTGAACTTCAAGACAGTCAAGGAAAGGTTCAAGTCTATTTTAATCGAGACGAAATTTGTACGGGAGAGGACAAAACACTTTACAATGAAGTGTATAAAAAACTCTTAGACATAGGTGATATTATTGGAATCCACGGAAGTTTGTTTACTACAATGGTGGGCGAAAAAACTGTAAAAGTAGAGTCGTTTACACTGCTTAATAAAGCTTTAAAACCTCTACCCCTCCCCAAAACAGACGCCGACGGCAACACCTATGATGCCTTTGTAGATCCCGAAATGCGATACCGTCAACGCTATGTTGACTTAATTGTAAATCCACAGGTAAAAGAAACCTTTGTTCATCGGACCAAGATCACGAACAGTATTCGCGAGTTTTTTAACCAAAAAGGATATTTAGAAGTTGAAACCCCCATCCTACAACCCATCCCTGGGGGTGCTGCTGCCCGACCTTTTGTTACCCATCACAATGCTCTCAATATCCCTCTGTATTTGAGAATCGCCAACGAGCTTTATCTCAAAAGACTAATTGTCGGGGGATTTGACGGGGTGTATGAATTTGCAAAAGACTTCCGCAACGAAGGAATGGATCGTACCCACAATCCAGAATTTACCGTTATGGAACTTTATGT
>WTJH01000190.1 GCA_011524915.1 Flavobacteriales bacterium | reverse complement strand
TCTGGTCTCCAGCACAAACGACCCCCATTGAAAGTATTCCGCATCAGAGCCCCACAGTTCATAAAATCCCTGACGGTATAACCATCGATCATGTTATGGATGCCCATGAAGCGGCTTTGGGAGGCAAAGAAAAACTAGCAAGTGTCACAAGCCTAGAAACCTATATGGAAACAGAAAATCCCATGGTAGGTGGAATACTTATTGTGCTCAAACAAATGGAAGGTCATATGTTACAGGAAGTCATCCTTAAATCAAGTATGTCGATCATGATGAAGGCCGTAATTACTCCAAAAGAATCCTTTATAGTTCAGCAAGGACAACAAATGAAAATGCCTCCAGATGCGAAAAAGGGATTTCAGTCATTGATAGATGATGGTTTTTTCAGTAATATTCCAAAAATTCGTTCCCAAGGAACACTTGTAGGAATAGAAACATCCGAAACTGAAGATTTCTACAAAATAACAATGCCGAGTGAGGTAAGCGATTCAGATGATGAATTTTATTTTGGAGTACAAACAGGACATTTACTGAAGTCCCTAGTTACAGCTGATAAGATGGGTCAAAAAAGTCGAGTCGAAACCCTTTATTCTGACTTTAAATCTTTTGACGGGATTATGTTTGCCGGAACAACCGAAGTCTCTGGGGGCAATGGGATGCCCGCAGAAGTGATGACGCTTAAAAATGTCAAGGTTAATTCAGGATTAACTTCAGAAGATTTTAAATAAAATTAATTAAGTGTTTAGTTCAGTTCTCTGAATGTTTTAGAGGGCCGGATTCGTGTCTGGAAAAACCAACTGAAAATAATAGGACGTTTGTGCTTTTTGTTTTTGAGTATTCAGTTCAATGGCTTTGAGTAGCCCTTCTATCAGCTTCGACTCACGGGCATTGACCAAAAACAACGAACTCTCTCCAGCTTCAAACTTTTGTTGTTCCCCGCTGAATAAAGCTTGGTAATCCAAAACCATACGTTGGGCAATGTTCCATTGTTCTTCCAATAGTTGAGTCTGATTGGCTAAAGCCTGAATTTTATTGCTTAGAAGCGTTTCTACTTGCTTGCGTTCCAATTCTATATCTTGGAGCTGAATCCGGGCCAATTTAAAATTCGCACGTTCTTTTCTCAAAAAGAGTGGAAGTGAAAGTTTGAATTGTGTGCTGCTATTGTCCGGGTCTATTGCCCAATTCAACTGTTGGGTGGGGTTGGTTTCGGACAACCACTGATAGCCCACAGTAATCTCAGGTAGGAGATTGTTGCGTTGTAATCGTTTTTCGAAAACCAGTTGTTCTTGCTTGTATCCTAAAGCTTTAATTTTAGGATGATCTTCAATAGACCCATTTAAGGGTTGGAAGTTTTGACGAAACTCCAAAGGATCGAACTGAGGGGATACTTCGTCCTTAATCTCGACCGCATTTTCCCCTATCCAAAGGAAATTAGAAGCCTTAAGGGCCTTTTCCCGTAATTTCATTTGTGCTTTTTTACGTCCCAACACCCTTTGGTTATAGGCTATTCGGGCCTCAACGGTGTCAATAACAGCTAGATCCCCCGAGCGATATCGACTTTTAACACCTTCGAATCGAAAGGCTGCATTGGTCACAAAACGATCAAAAACTTCATACTCTTGATGGGCTCTATACCATTCCAAAAAGGCATGGCTTGCCGCTTCTAAGGTGGCATTGACTTGGAGGGCATTTTCTTCGGCAGCTTGTTTGGTATAGCTTTTGGCTTGTTTGAGTGCTGTTCTCCTTTCGTTTGCCCAAAGCCCTTTTCCCAAATCGATTTGAGCCCCAACTTTGTACAGCTGGTCTCCCGAAACCGCTTGTTCGGGATTGAGATAACTCCCATCGGCTTCTTGAAATCCCCCTTGAAATTCTAGACCATAGGGTGTAGGGATTTTAAAAGTGGCATTCAGCCTTTCGAAATAGGGGGTGGACTGAAATGTTTTATCCTTGTAATCCACTTCCAGTTTGGGGTCAAAGGCTCCTTGGCTTTTGAGAAGTTTGGCTTGACTTTCCGAAAGTTTAAGTTGAGCTTGTTTTACCAGAGGATGATAGGCTTTTACATAGTCCAAATAGGTGTTTAAATCCATGGATTCTTGTGCCCTAAGGACAGTTGTTCCACCCCAAAACACACCTCCCAATACGATATATAAAAAGTAGGATTTATACATGTTTACTTGTTCTTGATCGCATTATTTTCTTTGGGAGTACTCCCATCAGCATTGTAATATTCGGGAGGGAAGCCATTGATCTGTCTCCAGAGTTCATACCAAACCGGGACTTCGTTGAGTAGAGCAATCGTTCGTGCCCCAGATCCCATCCGAACTTGTTCTGGCCAAGGATGATCGTCTGGATCGGGAGCCAATAGCACGCGATACAAATTATTTGTACTGATGAAGTTTTCGATGGCCACCACTCGGGCTCCATAGGTCCCATAGGATACATTGGGCCACCCACTAAATACAATTGCAGGCCATCCGTCGAATTCTACCCGAGCACTTTCCCCCAATTTTATTAGCGGCATATCAATGGGTCTCACATAGGTTTCTACAGCAATCTGGTAGGTGTAGGGCATAATGGAAACCAACTGATCACCTGCCTTAAAGGTTACTCCGATTCCGCCGGTTAAGGCTTTGTTGATATAACCCGTCTGAGGTGCTGTAACATACTGCAAAGCGGCTCTAGAATGATAATTGGCCAACGCATTTTGAAGCTTAGCAACTTCCCCTTGAGCTTCGTATTGGAGGGATTTTGCCGTGGCCAAATCCGAACGTGTTTTGGCCAATTTGTCTGCAAAAGAAGCTTGCAATCGATCGATTTCAAAAGTGGCAATTTCCATTTCTTTTTGAGCATTACTATAGCTGTTGGAGGCAGATAGAAGCTTGGCAGAAGTTTCTTGATATTTCAACCTTTTTTCCTCTAAATCTCGGGTAGCTTTCAGTCCTTGGTCCAATAGCGTTTGGGTACGTTCCAGTCGAACCCCTGCTATATCTCGATTGGTTTTGGCAGCTTCGTATTTGATGCTATCGCTCTGGACATAAAGCAGTTGTTGCTGCTGTTTATTGAGGGCCTGCTTCAGTTTTAGCTCTTGCTCTCGTACCAGAGCAGAAATCTGAGCACTCAGGGCACTCACTTTATCTTGATAAGCCGCAACCGCCAGCTGTTTGGCCTGAAGTTGTTCGGCCGTACGTTCGACGAGTAGGGGATCGAAATAGTCACTTTTAATTTCAGATATTTTTAAAAGGGTGTCGCCTTTCTGAACCAGATCTCCTTCCCGAACAAACCAAGCATCTATTTTTCCTGGGATTGGCGATTGTATGGTTTGTGGTCTGTTTTCGGGTTGAAGGGTCGTTACATATCCTTTTCCTGAAATGTTTTGAGTCCAGGGTAAGAAAAGCATCACGATTAATACGCTAAAGAAAACCACTAAAAAGCGATTGAAATACTTAAAATAGGAGATCTCAAAAATGGTTTGCCCAGAGGTGTAGGCATCGAATTCAAAATCCTTGATGGGTTTGTTTGAAATGTTTAACATAGCAGTATTTAGGAGGCGATTTTTCCGTGTTGAAGTTCAATAAACTGGTGGCATTTAGATTTCCAGTAGTTGTTGTAGCTGACTACAACAATGGACCAAGAGTGTTCTGAGGAACACAAATAATCGATGATTTGCTCGGTTTCCTTTTTGGTAAACTGGTCCAAAGGGTCTTCCAAAATAAGGAGCTCGGGTTGTTGTAAAATGGCTCGTGCAAGAATCAGTTTTTTGGATATGGAATAGGATAGTTTTTTTCCTTCAGAATAGACGATGGTTTCTAGGCCGGTTTGTAAAGATTTGATAAAATCTTGAAGACCTACCACTTCCAGTACGTTTCGAATCTTTGCATCAGAAATCGTTTGATCCCCAAAAGTGAGATTTTCTTTTATAGTTCCTTCGAAGGGGGCTTCGTCCGATAAGGATAATCCTAGATGCGATCGGAAATGTCCCAAATGAATGCCTTTGAGATTGTCTTGTCCCACAAAAACCGTCCCTGAAGTAGGGGAGATGATTCCAGCCAACAAGCGTAATAAACTCGATTTTCCAGAACCTGAAGCTCCTTGTATTAAAACGATTTCTTTGGGTTTAACTTCTAAATTGATTTCGGAAAGTATGGGCTGATCTCGATCCGAAACTTTGTATTCAACATCTTTGAGTTCGATCCGGAAATCCTGTGTTAAATCGGACCGGCGTCCTTCTTCAGATTCGGTAGGCAGGTCCACTACTTGCCCCAATTTCTCTATGGAGGTGAGCATGTCGTAAAGGGTTTCCAAACTCACGATCAATTTTTCGACCGATGCAATTACCAAGAGTATGATGATTTCTGCTGCAACAAATTGTCCAATATTCATTTGTTGATTGAGGACCAGCATCCCACCAATAACCAACAGCCCAGCTGTGACGGTTACTTTAAAGCCAATCATTTTGATGTATTGTAACTTGATTACTTTAAAGTGTGCTTCTCTGGCCTGCAGGTATTCCGTTACAAATTCGTCGTTTTTTTCAAGGGTAAGATTGGTGTTCCCGGCCAACTTAAAACTTACTACGGAGCGGGCTATTTCTTGGATCCAATGGGCGACTTTATATTTGTATTTCGATTCTTCTATGGAGGTTTCCAAGCCTTTGCGAACGGTATATTGGAAGACGAAGAACATCAAGGTAAGAAGTACCATTCCAAAAAGGATAAAGAAGGGATGGTAGAAGGAAAGTAAAATCAATGCAAAGACAATTTGGATCAGCGCCGCCGGCACATCAATTAAGATTTTTGAAAGTCCTTTTTGGATACTCAGGGTATCAAAAAATCGATTGGCGAGTTCTGGGGGGTAATAATTCCGAAGTTCCCGCATCCGTATTTTGGGGAAACGGTAGCTTAATTCAAAACTGGCTCGAGTAAAGATCCGCTGTTGTAGGGTCTCAATAATTCGCATTTGCATGATTTGAAGGGTCCCTGTAAAACTGACGCCTAGGGTGACTAAAATCACCAAAATCACCCAAGAACTCGAGATTTGAGCCCCTTGAATAAGGTTAATAATGGCCTGTACGCCCAAAGGAAGGCTTAGGGATAAAACCCCAGCAAACAAGGCGTAGTAAAAAATTTGTAGGATGTCTTTTCGTTCAAGTTTTAGCAGTCGGAAAAATCGACTCCAAGTGTTGTTTGGGTTGTTATTCATGCAATTGTTTTTCGAATGAGTTCGGTAAGAAAAGCGGTTGGGGCTTCATCCCCACAATCCGTAATACTATGAAAATGATCTCTTAAAAAATGTTGATATAATGCGGCTTCTACTAGGGTGCTCGCTAAACTTTTGGGGTATTTATATTCGGGAGAAATTTCTTTTATTAGTTCATAAACTCTATTAATCAGTCGTTTATAACTCTCAAAACCTCCTTCTTTGTTTTCTGTATCGACTTCTTTGGTCAAAAAGGACTTTGAGTTTTCATTGATGATGATACGACTCAAAGCGGGTTCGTTTACATAGGTAAAGTTGCTGTCTTCGGTCACCTGACGACTAATGACCTCAATGGCTTTATCTAGTTTTTCGGAAGCCTCTTTTAAACTGAAAGTAGCCATAACCATTTGATATTCGAGCCACCCCCAATACCAAGAACACAAATACATCAAAAGCTTGTGTTTATTTTCGAAATAGCGATAAACCGAACTTTCGTTAGAACCAATCAGGGCTCCTAATTTCTTAAATGTAAACGCCTCAATCCCGATCTCATCGATCAATAAAATACTGTGTTCGATAATCTTTTTTCCTAAATCTGAGGTTTCAGGATCTTTCAGATAAACAGATGAAGGGATGTTAATCCGCAAGTTAGATAGTAAACTTTGCATCTTTATAATTTAAAGCGCAAATATAATAG
>WTJH01000007.1 GCA_011524915.1 Flavobacteriales bacterium | reverse complement strand
AAGGTAGAGACGACGGTGGGGATATTGGATTCTAAACGAAAATCCATTTGGTCGTCGGTGATTTCCATCCGATAGTTGAGTTCTAAATTGAAATCTGAATTGGAACTACTAATTTTTAAGGCTAAGGTTCGACTGCTATGCTCGGTAATTGCAGTTTCTGAACGGAAACCTCTATAGCTAAAGATGCCTTCTTTAATCCATTCACAGGTTTGGGCATCGATCATAAATCCTTCTTTAAGATTGTTTCGCAGTCGCACCCGATAAGGATTAGCAGCTGTAGTTTCTTGGATCCAAAGCGTTTCATTTTGAAGGGCTAACAATTGAAGTTCGGCCGGTGGGGCATCTTCTATAGATTCATTGGATCCAGTGCAACTCAGATGAAGTTGCGTCGTAATTAAAAGAGCGATATACAAAAAAGAACGATACATAGGTTAAAGGTTTAGATTTGAGGAACTTGAATATACGTTATTTTGATTAAATTGGATCCACCAATTTGAATACGATATGCCTAAAATTCACGTCTCCCGTTCCGTGGATATAGATGCAGCTGCATCTAAAATTCATCCTTTATTAAACGATTTTAATGCTTGGCAAAAGTGGTCTCCCTGGCTTTTGGCAGATCCTGAAGCCCAAGTCGATGTGGCTCCCGACGGAAAGTCCTATCGTTGGGAAGGTCCGATTACCGGCTCAGGAGAAATGCAAATATTATCCGAGTCCCCCGACGAAATTCATTATAATTTATTGTTTTTAAAGCCCTTTAAATCCAAAGCCAAAACACATTTTAAAATTGAGTCTACTAAGAATGGAACCCGACTCACTTGGGTCATGGACAGCAGCCTGCCTTTTTTTATGTTTTGGATGAAAAGGTCTATGGAAGTCTATATTGGCATGGACTATGACCGGGGTTTATTGATGATTAAAGACCTTGCAGAAAAGGGGGAAGTAGGATTCAATCTAGAATTTTTAGGAATCCAATCGTTTGAAAAGACGGCTTTTATCTCCAAAACCAAAACCTGCCCTATAGATGAGTTGCCACAACATATGAGTAAAGACTACGAACAATTGTTGACCTATGTCTATGGGAATGAAGAGGTGAAAGAAAACGGAGCACCCTTTGCGCAATATCACAAATGGGATCCGCTCAAAGGTGTGGTGCACTATACTGCTTGTGTACCCGTTGAATCTTTTCCTTCCGACTTGCCTGAATCTTTTGAAACGGGACACTTACCCGACCTTCAAGTCTATGGGGTAAGGCATAAGGGGTCTTATAAGCACTTAGGAAATTCTTGGGCAGCGGTTATGATGCACGAAAGAGGAAAGAAGTTTAAATCTCATAAAAAATTCTCTGGAATGGAGGTGTATAGAAACAGTCCACAAAACACTCCAGAAAACGAATTGGTATCAGAGATTTTAATTCCGGTCCGAAATTAGGCCTGCATCAAGGATTCAATGGCTTCGGCTTCTAAAGGAATATTTTCCATTAAGTTTTTTGGAGCTCCGCTCGGCTGTATGACCACATCATCTTCTAGACGAATTCCGAAACCTTCTTCTGGGATATAAATTCCAGGTTCAACCGTAAACACCATGCCGGCTTGCATGGGTTCTAGGATAAGACCATAATCGTGGGTGTCTAAACCGAGATGATGAGAAGTCCCATGCATAAAGTATTTTTTGTAGGCCGGTTTTTCTGGAGATTGATTTTGAACATCCGATGGGTCTAAAAGCCCCAATTGGAGGAGTTCTGCGGTCATCACTTTCCCTACTTCTTCATGATATTGTTTCCAGAGTGTCCCTGGGGTCAGCAGTTGTGTTGCCTCTTTCTTGACTCGCAAGACCGCGTCATAGACCGCTCTTTGTCTTTTACTGAACTGTCCAGATACCGGAATTGTTCGGGTCATATCGCTGGAGTAGTTTCCGTATTCTGCCGCCACGTCTAAGAGGAGTAGATCTCCCGCCTGACATTGCTGATTGTTTTCTATATAATGTAAAACATTGCTGTTGTTACCAGAAGCAATGATGGGCGTGTATGCAAATCCTTTGGAGCGATTTTTTAAAAACTCATGGGCAAATTCAGCTTCAATTTCATATTCCCAAACGCCGGGTTTTACAAAGTTTAAAATGCGACGAAATCCCTTTTCGGTGATGTCACAGGCTTTTTGAATTTGCGCAATTTCAAAATCCGATTTTACAGATCGCAATCGCTGTAAAATAGGATTGCTTCGTGCCTGCTTGTGGGCAGGATAATTCTTTTGTGCCCAAGCGATGAATCGGTCCTCACGCGTTTGAGTTTCCACAGCAGCTCTGTAATGTTCGTTTCTATTGAAATACATAGTGTCGCATTGCGCAGCTAATTCAAAGAAAACACGTTCAAAATCTTGAAGCCAGTAAATGGTCTGGATTCCGGTTTGTTTTTGAGCCTGTTCTTGGGTGAGTTTTGCTCCCTCCCAAACGGCGATATGGGCATTGGTTTCTTTTAAGAATAAAATTTCTCGATGTCGAGCTTCCACGGCATCAGGGAAGAGAACTAAAATACTTTCCTCTTGATCGACACCACACAGATAAAAGATATCGCGATGCTGCTCAAAGGGGAGTGTACTATCGGCGCTAACGGGGTAGATGTCATTAGAATTAAAAACCGCTAAACTTTTAGGTTGCATAGCGGCCATAAAGTTTTTTCGATTATTGATGTATTCCGATGCTGGTAAAGGTTGATAGCGCATGGTTTAGAAGATTTCTTTCGAAGATAAACTCTTTTTAAAAAAAGGGCTACTTTTAGTTGAATAAAGCCATTTTGACTATGAAGCGGAATCTTTTCTTTTTTTGTGTTGCTGTCCTGTTTTGCCATTTGGGTTTGGCCCAAACATCTGAGGCGATCCTATTTAGTGCAGCCAAAAATCATCAAAAAGCACAACAACAATCCCCTTTTAAATCCTTAGAGTTTTCCAATATGGGTCCTTCTGTGATGAGTGGACGTGTGGTGGCCCTCGATGTAAATCCCAAAGACCCTACAGAATTTTATGTGGCTTATGCTACAGGAGGTTTGTGGCATACGACAGACAACGGAATCAGCTTTAAATCGGTTGCAGAGCAAGCCCTAACTCAACATTTGGGGGCTTTAACAGTCGATTGGAACACACGTACCCTTTGGGTTGGTACAGGTGAACACAACAGTTCTCGGTCTTCATATGCAGGTTTGGGCATTTTAATGAGTACCGATAATGGAGAAACATGGGAACATCGTGGCTTAGCCGAGAGTCATCATATCGGTCGAATTCTTGTAGATCCGAAAAATCCGAACCATTTGATTGTTGGCGTCACCGGAGCTTTGTATTCGGCTAGTTCCGAACGAGGAATTTATATCACAACAGATGGAGGATTGCATTGGAAGCAGACCCTTTTTGTAAACGATCGTACAGGAATTATTGATTTAGTGGCATCTCCAGAAGATTTTAATGTACTCTTTGCATCTGCCTGGGATAAGGACCGCAAAGCTTGGAATTTTGATGGCGATGGAGAGGCTTCAGGAATTTATAAAAGCGTGGATGGAGGGCTTCAATGGGAGCTTATTTCTACTCAGGCAAGTGGTTTTCCTCAAGGGGCTGGGGTCGGGCGTATTGGATTAGCGGCCTTTGATTCCGAAACCCTTTATGCGGTTCACGACAATCAGTTTAGACGGCCAAAAGAAAAAGCGGAGCCATCAGAACTACTCACCAAAGAAGACTTTAAAGAAATGACTTCTGATGATTTTCTCGCATTGGAAGATGCTCAGATCAATACCTATTTGAAAACCTATGGATTTCACGAAAAATACAGAGCTGCAAATGTCAAAAACATGGTGCGCGAAGGCAAAATAGAGCCCTTAGATCTGGCGCTATATTTAGAGGATGCCAATGCCCTTCTTTTTGATACCCCTGTGATTGGTACTGAGATCTACAAGTCTACTGATGGAGGCTTGCATTGGGAGAAAACACATGATGGGTTTATCGATGGGGTCTATTACAGTTATGGGTATTATTTTGGAAGAATTCATGTAGCCCCTTTTGATGCGGATAAAGTTTACATTTACGGAGTTCCGATCTTAACTTCAGACGATGGAGGACAAAGCTTTCAGTCCATCGGGAAGTCGAATGTTCATGCAGATCATCACGATTTATGGATCAATCCAGAACGTCCGGGTCATCTGATTAACGGAAATGATGGGGGCATCAATATTACTTACGACGATGGAGCTCATTGGATGAAGAACAATAGCCCCACGGTCGGTCAATTTTATGCCATTGCTGTAGACCAACAAAAACCGTATCGAGTGTATGGAGGTCTTCAGGACAACGGCGTTTGGATGGCCAAACACAACAGCCGAGAAAGTGTTCGTTGGCAAAGTTCGGGACAAAATCCCTGGCAAAGTATTATGGGAGGCGATGGCATGCAAATTCAGATCGATCCTAGGAATCCCAACATCGTATTTACGGGTTACCAATTTGGGAATTACAGTCGATTGGATTTAGGATCCTCGTCTCGAAAAGCCATTCAGCCCAAGCACGAATTGGGAGAATTACCCTATCGATTCAATTGGCAAACGCCAATTCTTTTAAGTCCGCACAATCCCGATATACTTTATTACGGAAGTCAAAAACTGCACCGATCATTTGACCAAGGAGATCAGTGGGAGGCAATTTCGGACGATTTAACTCAAGGGGGTCGAAAAGGCAATGTGGCCTATGGAACTTTAACAACCATCAGTGAATCTCCTCTAGAATTTGGCTTGTTGTATACGGGAAGCGACGACGGTTTGGTGTATAGAAAAAAACCCAATCAGGATTGGATGCTACTGAGTGAAAGTTTTCCGAAAGACTTATGGGTGAGTCGAGTTATTGCATCTGAACACCATAAAGGAAGGGTTTATGTGAGTCTGAACGGTTATCGCTGGGACGATATGCAAGCCTATGTATACCGCAGTGACGATTATGGAGAAACTTGGCAAGCTATAGTTGAGGGACTTCCTCAAAGCCCTGTTAATGTGATTCGAGAAGATCCAGAATACCCAGATCTGTTGTATTTAGGGAATGACCTAGGAGCTTATGTAAGTGTCGATGGAGGAGCAACCTGGCAGGCATTTGCAAAAGGACTGACAGCAGTGGCAGTTCACGATTTAGTGGTTCAAGCCGAGGAAAAAGATTTGCTTTTAGGAACCCACGGGCGTTCTATTTACAAAGCAGATCTAGAGCCCTTACATACATGGATGGCAGCAGGGAAGCCCAATAAGTTGATGGTTTTGGAAGCGCCAGAGCTGAAATATAATCGAGCTTGGGGATCCAAACGAACGCTTTGGTCTAAGACCAATATCCCTGAGGTACAATGGGTGCTTTGGTCCGAACAAGCTTCCACTTATACCGCTCAAATCCTTAATTCTAAGGGAAAAACCATCTATGACTGGAATGGGAAATTATCTGGTGGGATCAATACAATTGATTATGATCTTCAGCGGTACCCATACTCCAAAAAAGAGCGACCAGCAGATGACACAAACTTTTATTTAGGAAAAGGAACCTATCAACTAAAAATTACAACGAATTCAAGTAAAATTGTTGAAACCTTTCAAATAAAATAAATCTAAACTTCAATCGTTTAAGATCTAGTCTCTTTTGTCAAACGGTTTTAGGGGCATTGAGGGCATAATTATTAACTATTATAGAATCAGTCTAAACTATCAAATTGAGCCTATTCTACTGGTTTGATAAACACTTATGCCCTAATTTTGTACTGCTATAATTGAATTTACAATGGGAATTACATCATCTTCCATCGGACGGAAAGTAGCCATGGCCCTTTCGGGCCTCTTTTTGGTTTTCTTTTTACTACAGCACTTTACCATCAACATGACCTCGGTAATTAGTGCAGAGATTTTTAATCAATTATCCCATTTTATGGGGACTAATCCAGTCGTTCAATTCGTATTGCAACCCGTACTCATCTTCGGTGTTGTCTTTCACTTTATTATGGGATTTGTATTGGAATTGAAAAACAACCAGTCCAGATCACAGAAATACGGGGTATATAAAGGGCAGGCTAATGCCAGCTGGATGTCTCGGAACATGATTTTATCTGGAATTGTTGTCCTCTCTTTTTTAGGATTACATTTCTATGACTTTTGGTTTCCAGAGATGAATTATAAATACATCGAAGTATTGCCCGAAGATCCCAATCGTTACTATGAGGAATTGGTTCATAAGTTCCACAGCCCTATTCGAGTGGCGATCTACAGTCTATCTTTTGTCTTTTTAGCACTTCATTTACTTCACGGATTTGGATCTTCTTTCCAATCTGTAGGAGTCAACAATAAATACTCAGCTACCATCAAAAAGGCTACGCAGGCTTTTGCTATTGCAATCCCTTTAGGCTTTGTGTTTATTGCTATATATCACCATTTAAACGCTTAAATTATGGCGACACTCGATTCAAAAATACCACAAGGACCGCTGGCTGATAAGTGGAACAACCACAAGAGTAATATCAACTTGGTGAGTCCTGCGAACAAACGTTTAATCGATGTTATTGTAGTAGGAACCGGTTTAGCTGGAGCTTCTGCATCTGCGACCCTAGCCGAATTGGGGTACAATGTCAAAACGTTTTGCTTCCAAGATTCTCCTCGAAGAGCACACTCCATTGCAGCTCAAGGAGGAATCAATGCCGCTAAAAATTATCAGGGAGATGGGGATTCTACCTACCGTTTATTTTACGATACGATCAAAGGAGGCGATTATCGCTCACGCGAGGCCAATGTTCATCGTTTAGCAGAAGTTTCTGCCAATATTATTGACCAATGTGTTGCTCAAGGAGTGCCTTTTGCTCGCGATTATGGGGGGTTGTTGGACAACCGTTCTTTTGGAGGGGTATTGGTATCTAGAACTTTCTATGCCAAAGGACAAACCGGCCAGCAATTATTGCTTGGAGCCTATTCGGCCATGAACAGACAAATTGGTCGTGGTAAAATTAAAATGTATAACCGCCATGAGATGATGGATCTCGTCGTGGTAGATGGTAAAGCTCGAGGAATCATTGCTCGTAATTTGGTCAATGGAAAATTAGAACGACACAGTGCACACGCTGTCGTGATTGCCTCTGGAGGCTATGGAAATGTCTTTTTTCTATCCACCAATGCAATGGGGTCTAATGTTTCGGCAGGATGGAAAATTCACAAGCGTGGAGCGCATTTTGCGAATCCTTGTTTTACACAAATTCACCCCACATGTATTCCAGTTTCTGGAGATCATCAGTCGAAATTGACTTTAATGTCCGAATCGCTTCGAAACGATGGGCGTATTTGGGTACCTAAAAATATTGAAGACGTAAAGGCCATTCGCGAAGGAAAACTCCAGCCGACAGAAATTGCTGAGGAAAACCGGGATTACTATCTGGAAAGACGATATCCTGCTTTCGGAAACCTAGTACCTAGAGACGTTGCATCCAGAGCAGCCAAAGAGCGTTGTGATGCAGGTTACGGGGTTAACAAAACCGGAGAAGCGGTTTATTTAGATTTTGCCTCTGCCATTGAGCGTTACGGGAAAGAGCAAGCTCACGTGAAAGGTTTAGACGAAAACGATGCGGTTTTAGTCAAAAAATTAGGTCAGGAAGTGGTTCGAGCCAAATATGGAAACCTTTTCCAGATGTATGAAAAAATTGTAGATCAGAACCCTTACGAAACGCCAATGATGATCTATCCCGCGGTACATTATACCATGGGAGGGGTTTGGGTAGATTATAACCTGATGACATCCATTCCCGGATGTTATGCCATCGGAGAAGCCAATTTTTCGGATCACGGGGCCAACCGCTTAGGAGCTTCGGCACTTATGCAAGGTTTGGCGGATGGATATTTTGTATTGCCTTATACCATTGGAGATTATCTGTCCGACGATATCCGTACGGGTAGTATCCCAACAGATAGCCCAGAATTTGAGGCAGCCGAAACCGAAGTTCGTGAGCGTTTGGAAAAATTCATCAATAACAAAGGCACAAATTCCGTGGACTACTACCACCGCAAGCTCGGAAAGATCATGTGGAACAAATGTGGGATGTCCAGAAACGAACAAGGACTTAAAGAGGCGATCCAAGAAATTCAAGAGCTACGAGACGATTTCTACGCCAATGTTAATGTGCCCGGAAAAGCAGATGAGTTTAATGAGCAATTGGCAAAAGCGGGTCGCGTAGCCGACTTTTTGGAATTGGGAGAACTCTTTGCTAAAGATGCTCTTGAGCGTACCGAGTCTTGTGGAGGTCACTTCCGCGAAGAATCTCAAACTCCCGAAGGGGAAGCTCTTAGAGATGACGAAAACTTTACGTTTGTCTCGGCTTGGGAATACCAAGGAAAACCCTCTGAGGCCATCCTCCATAAAGAGGACCTCAACTATGAAGAAATTGAAGTTAAAACACGTTCCTATAAATAATTAGAAATGAACCTAACACTTAAAGTTTGGCGTCAGCCTAACACCGATTCACAGGGAAATTTTGAAACCTATCAACTGGCCGATGTGTCTCCTGATATGTCCTTTTTGGAAATGATGGATGTCCTCAACGAGCAGCTTATGAGCCAGGGGATCGACCCCATCGCTTTTGATCACGATTGCCGGGAAGGGATTTGTGGAATGTGTTCCATGTTTATCAATGGAGAAGCCCATGGTCCAGACCGTTTGGTGACCACTTGCCAGCTTCATATGCGTAAGTTTAAAGATGGCGATACCATTACCATCGAACCTTTCCGTGCCAATGCCTTTCCTGTAATTAAGGATTTGGCTGTGGACCGTTCGGCTTTTGACCGGGTTCAACAAGCCGGAGGTTTTGTAAGTGTCAATACTTCTGGGAATACTCAAGATGCCAATGCGATTCCAATCGAAAAGAAAGATGCCGATCGTGCTTTTGATGCAGCTACTTGTATCGGGTGTGGCGCCTGTGTAGCCACCTGTAAAAACGCTTCCGCCATGCTTTTCGTATCGGCCAAAGTTTCTCAATATGCTCTTTTACCACAGGGGAAAGTTGAAGCAACGGATCGGGTGTTGAACATGGTTAAGCAAATGGACGAAGAAGGCTTTGGAAACTGTACCAATACGGGAGCTTGTGAAGTAGAATGTCCGAAAGGAATTTCACTGGAAAATATCGCCCGTATGAATCGGGAGTATTTAGCTGCTAGCCTTAAAGGGTAACGATCATTCTTCAGCGGTATTGACAGGGATCAATGCCAATATATATGGAGGGCTACCAAGCTTGCCGCTAAAGCCCAACCGGCTTTGGTTTGCCACGGTCCACCGCTTGAAAAAAGAAATTCTAGCTTTTTTAGGGGACTTCGGCTTCCGACTAAGGCGATGCCTAAGCCCACAGCAATTACGATAAAGGCTCGGACAAAATAATTGAGTTCTGGCATTCCAAATTGTAACCCTACATTTATAGGAATTGTAAGAAGAAAAGCGGCCATCACCCAATTTTTGTTTGGATGTAAGCTCCAAAGAGCTACACAGATCAACACTACAAACCCACAATTGAAATAATACCGAAGCGAATTTAGGGTATGGGTAAATGCGGCTTCGGGATTTTCAAATTTGAGATAGGTCAGTACGGCTCCCATAAGCAAAGCACTTCCAAAACTCCAAAGAATGGCTTTCCGACCCGCATGTATTTGTTGCTCATCTGTCGCTTTGGGGTTGATGTAAGGTTTATAAATATCTACTGCCCATAGGGTAGCTATAGAATTAAAGGTAGAATCTACCGTACTCATCAAAGAAGCAAAGAGACCACAAAGAATAAGACCTTTGAGACCTCCAGCTAAACTATTGACCCAATAGGGGAAGGCTTGGTCTGGTTCTCCTAGCGTATCGCCTAAGATCCCGTAAAGTGCAATTCCGGGGACAATGATCAGTACGGCCATTCCATATTTTAAGACGCCACCCACCAAAAGCCCTGTTTGAGCATCGGCAAGAGATCGGGCAGCTAAGGAACGCTGAATCACCGATTGATTGGCACACCAATAATTAATATTTAAAAAGAACAGTCCAAACATATGCGTCCAAGGCAATACGGGATGATCGGCCGGCAAATGCAGGTGCATTCTATCTGGAGTTTTCAACTGTAACTGATCCCAACCTCCTAAGGTTTCAACAGCCGTATAGAGGACTACAACACCTCCAATAAATAATATGACAAACTGAATGATATCTGTTTTTACTACAGCTCCAAGTCCTCCCAAATAAGTATAAACTGCCGAAAAACTCCCCAGGAAAAAGATGAGAATCAAAATTCGAATAATCCGATTGGGGTGGATAAACAATAAAGCTTCTTGAAATACAAGCTCAGCAGCATAGGCTCCCCAAAACAGGGCTGCTCCTAAGGTAATTGTGGAAAAGAGTCCAATATTAGCTAGGGAATAAAGTAAACTTAAGCGCTCACCCAAACGTTGTTTGATATATTCACTGATGGTTGTGACTCTAGATTTTAGGAAAACGGGGACAAAAACAAAAGCGGCGAGAAGCAATCCTTGAATGGCATTAATCTCCAAACTAGCTTGAGCCAAACCGTAGAGATATGCCGAGCCCATCATTCCCAAAAACTGATACCCTTGCACATTGGTAGCGACCGTAGAAAAGGCGATAGAATACCAACGGAGATTTCTATTGCTTAAAAAGTAAGCTTCTGCAGCCTTGGTTTCTTTGAGTCTCCCCCGAAAAGCCACGATAAATATCAGGGTAAAATAAGCAATAACTATACCGATGTCCCACATAAGAATTAATATCTAGGCCCCGCAGCTAAAGGGGTTTGGGGTGGATTTTGAGGTTGTCGTCCATAGACTTGAGGAAGGGAAACCGTTTCTAAATGGGGTAATACTAAGCGCGCAAAATATTCGGCTTCTTGCCGATGGGGATATCCCGAAAAAATAAAAGATCGAATTCCCATTTCCTGATACTTTCGGATTTTGGCAATTATCTGTTCTGGATTTCCGACCAATGCGGCACCACATCCCGATCGGGCCAATCCAATACCCGTCCAAAGGTGGGGTTCTACATAAAAGTCTGCATCTGCAGATTTTCGCATTTCACTTTGTCTAGAAACACCCAAAGACTTGGCATCTTGTGCTCTGTTGCGAATATCAGTTCCTAAGTCCAAATCTAATTTAGAAATCAATCCAGCGGCATATTCACGTGCTTCTTCTTCTGTCTCCCGAACCACTACGTGAACACGCAATCCAAAATCTACCGTTCGCTTATAGGCAGCAGCTTTGGAACGCATATTTTCCATCAAGGCTGTTAAGCGGTCTTCGGTTTCGGGCCACATCAGATATACATCGCAATGTTCGGCGCACAATTCTAAACCCGCAGGAGAATAGCCCCCAAAGTAGAGCAGTGGCCCTCCGTTTTGCTGGTAGGGTTTTACAGGAGCGGTGGGTAATTGTAGCGTGTAAAATTCCCCTTTAAAATCCAAAAAATCTTGCGTCCAACATTGCTTGAGGATTTGGATTACTTCTCGGGAGCGTGCATATCGGGCCGCGGAATCCAGCTCTGTTCCCGGTAGATTGGAAGAAATGATATTGATCGTTAAACGCCCTTTAAGCATATGATCTAAAGTAGCCAATGCACGAGCCAACATGGGTGGATGAACCTCTCCACAGCGAATGGCGGTCAATAAATTGATTTGTTCTGTCAGCGGAGCCAGACCCGCTGCAAAACTCAAAGTGTCTTGTCCTACTTGGTAGGAAGATGGACAAAGGATATTCCGAAACCCATAAGAATCTACTTCCTTAACTAAGGCCGAGGTATTGTCCCAATTGCTTTTATAGTTTGGATTTCTAGTGCCTAAAAAGTCGTCATCGCCATCGCAAATGGGTGCAAACCATGAAATTTCGGCTCCCGTAAGAGCTTCCGAAGTACATAAGGGTGTGGTCAAAAGTGTGTCTTTATTTGAAAGCCTTAAAATACAAGAAAAACTTTAGCTGAAATGATTAAGAATTCTAGTATCTTAAAGGGACATTATGCAAGAAAATTTATCCATCGTACTCCTAGAAATTCAATTGACTTGGGAAGCTCCACAAGCCAATCGGAATTCTATTGCTCAAAAACTCGAACGCTTGTCTGCCGATGTGGATCTGGTGGTCCTACCCGAAATGTTTACTACCGGCTTTAGTATGCAGCCCGAGAAATTTGCGGAAGCTATGGATGGAGAAACGGTGCGTTGGATGCAAGAGCAAGCAGCTAAATATAACATTGCAATAGCCGGGAGTATTGCCATACGAGAAAAGGATTCCTTTAAAAACCGCTTTGTCTTTGTTCATGAAGATGGTGCTATCGATTTTTATGACAAACGGCATCTCTTTGGGATGGGAGGCGAAGTAGCTGCCTATACAGCCGGAAAAACAACAGGGATTATTGAGTTTAAAGGATGGAAAGTTTGTTTGCGGATCTGTTATGACTTGCGTTTTCCGGCCTGGTGCCGCAACCAATCCGACTATGATTTACTCCTTTTTACGGCCAATTGGCCCAACCCTCGCATCCAAGCTTGGGATACTTTATTGCAAGCTCGGGCCATCGAAAATATGGCTTATTGTATAGGAGTTAATCGGACGGGAACCGATCCCCACGGGAACTACTATCCAGGACACTCGGCAGCTTATCACCCTTTAGGAGAACGCATTAGCGCATCCTCGGGAGATTGGCAGGAAGTGCAGGTGTCTGCTTCGACTTTGAAAAAGCTTCGGGAGCAGCTGCCTTTTTTACAGGATCGGGATTCTTTTGAAATGGAATAAACTGTTCATTCAAATCCCAATTGGCACGAAGTTCTAATTCGGGAGGATAATAAGAAGTCCTTTCGGGTTGAATTTTATTTAAATAATTTCCCGTATCCCAGCGGCCGTTTGCGTTGCAGTCTTCAATTACACGTACCCGATATTTTCCTGGCAGTAAATAATCAAAGGTATAGGTGCCAAAAGGATCTTCTTGATTAAACTCTCGAATCACTTCTGTGCCTTTGCCATTTAAAAGTTGTAAAACAAATGGACACTCGAAATCCCAAGGCATACGAATGACAACGGTCCCATAAGCATCGGTTTTTTTGGTCCGCCAAGACCATTGAAGACTATCGTTGGTAGCTCCCCAAAAATCGGTAAAGGCTCCAGGAGTCATCGATAAACGGTAGTTGTCATTAGGTGTTTTGTCGAAGTCAACATAAGCTCGGTCTGCGTTAGAATCTAAGCGAAGTTGAAAAGGAACAGCTAGGGTATCGATATTTGTTAGGACTATTTTGGAAGCGTCAACACCAATTACAGGGCGGTTGAATGTAAACGTTAAAGTGTCTTTTAGATCTATTTGCCCCTTTTTTATTGGATTAATAATCAAGGAGTCTGGTGTTTTTTGCCGGAACTTAACGGTATATTTTTGAAGGGAATCTGCAATGGGAAGCCCCAATTGAACAGAGTCTAAACCTTCGTGTTCGGTGACCCAAAAATTTAAGGTGTCTTTCTTTCGTTCTCGATTGATATAGTATCTAAAGCTTTCTGGGACTGGGCTTAATATTTCAACTGGCCTTTTGTCATATGCGCCAAAATAGCCGATTCCAATTTTATTGTGGTTGATATAAAATGGACGCGCCCAAGAAAACTCTAAAATTTCTTGAAACATCCGAAAGTTTAATACACTATCGGAAGGAAGGCGAATGGGTTCCTCTAAAAATCCAATTTTATCGGATGCAGGGTCGAAACGGTAATTGAGATTTCGATCTTTTAGTGCGATAACTTCGTAAATCCCTTCACGGATATTCTGAAATTCGAAGAAAACCGAATCTAAAGTACTGGTTACATAAAAGGGCTTTATTAGATAGGGCATGGAGTCTTTAGGGATAGAATCCACCAAAGGGTACATTTGTAGGGTAACGTACTCCTCGCTTTCTTCCAAAAGAGCATCGGAAACTCTACCGCCGAGGGTTAAAGAATCAATTTCGTCTCCAGTAGAAAACGTATAGCTAAAAAAGGATAGGACATTACCTTCGTTATGATCGTTTATGGCCTCACCAAAATTGATGGTGTAGGTGGTTTGTGCTTGAAGGCTGTCTAAAAATTCTATGGTTACTTTTTTAGAGGCACCTGTTTGAGGGCTAATGGTATAGGCCTGTTTTTCTAAAGGGGGAGAAATTACCAACTGTTTATCTAAGTTTTTAAACTTGATAAATTCATCGAAGGTGAGTGTGATTTTTTCACTATCGAATTGGATACTTCGCATTTTTGGAGAGGCATTGATCAAAACAGGGGGGATAGAATCTATGGGGCCACCCGTTGGGGATCCTCTACGGGCACAACCCATCAAAAGAAGACCCGACAAGAGCCCTAGAAAAAAAAGTTTTGAATGCTTTATGAAACGCGCCATAGCTGCAAAAATAAACGAATAATCTTAAGATAGCCTACACCCAATAGTGGCAACTGATAGCCGACGGGATTCGGAGTTTAAAATACTCGCACCACAAGCAGCAAGGGTAGCTCCTGTGGTCATAACATCGTCTACCAAAAGAAGGTGTTTGGGGTTTAGGTAATTGCTTTGATCGCTTAGAATAAATGCATCTTTAATCCATTGTTTCCGTTGTTTTGCTGAGGCTTGTGCTAAGTGGGGGGTGTGTTTATTTCTCAGGATGAAGTCCGGGCAATAGTCCGCTTTTAATTGTTCTGCCAGTTGAGAAGCGAATCCAAATACTTGGTTATACCCCCTTTTTCGGAATCGTTTGGGGTGAAGAGGGACGGGAACTACCAGATCTATGGATTGGAAGTCAGGGATATTTTTTAGTGTTTCCCCAAGGCGTATTCCACAATAATCACTGATATACTTTTGGTTGTTATATTTCATTTGGTGTATCAAATGGGCGGTTCTATTCCCATGCTCGAAAAAGAAAAGGCTAGTACTTCTATAAACGGGAATGAGCAATTCTAGTTGTTGTTGCATGCTATTTCGCGGCCAAAGGTGAAATCGTGTTTCGGGCAGGTTTAAGGTGCAACCCAGACAAAAGGTTTGTTCCCAAGAATGAAGCGTTCGCTGGCAAATCGGACAAATTGGAGGCAGGAATAGGTCAAGTAAAGTATTCCACATAAGGATCGGATTAGAGCTTCTTGAAGTTAACTCAAAAAAAGAATATAGAAGCCCAGATAATTTTTCCGCTACAGCCTAGTAAAAACTACTATTTTTGCTCCATGGCGCAACAAAATGACACTTTTAAAAAAGTAATCGCCCATGCCAAGGAGTATGGGTTTGTATTTCCTTCAAGCGAAATTTATGACGGTCTCAGTGCTGTTTATGACTACGGTCAGAATGGAGCTGCATTAAAGAATAATATTCGGGCATATTGGTGGCAAGCCATGACCCAAATGAATCAGAATATCGTAGGGATCGACGCTGCAATTTTTATGCACCCTACCACTTGGAAAGCCTCCGGACATGTCGATGCTTTTAACGATCCTTTAATTGATAATAAAGATTCCAAAAAAAGATATAGAGCCGATGTATTAGTGGAAGACTATGTCGGAAAACTGGATGTAAAAATCGAAAAGGAGGTTAAAAAAGCCGCCAAGCGTTTTGGAGATTCCTTTGATAAGGCTCAATTTTTGGATACGAATCCTCGGGTTCTGAAATACAAGGAGACGGGAGATGCGATCCTTAAAAGATTAGGGAAGTCATTGGAAAATGAAGACTTGGCAGACGTTAAAGCGCTCATTGAAGAATTGGAAATTGCTTGTCCAGAGTCTGGATCCAAAAATTGGACCGATGTCAAGCAATTTAATCTGATGTTTGGAACACAATTAGGGGCTTCGGCAGAGTCGGCAATGGACCTCTATCTTCGACCCGAAACTGCACAAGGAATCTTTGTGAATTTCCTGAATGTTCAGAAAACGGGACGAATGAAGTTGCCTTTTGGAATCGCTCAAACCGGAAAAGCATTTCGCAACGAAATTGTTGCGCGTCAATTCATTTTCCGGATGCGTGAATTTGAGCAAATGGAGATGCAATTTTTTATCCCTCCAGGAACTCAACAGCACTGGTACGAACATTGGAAAGAAACCCGACTAAAATGGCATTTAGCCCTTGGGCTTGGGGAAGATAATTATCGATTCCACGATCATGAGAAGTTAGCCCACTATGCCGATGCAGCCTCCGATATCGAATTTAAATTTCCGTTTGGATTTAAAGAGTTGGAAGGGATTCATTCCCGAACCGATTTTGATTTAGGGAGTCACGAAAAATTTGCAGGGAAAAAACTTCAATATTTTGATCCTGAACAAAATAAAAGCTATGTGCCTTATGTTTTGGAAACTTCTGTAGGTTTGGATCGTTTGTTCTTAGCCGTATTTTCCAATGCCCTTCAGGAGGAAACTCTAGAGGATGGCAGTTCGCGAACGGTACTTAAACTCCCTGCGCCTTTGGCACCTACCAAAGTAGCTGTGCTACCCTTAGTCAAAAAAGATGGCTTGCCTGAGGTGGCTCGGAAAATCATAGAAGATCTGAAATGGGATATGACCACAGCATATGACGAAAAAGACGCTGTAGGTCGTCGCTACAGAAGACAAGACGCTCTTGGTACACCTTTTTGTGTTACAGTAGATCATCAGACATTAGAAGATCAAACGGTTACTTTACGTTCCAGAGATTCTATGGAACAAGAACGTGTTTCTATAGCAGAACTTCGTATGCGTTTATCGGACCAAGTTTCCATCAGTTCCTTACTTAGAAGTCTCTAAACGGAGCTTTGGGGTCATGGATAAAGGACAGGAGAAGTCCTTTTTTTGAGGCCTGAGGATGCATTAGTTTACCTAAGAATAGAGCTTCATTTTTTTGAAGATTCCTTACCTTAGAGCATTCTATGAAGATACTTTCCTACAATGTTAATGGGATTCGGGCTGCTCTGCGAAAGGGTTTTTTAGAGTGGTTGCAAGCTGCGGATCCGGATGTCGTCTGTATTCAAGAAACCAAGGCCTCACCCGATCAGCTAGACACTAGTGTTTTTGAAGCTTTAGGCTATCATCATTATTGGGTTTCGGCCGAAAAAAAAGGATATAGTGGTGTAGCCATATTGTCTAAAACAGCACCCCTACAAATAGTGACTCGTACAGGTATTGATGCTATAGACCAAGAGGGGCGTTTTATCCGGGCTGATTTTCCAGAACTCTCAGTTGCGAGTCTATATTTACCTTCAGGAACCAATCCTGCCAGACTCGAATTTAAGTTTGGGTTTATGGATATTTTTCAAGCCTATGTGGATCAGCTCAAGCAAGAAGTTCCGAAACTCCTGATTTGTGGAGACTATAATATTTGCCACGAATCCATAGATATACACGACCCCGTTCGAAACAAAAAAGTTTCTGGGTTTTTACCGGAAGAACGTCAGTGGTTGGATCAATTTTTAAAGAGAGGCTTTACGGATACATTTCGGCATTTAAATCCCGACCCACATCACTACAGTTGGTGGAGCTATCGGGCCAATGCACGTGCCAATAATAAAGGATGGCGTATCGATTATGCCCTAGCTACGGATAATTTAATTCCGTATCTTGAAAGAGCTTTTTTGCTCCCACAAGCCATGCATTCGGATCATTGTCCGGTGGGAGTTCAATTTACATTTGAACCGTCTAAAGGATGAAAAAATTAACTTTTATTGCCCTGGCCATAGCTGTGCTACAAGCCTGCGTTTCGACCCAGACATTTAACGAACTGGAAAGTCGATATGCGCATCAGAAAAGTGCGCTACACAGCATCGAAAAAGAACGGGATTCCCTGAAAACTCAATTGGTAGATGTGTTGGGTATTCAGCAAGATTTGGAAAATCAACTCACCCAATCTCAGGACAGCCTGAAGATGCAAAATCAAGCTTTAAAACAACTTCAATCGCAATACGACGCTCTGGTCGCTCAAAGCGACTCTGCTCTACAAGAAGGAATCAAAAAGAGCGAGTCTCTTTTAGAACAGATCCGACTGAAAGAAGAGCAGTTGGCCGATAATTTAGCTCGAGTCGGAGAATTGGAACGCCTTATCGAGGCCAAAGAATCCGCTTTGAAAAACTTGAAAAAGGCCGTAAGCGAAGCTCTGTTAAATTTTGAAGGGAAAGGTTTGCATGTCGAACAGCGGGAAGGAAAAATTTATGTTTCCATGGAAAACAAATTACTGTTCCAATCCGGGAGTTGGACCGTGGGCCCAGACGGGAAGCAGGCACTACAGCAATTGGCAGGTGTTTTGGCAGAAAATCCCGATATCAGTGTACTGATAGAAGGGCATACAGACGACCAACCCTACCGCGGCAAAGGTCCTCTGGAAGGGAACTGGGATTTATCGACCAAACGAGCTACAGCAATCGTAAAAATACTTTTAGAAAATAACGACGTTCTACCGCAAAACTTAACTGCTGCTGGACGTGGAGAATATTTACCTATCGCCCCCAATTCCAATGCGGAAGGCCGGGCCATCAACCGGAGGATAGAGGTTATCTTGACGCCAAATTTGGATCAAATAACCCAACTCATCAATCAATAATTAATTAGGGATCAATGGAGTACAGAAAACTCCCGAACACGGATGTTCGGGTGAGTAAGATTTGTTTGGGAACCATGACTTTTGGGAACCAAAACACTGAATCGGAGGGGCATGAACAGATGGATTATGCCTTCGATCAAGGGGTTAATTTTTTTGATACAGCGGAACTTTATCCGGTTCCGGCAACTGCGGAAACCCAAGGGGAAACAGAGCGTATCATGGGTACTTGGTTTAAAAAAACGGGCAAGCGATCAGAAGTAATTTTAGCTTCGAAAGTTGCCGGCCCCGGGGATTATACCAAGCATATCCGCGATAATTTATCGTTTAAGAAAGCGCATATAGACGAGGCCGTGCATAATAGTTTGAAGAGGCTTCAAACCGATTATATCGATCTGTATCAATTGCATTGGCCCGAACGACTTACCCAACGTTTTGGACAACGAGGGTTTGTTTACACACCAGACGACCCGTGGGTGGATAACTTTGAAGCCGTACTCGATGCTTTACAAGCCCACGTAAAGGAAGGGAACATTCGTCATGTGGGTCTTTCCAACGAAAATCCTTGGGGAATCATGAAGTTTTTACAAGCGGCTGATGAAAACAGACCCCGAATGATTACCATTCAAAACCCGTACTCTTTATTGAATCGATTGTTTGAAGGGGGATCTTCTGAAATTTGTCACCGGGAGAACATGGGTCTTTTGGCATATTCTCCATTAGGATTTGGAGTCCTTAGTGGAAAATATCTCAACGGAAAACTACCTGAAAATTCTCGCCTACAACTTTTTCCTCGTTTTGCTCGATACAGTAGTCCAGAAGCTACCGCAGCGACAGAAGCCTATGCTGCTATAGCAGCGGATGCCGGACTATCGCTTACCCAAATGTCTTTAGCTTTTGTGAACGACCGATCCTTTGTCACCTCCAATATTATTGGAGCTACAAGTTTGGAGCAGTTAAAAGAAAACATCGATAGCCATGCAATTCAGCTCTCAGACGAGGTGCTGAAAGCTATAGAAAAGGTGCACAATCAGATTCCTGATCCTTCGCCTTAACTCGGGATAGCAGCAATTAGTTTTTGAGTATAGGGGTGCTTTGGATTGTCATACAGCAGGTCTGCTTCTTCCAGTTCCCGTAGGTATCCGTGTTCTAAGACCAGTATACGATCCGACATATAGCGAACCACATGCATATCGTGTGAAATAAACACATAGGAAAGCTGATAGCTGTCTTTAAGGTCGTTGAGTAAATTCAAAACCTGCGCCTGAATAGATACGTCCAAAGCTGCTACAGCTTCATCGCAAATGAGCACTTTGGGTTCCATGGCTAAAGCTCGGGCGATAACGGCGCGTTGCCGTTGTCCTCCCGAAAGTTGATGCGGCCATCGCTGATGTAATTCTTTGTCTAATCCAACGGACAAAAGCAGTTCTTGAACTTTGGATGGCAGCTGTTCTCGAGGGCTTTGTAAGTCTCGAGATTTTAATACTTCCATCAGGGTTGCATCTATACGTTTTAAAGGGTGCAGAGCCGCATAAGGGTCTTGAAATATATATTGAATTTCTTGGAGATTCCCCGAATAGTTTACATGCCCAGAGGTAGCTTTTTCTAACTGAACTAAACAACGAGCCAAGGTTGTCTTTCCACTGCCCGATTCTCCTACAATGCCCAATGTTTCTCCTGGAAATAAGTTAAAGCTGATGGGTTCTAAGGCTTTAAATGACTCAGATTTTTGCCAAAACGAACCTTTCTTTTTATAGGTCTTTGAAATTTGATCGATTGCTAAGACCGGAGTCTTTTGATACATAGACTCATGTTTTTTCTGCCTTTCTTCAATTTTTTCAAAAGGAGCTAAAGGATGTCCTTTGATAAAATCTTGGACCGTTGGAAGTCTTTTCATCCGTCCTGAAGTTTGTGGCCGAGCATTTAATAATCCTTGAGTATAGGGGTCTTTAGGAGATTCAAATAAGGAAGGGGCTGCTTGCTCCTCCACGATCTGTCCTTGATGCATAACGACTATGCGGTCCGCTAACTGACGCACCACATTTAAATCATGGGAGATGAATAACAGACTCATCCCGTACTTTTGCTGCAGCTGTTTTAAAAGTCCTAAGATTTGTTTTTGAACGGTGACATCCAGGGCTGTTGTGGGTTCGTCCGCAATCAATAGCTTAGGTTTGCACAGCAGCGCCATTGCAATCATCAGCCGTTGTTTTTGTCCTCCGCTGAGTTGATGCGGATAGGCATTTAAGATTCTTGGGGTATCCTCGAGCTGAACTTCTTGTAAGGTATTGTTGATATGTGTTTCATATGAAGTATCCAAGGCGGGTTGGTGTTGCTGCAACACCTCTAGGAGTTGTTTTCCGCATCGTTGGGCAGGATTAAGACTCGATTGAGGGTTTTGAAAAATCATTCCCATACGATTGCCACGGATTTTTTGCCAGTCTTTTGAGCTAAGGCTGTCTAGAGCTTGTTGTTCAAAATTAAAACAGTTGGCCTGCCAATTCAGTTGTGGAGGCAAAAGTCCCATGATACTCAGAGCGGTCAAGGACTTACCACTACCCGATTCTCCTACCAAGGCAACCACTTCTTGTTTGTTTAATTCCAAATTCAAATTTGGGATCAGAACCTTATCAGCAGATTGGATCCGTAAGCCTTCGATATGGAGTAGGGGTCTAGGGTTCATCGGTATTCAATTTGATCTTCTGTGAGCAGTTTTTCGTTTCGGAATCTTAAAAATATTTGGGCTATAGTAATCACATCTTTTTCGCAATATTGAACGATACGCTCCACATTTTTATCGACGTAATATACTTTACTTACCTGACTTCCATCAATATCATCTTTGGGAGATGGAATCCCTAAGATTTCTGCTAATAGTTTTAAAGAAGTATAATGTTTATAGTCCCCAAAACGCCATAGTTGTAAAGTGTCTAAATGTTGTACTTCCCAGGGTTTTTTTCCAAAAAGTTGTAGAATTTTAGGAAGATCAATCCCATTAATAATCATTCGTCTGGTAATATATGGGAAGTCAAATTCTTTACCGTTATGGGCACAGAGTAAATGAGAATTTAGATAAAAATGATCGTCACAGAGTTGTTTAAAGTTTCGAAGTATTTGTTCTTCCTCACCAGAAAAACTTTTAATTCTAAAGTGGCGCTTTTTTGGGCTTGAGGTATCAAAAAACCCTACTGAAATACAAACGATTTTCCCAAATTCGGCCCAGATTCCTGCACGTTCATAAAACTCTTCAGCACTGATTTCTTCTTTGCGTTGATAACGGGATTTTTCTTCCCATAGGTGTTGTCTATAGGGCGAAAGATCATCAAAAGCAGGTTCTTCAGGAACTGTTTCTATGTCTAAGAATAAGATTTTTCTTAAATCAAGTTTGTTTAACATGCGGTATTATTTCAACGCCCTTTTGTAATCAATTACCAAAAATTCGACTTTCAAATCTATTCAATTTCGCTAATTTTAGTTAATCATCCATATGATTTGATTCTGATTTCTTTAAACGAAGTATTTCGTCTGATTCAAAAAAATTTGTACCCCCGGTATTATTTGAGCAATTGCTCTTCCATTTGCTATTGGAATTCCTGTGACTCAAAGCGTTTTTAGTAAATGCCTTCGGGTGATAATCGCAATTACATCT
>WTJH01000114.1 GCA_011524915.1 Flavobacteriales bacterium | reverse complement strand
TTTTCCGGAGCATATAGGTCCGAATGGCAATATTTCCCATCAATACCGTCTCTGTTAAGGGACCGGCATAGTCAAAGGAAGATGTTAAATTTTGATGTTCAGTACTGTCAAATCCAGCCTTACAGGCATCCACCCATTTGCGCTGGTGTCCATGTTCGGGCTCCGATTTTCCTTTCCTTTTGGGCCCCACCTGAATGTTTCCATCCGGGTGGTACAATTTAGGGTTATTCCCATAAACATCGGTGGTAATGACGCCTCGGGTTCCGATCATCAGAACGCCATTACGCCCCAGATCTACATCGGCAGGAATCCCTTCCGGATGGGTAGGACGAATCCCTCCATCGGTCCAAATCATCTGCATGGGAGTTTTATTCTTGGGGGTGGCATCGAACTGCAAGCGAACGTAGGACGAAGGCGGACAGCCTTCTGGGATATATTCGGGTACCCACATTTGGGTATAGACACTTCCCACACTACATTCGACTGCCCTAGGGTATTGCAATCCCAAAGCACGAAAAGGAATATCAATCAAGTGACACCCCATATCTCCTAAGGCTCCCGTACCATAGGCCCACCACCCCCTCCAGTTGAAGGGATGCATCTCTGGCACATAAGGGGTTTCTGGGGCAGGTCCCAACCACAAATCCCAATCCAGATGGTCGGGCTTTTGGCTTGGAACTGGAGCTATGGGCGGAATCCCCTGAGGCCAAACAGGCCGATCGGTCCACACATATACGGTGTCTATAGGCCCTACCACCCCGGAGTCGACCCACTCTTGAACTGTGAGTTGGTCTGGGTTGGAGGCTCCCTGATTTCCCATTTGGGTAACCACCTTTTTTTCTCGAGCCATTTGGGTCAGTAAACGAGCTTCCCGCACGTTATGAGTCAAAGGTTTTTGAAGATAAACATGCTTGTTTCGTTCCATGGCATATACGGCCGCGGGGGCATGTGTATGATCGGGTGTCGAAATAGTGACAGCATCGATATCGGGTTCGCCATCGAGCATGTGTCGAAAATCGGTATAAAATTTTGCCTGGGGAAAATCTTTACGGGTTTGTACCACTCCATGGCTTCCGACCGGGTCTACATCGCACAAGGCAACCACCCGTTCGCGCCCCTTTACCGATGCATGAATGATATCGGTTCTTCCTTTACCTCCAACCCCAACAGCAGCAATATTGAGCTGATCGCTAGGGGCTGTAAAACCACTCCCGCCCAAGACATGCCTGGGAACAATAAAGATGGTTGAAGCGGCTGCGGCCTGCTTGAGGAAGGTACGTCGGGATTGATGTTTTTTGGGCGCCATAAAAGCTTACTTTAATAAAATTAATAAAAAAGCCCTAGCCTGAAAAATATATCCTAAGGATTTAAAAATTGAAAGCGCCACTCCCCTGCTTTACGGGTAAATTGAGACCGGACATGAACCGGGCGTTTCAGTTTTAAACTTTCGATCCTTTGGGCTTCAAATGTAAGCTGAAGGAAATGGGGATTTTCGGCCGTATAGTCCACATCTTCAGGGTTATCGATAGGTGTTCCGGGAGCCAAAACAGTAGTGTAATCTTTTTGGGATCGGGCTGGGATTTGCTTGTACACTTTGGGGTCCGAAGAGCGTCGGATACAGCTTGCATCCACCTGAATTTGCCACAGTTTTTTAGCGTCGTAAAAGAGCAGTTGCGCTTGCGGTTGGAGCAAGAGGTCTTTGGCTTTTCCCGACCGATCATCGGTATAGATCACAAAGTGCATCTTTTGTGCATCAAAATCTCGGAGAACTACCGTTCGTATTTGTGGAACTCCAGCAGCATTTACGGTAGCTAGGGTAAGGGTCCGAAAGGGATGCTTCTTTTGGTGTTTAGACCGTATCCATTGATCCTTACACTGTTGGAAAATTTCGGCTAACATCAGGATTTGATTTGCTTAGCCATCCAACTTTGTACCCGCAATAGGGCATTTTGACGGATATCTTCCCAAAAAAGATTGATATCGGCAAAGTGATAATCTTTGATCAGTTTTAGCAGGACGCGCTTGGGAACATAAGGCACAGTAGACCACAACATTCCATTGGCTCGTTCCACAGACAAACTTTGGGGATACACTTCCATATCCCGATAGAGCACTCCTTTGTGTTGCCTTGCAGGGGTCTTGTCTTGGCGGTTCCAACTCACGGGATTGGTGGTGAGACCTCCCTTGTACCAACGGTCAAATTTTTTGGGGAGTTTTCCTTGTTTATAGGTATTCCAAGACAATATACCTCCGGTGGCATCGGGTTCCCATAAGGGAGGCAGTGCTTGGTATTCGTCTTCGGCAACTCGGGTACCGACCAAATAGGCAGCTACCAATTTTTCCTGTAGGGGTTTTTGGTCAAAAAATTCGGCTAAGAGCCTTTTGGCATGCATACTCCCTTGACTGTGGGAGGCAATAATAATAGGACGCCCCTGATGGTAGTGTTCCAAATAATATTCAAAAGCACTGCGGACATCGGCATAAGCCACTTCCCATGCGGGTGCTCCTCCTTTTTTGTAGGGGTCTATAAAAATGCGGTAGTGCGCTTGTCTATAAAAGGGAGCATAAAGCTTGGCTGCTTGGAGCCAAGCGGAGGCCTGGTATTTGATGGCCTGTTGGAGCACTTCTCTTCGGATAGAGGGCTGATAAATATCGGCATTCCACCCAGTATCCTTGGGGTCAGAAAATAGGGTGGGATAGATATAAAAAACATCCGCTTGAGGGTTTTCGGGATAGGGAGCACAAAAATCTACCGAACTCGGGTAGTTTCCGGGTAGGGCTGCCCACGCATCAGCTTGAGAATAGTCGGGAGTTTTGGGGGTACTCTGAGCGCTAAATGTCGCGGTTTTGTAGTGGGTCTTGCAGGAGAAAAACAGCAGACTCATAACCAATAGTACACGTTCTTGATGTTTCAATTTTTATTTCAAAGATAACGGATTCCGTTAAAAACGAAAGTTTTGGACTCGCTTCCGATTTTGTATCTTTAAAACAAAAACATGAGATTTTATACGTCCGTTCTAGCTGTTGCCGCCTTGAGTATTATGGGGTGCCAGTCCAATGTTCAAAAGAAAAACACAGCAGCAGCTGAGGCTGCTCCGGAGCCAAAAATCGAATTTAAAACCAGCCTAAACCCTAAGAGCGACTCAAAGGTTCACGGGCAAGTCACCTTTGTACAGGAGGGCAAATGGGTACAGATGGACGCTCATATTATGGGGCTGGATCCGGGGACTCATGCCATTCACCTGCATCAAAAAGCGGATTGTAGTTCGGCAGACGGAAAATCTACAGGGGGCCATTGGAACCCGACTTTTGAAGCCCACGGCAAATGGGGTGCTTCGGAAGGTTTTCATCGGGGAGATATCGGAAACTTTGAGGCCGACAGTACGGGGCATGCCCATGTGGTATTTAAAACCGACTTATGGTGTTTAGACTGCTCCGATGACACCAAAAACATCATGGGAAAAGCGATTATTGTACATCAAGGAATAGACGATTTTGTATCCCAACCCTCCGGAGCAGCTGGCGCTCGGGTCAGTTGTGCCGGGATTATCGAATAATTCCTACCAGCGACGTTTTTGGTTGAGTTCTTCTTCGAGAGCTAGGTCTTCTTGCGGAACCACTTTTAGGAAAGATTCGTGCTGCTCAATGGCGAATTCGATTTTTTCGATAATCGATTCGACCGACTCATTTTCATAGTCGATATCTAAGGGTTCTTTGATGACCATGGACTGCAAAATTCCTTTCTTTTTAATCCGGAGGCCTTTGCGATCGAAAGATCTTCGAAAGCCATCAATAACGATAGGGACTACGACAGGCTTGTATTTTTTTATCAGGTGGGCAGTTCCTTTTCGGATGGGTTTAAAAGAGCGTGTGGTTCCTTGCGGAAAAGTAATCACCCAGCCGTCGTCTAGGGCCTTTCCGATATTGCTGATATCGCTCATCTTTACCTGACGGTTGACATCTTCACCCCCAGCCCTCCAGGTACGCTCAATGGAAACAGAACCTGCATAGGCTAAAATACGTGGCAATAGGCCGTCTTTCATGGTCTCTTTAGCCGCTATAAAGTAAATATTCAGCTTGGGCTTCCAGATATATCCAATGTTTTTGATGCTATCGATACGACCGCTAAGACTGGCATTAAACACGTGAAACATCGCCACTACATCCGCAAAATAGGTCTGATGATTGGAGACAAAAAGCACTCCATTTTCGGGCAATTGTTTGATCACTTCAGAGCCCTCGATCTGAAGTTCATTAAAACCTCTATACCGCCTGTGGGATAAAAATCCCATATAACGGATCAGCCACTTTTTAAGGATCAAATAGTGTCCAAAAGGGTTACGTTGAAAAAAAAGCATACGTCAAATTCCGCTCAAATATACATATTCTATCGGGCTACCGAAGCAATAAGTTCACGAAGCTCGGCCAACATCATGGCTGTTGCCCCCCAAACCATGTGCCCTTCTAGGTTAAACGCCGGGACGGGCTGTTGTTCCATATAGGAGGTAGTTATGGGAATTTCCACCAGATTTTCTGGGGTGAGAAGACTGGCCAGTGGAATGGGATATACTGCAGCGACTTCGGTCAATTGTGGTTTAAGGCTTGGAGACTGATCTAAATAACCCACAAAAGGAAAAACCTCAAAATGACTGGGTGGGATGTATAAAGACTGTAATGCTCGAACATAATGAACCCGATCCTGTAAGATATGAACCTCTTCTTCGGCTTCCCTGAGGGCGGTTTCCCAGTTCGAGGCATCGCTCTCTTCTTGTCTGCCTCCCGGAAGGGCATACTGACCTCCATGGGCATGTTTGCTGGCTTGTCTTTTGATGAGTGCAAAATGGGTGATCCCTTGCTTGTCTGGAAAAAAACAACATAAAACCGCAGCCTTTTTTGGGGGGTCTGGACGTTGTAATGAATGTTTGATCCATGCTTCCCTTTGGGGTGGCATGGCTAAATGGTGAGCGGTCGGATGTTTGGGGACAGAGGCTAAATCCTTTTGAATGGAGAGGAAATCAGAAAATTTCAATAGTCGCGATTTTGTATAAAGATGCAAAAAACAATTATGCCTACTTTCGTATAAAACCGAAAATCATGAAACCCTATTGGCTTTTGGGCAGCCTAGTGCTGCTTACGCACTGTGTGAGTTCGCCCCCAAAAAAACAACCCCAAAAGCAAAACAGTCCCCAAAAAAAAGTTCAAGCTGTAGTGGAAGAAGAGCCTCAGGACACTTTCCCTTATTTGGACGATAAAAATGCAATTCCTTTTCTGTTTGCCTACGAAAAGGAACTTACAAGCAACCGAGTGCAGCTAGACACCCGCTTTGGAGCCATTGTAATTGAACTCTTTGAAGATACGCCCTACCATAGAGCCAATTTCATCTACCTCACCGAACGGGGATATTTTAATGGAACCACTTTTCATCGGGTAGTTCCGGGCTTTATCATTCAAGGGGGAAATTCGGATCGTCCAAAAACTGCACGTAACAGGCGAAAAATTGGTCGCTATTTGCTGCCCAACGATCTTCGGAACGACCACAAGCACCATAGAGGGGTGGTGTCCATGCCCAGTAGTGAAATCGACAATCCGTATAAACTGGCATCTCCTTATGAGTTTTTTATTGTCCAACAAAAGGGCGGGGCCTATCATCTCGACGGAAACTACACCCCCTTTGGCCGTGTGGTGGAGGGGATGGCCGTTGTGGACAGCATCAACAGTCAGGCGGTAGACAAACGAGAAGCTCCCCTGCAAAACATTTACCTAAAAGCTAAAGTTTTAAAATAAGAAAAGCTTATTCAAGGTGCATTCAACTGATCAGAACACCCTGCTTTATTTGATAATATCATTTTTTCTTATTATATTTGTATATATCATAAGATTATGACATTAACTCAGTTGGAAT
>WTJH01000156.1 GCA_011524915.1 Flavobacteriales bacterium | reverse complement strand
TTTAAATTGATTAAAAAATGATACAACGGAGCTGTTTTCTTTTGAGTTTAATCGCTTGTTTGGCTTGTGGGGAAGACCCTATTCCTGCTCCTCAAGCAGCAGAACTCTTGTCTCCATCAAATATGGAAGCCTGTACGACTGCCGACCCTGTTGGCCCAGAGCTTAGTGTGGTACGTTTCGATTGGGCTGATGCTGCAGATACAGATTCTTATCAACTACATATAGAAAACACTACAACCCAAGAACGGGTCGACGACGATTTTTTGGTTTCGGAAGGGTCCCTCAGTCTGATCCGAGGGGTAACCTACCGTTGGTGGGTCGAAAGCCGGTCGGAGGCCAGTACTGAAGTTGCTACTTCTCAAAAGTGGATGTTTTATCTGGAGGGGCCTGCCGAGATCGAGCATATCCCATTTCCGGCAGCTTTGTCCTATCCCGGAGACAACAGTCAAGTTTCCTTAGAAGGGGGTTCGTTGGAATTCCGTTGGCAAGGAGCCGATCTGGACGACGATATTGCCACCTATGAGCTGTTCCTAGGCGAGGCGGAAGACAATTTATCTTCTGTAGCTACGGGGATTGAGCAAAGCAGTTATACGACCTCTTTGAATGCCAACCGGACCTATTATTGGCAAGTGGTTACGGTGGACGATCAAAACAACCGTTCCTATTCTGTCATTGGGCAATTCCAAACCCAATAATTTTTAACTATTATTATAGGTATTCATCGTAGAGGCGAGTCCTCCACTCAAAAAATGAAGACAACCTTCGGCCGCACGAGCAATTCGTTCGGGCATTTGTTCTTGTTCTGTCGGGGACCATTGTCCCAAAACATAATCCACCTGATTTTTTCGACCGGGACTTCCCACGCCAAAGCGCAGCCGTGGGTACTGTTGGTTGCCCAATAGCTCTTCTATATTTTTAAGGCCATTATGACCTCCAGCGCTCCCTTTGGCTCTAAAGCGTAGGGTTCCAAAATCCAAATGGATATCGTCTGTAATGATCAGTAGATGGGCCGGCGCAATCTTTTCTTTTTGCATCCAGTGCCGTACGGCTTTCCCACTTAAATTCATATAAGTGGTGGGTTTTAAGAGAAGCAGCTTTTTTCCTCTGTGTGTGGTTTGAGCCAACTGGCCATAGCGGAGGGTTTCAAAAGAAACTTCTTTTTCTTGAGCGATATGGTCTACCACATCAAATCCGATATTGTGTCGGGTATTTCGATATTCCGATCCAATATTGCCGAGGCCGACCACTAAAAACTTAGGCATATCATCCGTTTTAGTTTTTGAAAAAAGGGTCCATCCAAACATGGGTTAAAATTAAAAAAGCATCTGGATTTCCAGATGCTTTTTAAAAGGTTGATTCGTAAAGAAGTGCTTATTCTGCGGCTCCTTCTGCAGCAGCTTCTTTGGCAGCATCTTGTTGCGCCTTCATAGCTGCACGCGAAACCTTCACCTGACATACAACGGTATTGTCGGGATGGAGGATGCTGTATTGATCGTTTTTAAGCTCGGCCGTATAAAACTTATTTCCAAGTTCCAACTGGCTGATGTCTACCACAACATAGTCGGGTAGGTTGGCCGGTAGGGCACGAACACGAAGTTTACGTTTGTTCAGGTTTAGAGTTCCTCCAGAGTTCAATACTCCGGGAGCCGCTCCTGTGATCTGAACGGGGATATCCAAGCTAATTTCTTTGTCCTCGAACAACTGATAGAAGTCTACATGTAGAATCTTGTCGCTGACCGGGTGGAATTGGATGTCCTGAAGAATCGCATTGATGGAAGTTCCATCTTCTAAGGCGATAACTACCGTGTGTGCATTAGGCGTGTAAACGAGTTTGCTGAAATCAAGTTCCGGTGCAGAGAAATGGACCGGCTGATCGCCGCCATACAATACACAGGGAACTCTTCCAGCATTACGTAAGGCTTTGGTAGCTACCTTGCCCACGCTTTCTCTTTTAGATCCTTGAATCGTGATTGATTTCATTATAATTGATTTTAATTGAGTTACATGACAAATTTTGATGCAATCGATTTATTGCTGTGGACGTTTTTCATCACTTCAGCAAATAAGCTTGCACAACTTAAGACTCTGATTTTGTCGGATTTCTGTTTGGCAGGAATACTATCGGTAACGATCAGCTCCGCCAATTGTGATTCTTCGATTCGCTCATAGGCCTTTCCGGATAGGATGGCATGCGTACAAATCGCTCGAACCGAGAGAGCCCCGCGTTCCATCATCAGGTCCGCAGCTTTGGTTAGGGTTCCGGCCGTATCGACCATATCGTCTACCAAGATGACGTTTTTACCTTTAACGTCCCCAATAAGTTCCATATGCGAAATCACATTGGCTTTAGCACGTTGCTTATAACAGATGACAACATCGCTGCTCAACTGCTTGGAATAGGCATAAGCTCTTTTGGAACCACCCATATCTGGAGAAGCAATCGTTAGATTGTCTAACTGAAGGCTTTCCACAAAGGGTAAAAATATCGTCGAAGCATATAAGTGATCTACAGGCTTTTCGAAAAATCCTTGGATCTGATCGGCATGGAGGTCCATGGTAATGATCCGAGTGGCACCAGCAGCTTCTAAAAGCTTGGCGATTAGCTTGGCCCCTATGGGAACTCGAGGTTTGTCCTTGCGGTCTTGTCGCGCCCACCCAAAATAGGGCATAACAGCTGTGATGTGCCGGGCCGAAGCGCGTTTGGCGGCATCCAACATCAATAGCATCTCCATCAAGTTTTCGGAAGAAGGATGAGTAGACCCAATGATAAATAGTCGTGTTCCACGAACCGACTCTTCAAACGAAGGTTGAAACTCCCCATCGCTATAGCGGGAAAAATTAACTTGACCTAAAGGAATTCCAAACTGCTCAGCTATAGATTTAGACAAATCCATGCTTTGCGTACACGAGAATATTTTTACTGCTGTATCCACGATATTTTTATGGAGTGCAAATTTATAAATATTCTCGGGGGAACCACTATTCTTCTTCCCTTATTTCAAATACTTCAATTTATTCTTTACATTTGCGCTCCCAAGCCTTGGTGGCGGAACTGGTAGACGCGCTGGATTCAAAATCCAGTTCTGGCAACAGAGTGTGGGTTCGATTCCCACCCAAGGTACTCCAATCAAACGCAATTGCTTGATTTATAGTAGTTGCGTTTTCTTTTTTCCAGATTTATACAGTTTTGGAACGCGAAAAGGTTTATATAATTCCCCTTTTATTTCGTTTTCCATCCATTCCCCAAGGCCAAAAGCCTCCCCAACCCTTGATTTAGGGGGTTCTAAAAAGGGCTTTAGGGCTATGGAAGCTAAATTTTCCATAGGGGCGTTGGGGCTTTATCCTAATATACGGATCTTTTTTAAGATAGGAAAGGGTTTCTCTAGGGTTTCTATAGCTGGGATTCGTTTTGTAGATCTTGCATTTGAGCTTCTATAAGTTCAATTCGGCTGACCAGTTTTTCGAGCGTTTCAATCTTTTTTTGTTGGGCATCAATAAGCTCTTGTTGTTCTTGTATGGCTTTGGTCAATACAGGAATAAGCGAAGCTTGGCGCATCATCAGCAATTGTTGTTCGTCTTTTCCTTGGACCACAATTTCGGGGATCTCTTCTTGTATGTCTTGAGCGATAAAGCCGAGGTGGGTTTCTCCTGTATTTTTCTTCCATTCGAACTGTACGGGTTTTAAAGCCTGAACGGTTTGCAAGCCGTAGGGGAGTTGAACAATATTTTGTTTTAAGCGTCTATCGGAGGTGTTGATTACAGTGTTGGAACAAAAAATCTCTTTCCATCGTCTACTGGTAGACCCTAAATTGGCTCCCTCATCGGTATTGGGGACCACACCTCCAGTAGATCGGAGGACGTATCCCAAGGTGATGTTTCCAGAAGCATTGTCAATGGTTAAGGTATCATCGCGCCAGTTGCCACTGTTATGGCTGGGATGGCGAACGGTGATATAAAAATCATCCGAATTATTTTTTCCAAAGGCGTTGACTTGAACATTGTCGTTGGCAAAGGTTACGGTCGAATGATAATCGGCTCCCACCTGATTTAAGTAGATATCGGGTTCGGACCCATCGATCCGAAAGGCTCCCACACCGTCGTTAAGGCTACTGGCGGTTAATTGTAGGGGAGGGACGGTAGAGGCATTACTCGAAAACGAAAGCTGGGTTCCGATACTGATATTTGTTGCAGAGATATTGGTAGACGAAACCTTACTACTTCCGACGATGATGTCTGCAGTTAGGGTATTTTCGATATTGGCAGCGGTTGCGGATAGTGTTCCACTGGTCTGAACGAGGGTGGTGCTGGTGTTCCCCAACTGGATGGAATTACTGAGTTCTACTTCTGCATTTTGGCCGATAGCGATGGCATTGGTTAGGTTGGTGGTGTCTACATCGGCACCATCGCCAATGGCAATATTGCCAGAGCCTGTGGTTAGCGTATCCATGGCATCAGTTCCAATGGCGATATTATTGGTTCCCGTGCTGACTTGCTCGAGGGCATTATGTCCCAAGGCCACATTATTACTCCCCGAACTTAAATATCTCATGGCGAGGTTTCCAATGGCTATATTGCTGGCGCCAGAAGAGGATGCTACGGCGAGCATAGCAGAATACCCGACTGCGATATTTTCCCCGCCTTCTGCCTGATTTCCAGCCCGGTATCCGATGGCCGTAGTTTTGGAAACCGTAGTAATGTTTTGGAGCGCACCATTCCCTACGGCCGTATTGTGTTGTCCTGAGGTAAGTTCTCGTAATGCAGACTGTCCCACGGCAGTATTGTTCTGACCATTAGTGATATCTCTTAGAGCGCCACTTCCAAAGGCACTGTTGTTAAGGGCGCCCGCACTGGATGAATTTAGGGCTTCGATCCCAAAGGCTACATTGCTTTTGTTTCCGGCACCAATCGGACTATCATCTGTCTGGAGGACAAGGTTTAAAGAATTTCTTTTTAGATAAACGCTTTGACTATTTGTGGTGAGGGTCAGGACATTTTCGTCGGTTCTTACTTCCTCGGTAAAGGTGGTTCCGAATTCGTTCCCGGATTGTCCAATATTGAGAGCGGTACTGCTGGGGATTAGGGATTGATTGATCCAAAGGGCTGTTCCAGGAGAAAATCCTGTACCGGGAGCAATCCTAAAGTCTGTGGAGGGTTCCCATTCCAAGCTAGAAAGATTCCAGCGCAGGCTGGCCCCATCATTGACCGATGGGGGAAGGGTAGCAAGGGTGCTAAAATATAGATCGGTGGTGGTAGTGGAAACTGTTAGTACTTGTCCGGCCGTTGGAGAGGCTGTCCCTAAGGGGAATTTATAGTAATCGGTTCCCGATAAATCTCCTACAAATAGCGTTTCGGTACTTATTCCTGCCACATAACTAGAGCCAATTCTAAAGCTGATAGGCGGATTTTCACTGGCATCGCCCTGTATGTCTTTGATGTATAGTTTCTGCCAGTAATTGGAGGCGTCCCCTAGGGAGCGCGTTGCATTGATGGGCAGTATAGATGTGGATACTTTGGCATTAAAAACTACGGCATCCGAACTGGTATCCCCTATTGTTGTTGTTCCTGTAGTATTGAGGTCTCCTACTGTGATACCGTTGGTGGTGGTATTCCCCTCCGAAGTAACATCGTCTAATGTTTGACTATCCGTATTGGTGTTGGCTAGCGTCACACTATTTCCGGCCGAAATAGTCAAGACTTGCCCGCTTAACGAAAGGGTTTGGGAATCGGTATTGGCTAAAGAACTCAAGCCAACGGTTTGGGTACTGCTTCCGGTGATTTGTAAACGTAGGTCGGTGCCGTTGAGATTGGCCGCTAGGGTTTGAGTATCTGTATTGGTATTGGCTAGCGTCACACTATTTCCGGCCGAAATGGTCAAAATTTGCCCGCTTAACGAAAGGGTTTGGGAATCGGTAT
>WTJH01000036.1 GCA_011524915.1 Flavobacteriales bacterium | reverse complement strand
TTGAAGTCAACAGCCCTATGGAAAATAGGCCCTTTATAGCAAAACGTATGGAATTCTCCATTTTCCCCGCAGGGATCTACGTATTTGGGAAGCTCTTTTAAAAAATCTAAATCAATGGTACGACCCAGAAATTCTGGAGGCAATTTGGTTTCGTTTAAACACAGCACTAGGGCTTCAAAGCCGAGCTCTACAAAGTTGTGAATCAATTCGGTTGTGTCTTTTTTCCACAAGGGGAAAAGCGCCTGAATTCCAACAGTTTTCAATTGATTTTCGCGGTAGCTCCTTAAATCCTCCAAAAAAATATCACCAAAAGCGGCCGCTTGAGCTCCTTCTGATTGTAAATCCCCTACCGTTTCCTTTAAAATACGATCATAGTCTTCCATAGAAGCGTCTTGAGGCAATTCCATGATTTTTAAGGGAAGATCGAGGGCTTGAACTTGGGCTTCCAGCAATTCGCGGCGCAGGCCATGCATAGAAACCCTTTGGTATTGAGAACTGATACTGGTAAGCAGCGTTTGACATCTATGGTCTGGAGACTGCGAAAGATAATATAAGGCTAAGGCAGCATCCTTTCCACTGCTCCAATTCATAAAATAGGGAAGCGACATCGGTTTTAATTCAGGAGAGATTCTCCGTTTAAATCGGTCGTAAGTACACTACTACAATAATCAAAAAAAGGACGGATCGCTCTAAATGAATCTGTAATTAAAGATTCAAAGTCAGAACTAAAAACCTCTGAAGATGAGAGTTTTCGGATAAACAAAAATTGTTTTTTCTTGATTAAGTCAATATCCGGATGTTCTTTAGAAAAACCTTTGGGAGCCGTTTTAACTTCCTCTCCCGTTAAATCTCCCCAAACCTTTTGCAGCTCAGAATCGTTTAAAATAGTTCTCAATTCCGAGGCGTCCATTTCAATTTCTTTACGCAGGCGCAACAGGTCTTCTTTGTTGGGATCCCAAAAGCCCACGGCCAAAAAACTGTCTCCCGGCTTGATATGGACATAGTATCCGCCCCTGAATTCGGGCTTTAACCGATGAAAAGCCATCCCGAAATGGGTTTTATAAGGGGATTTGTCTTTGGAAAAGCGTACATCTCTATAGATGCGGAAGAGCTTCATTTTCTCTACTTGATCGGAACTTTGCAATTCAGAAACCACGCGGTCCCCCAAGGCTTTAACTTCAGCCTCTAAGGCTTTAAACCTAGGCTTGTGATCTGCAAACCACTCTCGAGAATTGTTTTGTTCTAAATCACTAAAAAAGGTGTATATATCTTTAGATAGCATTGTTCTAAAGTACAAAATCTATCCCAGTCTAGTTGTCTATCGTTCTCTGTTTTGAAGCACTTGAACCACATCGTCTAAACTAAAACCTTTGGCTCGAAGTAAGATCAACACATGAAAAAGGAGATCAGCACTTTCATTGAGGAAAAGATCGTCATTGGAGTCCTTGGCCTCGATTACTGTTTCTACGGCTTCTTCCCCCACCTTTTGTGCGATTTTATTGATCCCTTTTTGAAACAAACTACTGACATAGCTTTTTTCCGAAGGGTTTTCTTGACGGTCTTGGATGGTAGATTCTAGACGAGATAAAAACCCATAAGTAGGGCTGTTGTTGTCATTCCAGCAGGTATCGGACCCCTTGTGGCAGGTAGGTCCTTGGGGATCTGCCTGAATCAAAAAAGTATCTAAATCACAATCGAGCTGGATATCTACTAGACTTAGGAAATTTCCACTCTCCTCTCCTTTGGTCCATAAGCGTTTTTTGGAACGACTAAAGAAGGTAACTTGTTTTGTTTTTTGGGTTTGTTCCAATGCATCAGCATTCATATAACCCAACATCAATACTTTTTGGGTGCTTGCATCTTGTACGATGGCCGGTAAAAGACCGTCTGGAGATTTATTAAAGTTAGCTTTCATATCCGCATGGGGATTTGTTGGTTTTGTAAATATACTTTGAGTTCTGGGATATCAATTTCACCAAAGTGAAATACACTAGCAGCTAGGGCGGCGTCTGCACTACCCTGCTGGAAGGTATCCGAAAAATGTTCGGGTTTTCCGGCTCCTCCAGAAGCAATTATAGGAATGTTTACCAGCTCACTCAACTGTGCTAATGCCTGATTCGCAAACCCGTTTTTGGTTCCATCGTGATCCATGGAAGTAAATAAAATCTCACCCGCTCCTCTTTGGGCCACCTCCTGTGCCCAGTCGAACAGCCCTCTGGTGGTGGGTTGTTTTCCTCCTACCAAATGAACAATCCACTCCTCCTCTATCTGGCGGGCATCGATGGCTACGACCAAACATTGACTTCCAAACTTATGTGCAATCTGATCGATTAATTCTGGATTTCTAAACGCAGCAGAATTTACCGAAACTTTATCTGCTCCGTTGTGTAAAAGGGTTTCCACGTGTTCTACTGCACTAATGCCTCCACCCACTGTAAATGGAATATCCAAGACTTGGGCCACCTGATAGACCAGCTGGGCCAAGGTTTTTCGTTTTTCTTCTGTAGCGGAGATATCCAAAAAAACCAACTCATCTGCTCCGGCTCGAGCATACTGTGCAGCCAGTTCAACTGGATCTCCTGCATCGCGCAGGTTTACAAAATTGACCCCTTTAACGGTCCTACCGTCTTTGATGTCTAAACAAGGGATGATTCTTTTGGTTAACATTAGCGATGTTTTTGATTTAAATCGATATCCTTATAAAAGTCTAAGGGGCGATTGGTGAGGTTTTTGATCCAAAAAGCCACTTGTCCGGTATGATAAGAAAAATGTTCTACGGCATGCAAAATTAAGCCAATACCCGAAAGTTGATAGGCCTGAACTTGGTAGGTGGCTAGGAGTTGACTGCAAGAGGCCTGTTCGATGACTGCTAAGCTTTTTGTCAGGGTGTGCTGCAGCTCCTTCCACAAAGTTTCAAAATCCCCTTCCTGGGCGCTAAATTCTGCCTCTCTATCCCGAATATCAGGATGTTGCCCCAAAGTAGACCAAATATATTGCCCTAAATTTCCACGCATATGCAAAAGCTGATTTCCCAAACTATTGGACTGGCTATTGGGGCGTTTCCATAAGAGCTCTGGATCCAAATCTTGAAAACTCAGTTCGAGCATCCGCCAACATTCTTCTAATCGATAGCGGGCATTTTTCTTTAGTTCAACTTCCCAACTCATTGGCTATCGACTATATATTTTTCAAGTGCTTTAAGGCTGATATGCCCTTCATAAATCGCTTTACCTACGATAGCAGCCTCACAGCCAATTTTTTGAAGTTGGTCCAAGTCCGACAGTCCTGAAACGCCTCCAGAAGCAATTAAATTAACCTTTGGCGTTTGCTGTAGAATCTTTTGATAGAGACCTATACTCGGACCTTCCAAAGTCCCGTCTTGTTCGATATCGGTACACACCACATAAGAAATTCCTTTGGCGTGATAGGTTTCGATAAATGAATTTACTTCAAGCTCGGACACCTCTAACCATCCATTGGTGGCAATTTTTCCATGTTTGGCATCGGCACCTAAAATGATTTTGGATGCTCCGTAGGTTTCAATCCACTGCTCAAAAACAGCCGCATTTTTAACCGCTATACTTCCGCCTGTAATTTGATCTGCGCCAGACTCAAAGGCGATCCGAAGGTCTTCGTTGGATTTTAATCCTCCGCCAAAGTCAATTTTTAAGTGGGTTTTAGAAGCTATACGTTCCAAAATACGGTAGTTGACAATCGATTGGGCTTTGGCTCCATCCAAATCTACCACGTGTAAATACTGGGCGCCATGATCTTCAAAAGCCCGTGCCATTTCCAGAGGATCGTCGGCATATACTTTTTTCTGTTCGTAATCGCCTTGCGTTAATCGAACACATTTTCCATCGATGATATCAATAGCAGGGATAATTCGCATGGGATTATAGGTTTAAAAAGTTGCTTAAAATTTGTTGGCCCTGAGGACCGCTTTTCTCCGGATGAAATTGTACTCCAAAGAAATTATCTTTTTGAATGGCAACACTGTATTCCAGTCCGTAGGTTGCTGTAGCTACTGTTTCTGCTGCAAGAGCAACATAATAGCTGTGGACCAAATACATATATGCATTTTCGGGTATATCTTTAAACAAGGGAGAATCCAGTTTTCCAATCGTATTCCATCCCATCTGGGGTTGCTTCACCCTTTGAGGAAAGCGCTGCACTTTCATCGGAAAAACCCCTAATCCAGGCGTGTTACCTTCTTCCGAAAAGGAGCAAAAGAGCTGCATCCCTAAACAGATTCCTAAAATGGGTTGTGTTAAGCCTTTTAAAACTTCCGTAAGTTCGAGCTGATCTAGTTTTTCCAAAGCTGCCGCTGCAGCCCCTTGTCCCGGAAAAATAACTTTGTCGGCCTTTCGAATCTGGTCCGGATCTTGTGTTAAAGTATACTTTTGAACTCCAAGGCGATCCAACGCAAATTGAACACTCTGAACATTACCAGCACCATAATCGACTATAGCAACTTCCATTAGAGCATACCTTTAGTGGAGGGAAGAATCATTCGTTCGGGGTCTTGTCGGACAGCCATTTTAATCGCTTTGGCAAAGGCTTTAAAGATAGCTTCTATCTTATGGTGTTCGTTTTGCCCTTCGGCACGGATATTTAAATTGGCCTTCGCCCCATCGGCAAAGGATTTAAAAAAGTGCATAAACATTTCTGTAGGCATTTTTCCGATCATCTCTCTTTGAAAGTCGGCTTCCCAAACCAGCCAGGAACGTCCTCCAAAGTCGATCAGTGCCTGGGCTTTACAGTCGTCCATCGGCAAAGCAAAGCCATATCGTTCAATGCCTAATTTGTTACCCAAGGCCTGAGAAAAAGCTTCTCCTAAGGCTATAGCAGTGTCTTCTATGGTGTGGTGTTCGTCCACTTCCAAATCACCTTTGACTTGGATGTCTAAATCCACATGCCCATGACGTGCCAACTGGTCCAGCATATGATCGAAAAAAGCGATCCCTGTATGGATCGAACTTTGGCCTGTGCCATTGAGGTTAAGCCTTATATCGATCTCCGTTTCATGTGTTTTTCGTTGAATATTTGCAGAACGTTCTACACGGTTCAAAAGCTGATAAATATCTGCCCAATCCTTACAATAACTGGCGTTAGACGTACTGTTTGAGGGGATTTCTTCAGTGATTTTAATTCCTTTAGCCCCTAAATTTTGAGCCAACTCCAGATCTGTATCCCGATCGCCTATGACCCAAGAATTAGCCAAGTCATAATTGGGGTTATTGATATAATCCGTGAGCATCCCAACTCCAGGCTTTCGTGTGGGAAGCTGATCTTCCGGAAAACTGCGGTCAATTAGAACTTTACTGAACCGAATCCCTTCCCCTTTAAAAGTCTCGAGGATCAAATTGTGAACATGCCAAAAATCGTCTTCAGGAAAACTATCCGTTCCTAGCCCATCTTGGTTGGTGACCATTACCAATTCATAATCGGCTTGGACAACAATGCGTTTTAAGAACTCGAATACACCCGGTAAAAATTTTAGCTTTTCAAAAGCATCCAATTGATAATCTACTGGAGGTTCTTCTACCAGAGTTCCATCGCGATCTATAAATAATACTTTTTTCATGATTTTAAAACTTAGCTTAGGTCCAATTGTTTGCAAACCTCCATCAATTTTGAATTTTCTTGCGGTGTCCCAATGCTGATTCGGACTGTGTTTTCGCAATGCAATTGACGGGATCTGTTTCGCAGGACTATTCCGGCCTCTAAAAATTGCTGATAGCGCCTTTGGGCGTCGTCTACCCGCATTAAAATAAAATTAGCATCGGATTTAAATATTTTTTTTACGAAATTTAGATCATTGAAAAACAATTCCATACGACCTCTTTCTTCGAGTATCGTTTTAATGTGAGTATCTCTCTTTTTACGATCTTTTAGGCAGGCAAGGCCTTCGGCTTGGGACAAGGCATTGATGTTATATGGAGGTTTAATTCGGTTTAAA
>WTJH01000109.1 GCA_011524915.1 Flavobacteriales bacterium | reverse complement strand
ACTTAAAATCCAATGACCATTGCGGTCGTGCGGGTTCAAGTCCCGCCTCGAGTACCATAGCCCTTAACAGTCTTTTGATTGTTAAGGGTTTTTTTATTCTAGACTGTTTCTTTCCCAGCGCACGAATTATTTTTTAAAAACCGTCATTATTTTGATTGTTACCCCCTAGGTCAATTAGAATTCCAAAACAAAAATTCTAGTATATTAAGCTCAGAATTTAAACGAAGTGATGGAAGCACAAATCAGCACTATAGACTTAGGGGTAATCGTATTTTATTTTTTAATTGTCCTTGGATTGGGTTTTTGGGTCTCCCGAAAAACCAAGACCAGTGAGGACCTCTTTTTGGGTGGTCGGACTTTTGGCTGGGGCGTAATTGGCCTATCGCTTTTTGCCTCAAATATTTCGAGTTCCACCATTATTGGCCTGACCGGAGCGGCCTATTCCAGCGGAATTGTTACTTCTGTATATGAGTGGATTTCGGGAATCCCCTTGATTTTGGCAGCCCTAATATTTGTGCCACTCTATTTAAATTCTAAAATCACTACCATTCCCGAGTTTTTAGGGAAGCGTTTCGACCGCCGCTCGCAGGTATTCTTTTCGGTAGTTACCATTCTAACGAGTATTTTGGTAGAAACGGCGGGAGGGCTCTATGCCGGAGCCATTGTCTTAAAGACTTTTTTTCCCGGGCTTATCATTTGGCAAACGACACTAGCCTTGGCTCTTTTTGCAGGGGTATATACGGCTTTTGGAGGCTTAAAAGCAGTGGTGTATACAGACAGTTTACAAGCCATTGTTTTGATCGTGGGGAGCCTTATCCTGACGTATATTTTATTTGAAAAGATCGATTTTTCTTGGACTCAAGTATTGGAGTCGGCGCCTCAAGGACATTTTTCGATCTATCGACCCCTAGGGGATTCCACCTTACCATGGCCCGGATTGTTTTTGGGTGTACCCTTGTTGGGTTTTTGGTATTGGTCCACCAACCAGTATATCGTCCAACGTGTTTTGGGTGCCAAAGACCTTAAAAATGCCCGTTGGGGAGTCCTTTTGGGAGGTTTTTTAAAACTGATCCCACTATTTATTATTGTGGTTCCGGGCGCTATGGCGATGTCTATCTATACAGGGATTGACAATCCCGATATGGTTTATCCCACTATGGTCACTCGAGCACTTCCCGTTGGCTTGGTAGGGCTTGTATTGGCAGGACTCATTTCGGCCATCATGTCTAGTGTAGACTCAACTCTAAACTCTTCCTCTACTTTGGTGGTGATGGACTTTATTCGGCCCAACAATCCTCAATTGAGTGCACAACAAATTGTCCGTTATGGTCAAATAACAACTTTTATATTGATGCTTTTGGCGGCCCTATGGGCTCCCATGATTCAATATTTCGACGGTATTTGGATGTACCTCCAACAGATGTATACCATTTTTGTTCCTCCAGTAGTGGTGTTGTTTTTGGTAGGGGTTTTTGACAAAAAAGGGAATGGCTTTGGGGCTTTTATGACCCTGTTGTGGGGTACTCTCTTAGGTATCTTACTTTTTGGGTTGCAACAACTGGGCTTTTGGTCCCTTCATTTTACGATTACCGCAGGAGTGGTAGTAGGCGTTTCGGCCCTGATTTTTGTGGTGTGTAGCCGAATGAAAGCTCCTCCAGCACAAAATGTTATCGAACAATATACCTACCATAAAGAATTGATTCATCAAGACAATGAGACTAGCGGTTGGGTTCAAAATTATCTGCTGTGGGCTGGCTTGTTATTGGCATGTATTCTTGTATTATTTATTGTTTTAATTTAGTCTTATGGCAAAAAATTGGTGGAAAGAAGGCGTGGTTTATCAGATCTATCCGCGTTCCTTTCAGGATTCTACAGGGAATGGATTGGGCGATATTCAAGGCATCATCGATCGCCTAGACTATATCCAATCTTTAGGGGTGGATATGATCTGGTTGTGTCCGGTCTATGAATCCCCTAACGACGATAATGGATATGACATATCCGATTACCGTAAAATCAGCGCTGATTTTGGCGGCAATCCGGCTTTTGATCGGCTTTTAGAAGCCATGCATGCTCGAGGACTAAAGTTGCTGATGGATCTGGTGGCCAATCATTCTTCCGATGAACACCATTGGTTTCAGCAGGCCCAAAAGAGCCGCGAAAATCCCTATCACGATTATTATATCTGGAAGTCGGGAACCCCCGATAGTCCTCCCAACAATTGGCAATCTGTTTTTAGTGGAAGTGCTTGGAAATGGAATGCTGCAACCGAAGAATACTTTTTACATCTCTATACCCAAAAGCAACCCGACCTGAACTGGGAAAACCCTAAGGTCCGACAAGAGATTTATGACATAGTTGATTTTTGGTTGGCTAAAGGAGTCGATGGTTTCCGGATGGATGTTATCTCTTTGATCTCCAAACGTTTGGAGTTTGCAGACACTCCCCAAGAAATGCCCTTTATTGATGTGATGGAGCAGATCTATGCCAATGGGCCAAGGATTCATGAGTTTTTAAATGAAATGAATCGGGAGGTCTTGTCTCAATACGATATTGTTACGGTGGGGGAAGGCCCTGGAGTAAATCTAGAACACGGACCTCGATATGTTTCTGCAGCTGCAAAAGAGTTGGATATGGTTTTTCATTTCGACCATTTAACTATAGACTTCGGACCCGACGGGAAATACGACCCCGTGCCTTTGGATTTTGTCCGATTTAAAGAAATTTTCAGTCAATGGGATGCGGCACTAGCTGCCGATGGGTGGAATAGTATCTTTTTAGGGAATCACGATTTTTCGCGTATCGTCTCTCGTTTTGGAAACGATGGACAATATCATCAGGAATCCGCCAAACTGTTGGTGCTTTTACTGATGACTCTTCGCGGAACGCCTTATGTATATCAAGGAGACGAAATAGGAATGACCAATATTACCCACGATAGCATTGAAGCCTATGACGATGTCGAAACTCGAAATGCTTGGAAAGCTGCCGAAGCTGCGGGCAAGGATATGGATCAGTTCCTAAAGGCGGTACACTGGCAAAGCCGAGACAATGCCCGGACGCCTATGCAATGGAATGGGGAAAACAATGCCGGATTTACCTCTGGAACTCCATGGATCCCCTTAAACCCAAATTATACCACCCTAAACGTTTCGGCTCAAGAGGAGGACCCCCAATCCATTCTGCATTTTTATCGAAAAACCATTGCTTTTCGTAAAGCAAACCCTACCCTTGTATATGGCGACTATCAGGATTTAGCTCCCGATGATCTGCATCTTTTTGCCTATCGTAGGTGGGATGCCAACGGAAGTTTTTGGGTCATTCATAATTTTAGTGACCAGCAACAGCCCCTCCCTGAACATTTTAAACCTCAAACGAATCAGGTCTTTGGGAATTATCCAACGGATCATGCTTTGAAACTTCGTCCTTGGGAGAGTAGGGTATATAAAGATTAATTATCCATGAAAAAAATTTACAATTGGTCCTTAGTGGCCGCACTGGCAGGATTTCTTTTTGGTTTTGATACCGTTGTAATTTCTGGTGCCGACCAAGCCCTTCAAAAACTATGGAATTCGTCCGACCTATTTCACGGAACGGTAGTGATTGCCATGGCCCTATGGGGCACTGTAGTGGGTGCGCTTTTTGGGGGAATCCCAACCGATCGTTTGGGACGTAAAAAAACCTTGTTTTGGATCGGAGTACTCTATACGGTGTCGGCCCTCGGATCGGCATCTGCGAACGACCCCTATACTTTTGCATTTTTCCGATTTTTAGGTGGTTTAGGAGTGGGAGCATCTACGGTAGCAGCTCCCGCCTATATTTCCGAAATTGCTCCTGCTAAGGATCGAGGTCGCTTTGTTGGGCTATACCAATTCAATATTGTTTTTGGAATTCTGGTCGCTTTTTTTTCCAATTACGCTTGTAGTGGTTTGGGCGAAAATGCATGGCGTTGGATGGTAGGGATCGAAGCCCTTCCAGCACTGATCTATACCCTTTTGGCTTTGAGGATTCCTCAAAGTCCTCGATGGCTTTATCTGCAAGGGGATACAGAGAACGCCCAGAATATACTTGCAGAAGTGTATTCCCCGGCAGAAGTGGATGCTTTGGTTCAAGAAATCGATACCGAAAGGAATAATGCTCCCACACAAGAGCGCATAACCGACCCTAAATATCGATACATCTTAGCCTTAGCTTTCTTTATCGCCTTTTTTAATCAGTTTTCGGGAATCAATGCCTTTTTGTATTACGCTCCACGAATATTTGAAGCCGGAGGACTCGGCGAGAGTACAGCCTTGTTGAGTAGCGTTGGGATTGGCTTTATTAATCTAGTATTTACCCTACTAGGAATAAACTTGATTGACCGGGTTGGGCGAAAGATTTTGATGTATCTCGGATCCCTTGGATATATTATTTCCTTAAGTCTAATCGCCACGTCATTTACTTTGGATTGGGGTGGATTTTCTCTTCCTGTCTTTTTATTTATGTTTATTGCAGCCCATGCCATTGGGCAGGGAGCTGTGATATGGGTGTTTATATCTGAAATTTTCCCGAATCATCTTCGCAGTTCAGGCCAGTCTTTTGGAACCTCCGTCCATTGGGTATTGGCAGCAGTGATCCCTTCAATGGTTCCTGTGTTATTTTCAACCATCGGCGCTGGAGCTGTTTTTGGGATTTTTGCTTTTATGATGGTGCTTCAACTGGCTTTTGTCTATTTCTATATGCCCGAAACCAAGGGGGTGTCTTTGGAACAACTCAGCCAAAATCTCCAAAACTGAAGTCTATGAAACACATACAATCCAAACCGCTTTTAGCCCTCTTAGTAATCGCTGCAACTCTGGGCTTTCTGGGGTGTACATTTCAATCAAAGCCTTCTTCAAATCCCCAAGACAGTGTTGATGAAGAAGCCTTGTACCGGCCTGAATTTCATTTTACTCCAAAGTCTAATTGGATGAACGACCCCAACGGAATGTTTTATTTCGAAGGGAAATATCACTTATATTTTCAGCATTATCCCGATAAAAATGTTTGGGGTCCCATGCATTGGGGGCATGCTGAAAGTCGAGATATGATCCACTGGGAGGAAAAACCCATAGCCCTTTATCCCGATTCTTTAGGTTATATTTTTTCGGGAAGTGCCGTTGTAGATCATCAGAATACTTCGGGCTTTGGGACGGATGGAACAATTCCGATTGTAGCCATGTTTACCCACCACGATATGGAAAAAGAAATCGCTGAGCAGGTCGATGTAGAATCTCAAAGCATCGCTTATTCTTTGGATCAAGGGTTAACATGGACGAAATACAGCGGTAATCCGGTTATAGCCAATCCAAATATTCGAGACTTTAGAGACCCAAAAGTTTTTTGGCACGAAGCAACTCAAAAATGGGTAATGGTTTTGGCGGCTCACGATCAAGTAATGATCTATGGATCTCCGGACCTAAAAGAATGGACTTATCTTTCTTCTTTTGGTAAACATGCTGGAAACCATGACGCTGTTTGGGAATGTCCGGATCTTTTTCCGCTTCCTGTGGCCGGGGAAGAACAACAGAAATATGTGTTGCTGGTGAGCAACTCAAGAAATTCACTGGCCAGTGGTAGTGCCACTCAATATTTTGTAGGTGACTTTGATGGGACTCACTTTCGGATGGATCCCCACTTTGAACAAGAGTTGAAATCCAAAAAGAATTTTTGGATGGATTTTGGTAAGGACAACTATGCAGGAGTTAGTTGGCAAAATATCCAACGCCCATCCGGCAATCGTTTGCTGATAGGGTGGATGTCCAATTGGGAATATGCAACCAAAGTTCCCACCCAAGGCTGGCGGAGTGCTATGACGATTGCGCGCGAACTTAGTCTGAAACCCCTGGACTCCAGTTATCGTCTGATTTCACAACCCGTTGAAGAACTTCAAGCCTATCAGAAGTCTCTTTTTAAAGAAGGTTTGATAAAAATTACTCCACAAAAACCATGGCAGCAGCCTGTTCGTTTTCCTGCAGAACTTCGAATAAGCTTTGTAAAGCCCCAAAGCGGACAGTTAAAGTTTTCAATGACTTCTGCCAAGGGCAATCGAGTAGATTGGGGGTTTGATGTCGAGCAAAACCAATTTTTCCTGGATCGAAAGACTTCTGGGATAGTAGACTTTTCTCCCAGCTTTGCCGATCAAGCGGCCATAGCTCCGAGATTGACGACACAGGACAGCATTCAGGCTCGAGTTTTAATCGATAAAACATCTATAGAGATTTTTTGGGATGAAGGTCTCAGTCCAATGACTTCCATTTTTTTCCCGCAAGCCCCTATGGATCAGCTTTCAATTGCAACTTCAAAAGAAATAGTAGATATAGTAGCCCTCGAAATTTTTGAGATAGATCTTTCGCAGCATCCATGAAAAAAGTAATCTGTTTTGGGGAGATTCTTTGGGATATTTTTCCCAACCATCAAGTTCTAGGCGGGGCCCCTTTTAATGTAGCTCAACGCCTCCGGTCCTTTGGGATAGAATCTTTTCTGATGAGTTGTATAGGAAACGATGCCCTTGGAAAGCAACTGCTGGAAGAATTGAACCAGCTTAATTTTCCAGGCGAAAGCATCCAAAAAAGTGATCAGTATCCTACAGGGCAAGTACAGGTGACTTTAGATGCCCATGGAGGAGCTTCGTATACCATTGAATCGCCTGCCGCTTGGGATTATATTCAAATGACAGCAGAAAGTAGCCGAGCCGTTCAAGAATCGGACATGCTCGTTTATGGAAGTTTGGCTTGTCGAAATACTCACTCCAGAGAAACCCTATTCCACTTACTCGAAGCGGATATCTTTAAAGTTTTCGATGTAAATCTTAGACCTCCTTTTACAGATCTGAAAATTCTGAAAAAACTGATGTCGAAAGCCGACCTGATTAAGTTTAATGACCATGAACTTATAGAACTCTCTATTCAAATGGGTTTTCCAGAAGGCTCATTGGAGGAGAGAATGCGAGGGATGGCTCAGCAGACAAAAACCACCCATATTTGTGTAACGCTTGGGGCCGAAGGAGCCCTTTTTTTAAGCGGGGGGGAGCTTTTTTCTCAGAGCGGATTTGCGGTGGAAGTGATCGACACCGTTGGGGCTGGGGATTCATTTTTGGCAACGATTGTGGAGGGATTCCTTCGAGGGAGAACACCTCAAGAATATCTGCAACGGGCTTGTGCTATGGGGGCTTTGGTGGCGGCATCGGCAGGTGCGAATCCTTCCATTACAGGATATGACTTAGATGCGTTTATTCGATAGTTTGTTTTAATTCGTTCTCAATTTTTATCATGAATACAAGTCTTTTATTGTTGTTTGTTTGGAGTTCCTTTTTAGTGACGGTTGCTCCAGGCCCAGATTTGTTGATGGTGATACACATATCCCTTGAACGTGGTTGGAAAATGGGGTTCCGTTTGGCTTTAGGTTTATGTACTGGACTTGTAATCCATACCCTATTGGTGGCTACAGGTTTGGGCGTATTGTTAGATACCTTTCCTTCTTTAATCTTGGGGATTAAGATTTTTGGGGTATCCTACTTTTTATTTCTCGCATATAAAGCTTGGAATTCTAAATATTCCACCCCCAGTAAAACGGTTCATTTTAAAGGTTGGCTTACAGGCTTTATTATGAATTTGACCAATCCAAAGGTTTTTATCTTCTTTTTGGGATTTTTACCCCAGTTTCTATTTCATGAAACTTGGTCCAAAGCATTGCAGTTAAGTGTTTTGGGAGGTCTTTTTATCCTACAAGCCCTGCTGGTTTTTTTGGGAGTTAGCTATATGTCGAGTAGGGTACAGACCCGGAGGCCTCAATTTTTATTTTCTGCCTATTGGCAGACGGGACTTTGGTTGTTTTTTGCTCTTTGGATCCTTATTTCATAAGGCTTTTGAATTTTTAAGATCTATAAAATTTAACAGTAGGATGATGAACTTATTTCGTCTTTTAAAAGTTACAAATGTCTTTTGTACATTGCCTACCTAAAATACGCAGGAGTTGAATGATATTTTATGTGTTGGAGAGGTTTTAATTGACCTGATTGGTCAGGAGAAAGCGTCCTTAAAAAAGACGAAATCTTTTCAAAAACTCTTAGGAGGATCTCCCACCAATGTCGCCATCAATACGAGCCGATTAGGATTAAACGTAGTCTTGATAGGTAGTGTAGGTGCAGATGGGTTTGGAGTTTTCGCACGACAGCAATTGAATGCAGCCGGGATCGACACGAGCAGAATCGTAGAGCAAGATTCGAAGGCCACCTCGGTAATTGTTGTTTCAAAATCTGAAGAAACCCCCGAGTTCATTTCTTTCCGACAAGCGGATAGCCAAATTTTGGAAGAAAGTATTCCTCAATCGCTTCTTGAGCAATCCAAAATTTTCCATACCACTTGTTTTGCTTTAAGTCAGCAACCCGCACAAGCCACCCTGCTTAAAAAGGCGGAAGAAGCCTTTCAGTTGGGCTGTCGTTTAAGTATAGATCTCAATTATGCAGCTCCCATCTGGTCCAGTACCACTTCAGTTCAAGAGATTATTAAGACCTATGCCCAATGGAACCCATTGGTTAAGATCAGTGAAGTAGATGTAGAACGTATTTTTCAAAAACCGATGGGACATGCAGAGGTGTTCGAATATTTCCATCAGTTGGGGGTCGAAACTCTATGCTTGACTTTAGGGAGTCGTGGTGTAAAACTCTCCCACAAAGGGCAGTCTCCTATATTTTTAGCGGCAGAACCCCTTCCACAAGTGGTGGATGTAACCGGAGCCGGAGATGCCTTTTGGTCTGGCTTTTTATATGGATTCTTACAAAAATACTCTTGGTTAGACTGTTTAGAGTTCGCTCAAAAAACAGCTGTACTTAAACTTCAGAACTTAGGACATCTGCCGAAGGATGCTCCTCAATTATTGTTTTAGACCATGCAAAACAACAATTTAAATTCGGCCATGGATTTACCCAAGGGTGTTATGCTTAACGCCTATCCTGATAGTATTGGAAGTCGTCTTTCAGATATCGTTCAGGTTTTACAGAAATCCGAATTTTCAGATGTTTTTTCGGTTTTTTATATCCTGCCGACGCTTTTTAACAGCGATCTAGATCGTGGATTTTCAGTGATCGATTACAACCTAAACGAAGCTCTTGTTAGTCCCAAAGACCTAGAAGAACTTCAGGCTATGGGCATAGAGCTCAAGTTGGATATAGTTTTAAACCATTTGTCGGTTGCATCTCCACAATTTCAGGATGTATTGCAGCAGGGCGAGCATTCTGCCTACAAAGATTTTTTTATCGATTGGAATACTTTTTGGAACGATCATGGCACAGTGGCCGAAGATGGCGTTGTTGTGCCCAAGGCCGAATATCTGAATCGCTTATTTATGCGTAAGCCAGGTTTTCCCGTCTTGAAGATTGTTCTTCCCGATGGGAGCGAAAAAGTATACTGGAATACTTTTTATCAGAAAATAGTCTTTACTCCCTTGGATCTGGATGAAATAACGGCACTAGGGATAGCAGCATCTTTGGCGACTCCCCTTGAAGAACAGATACGCCAATCCATTGCAGCGGGAGAGGACCCTACATCGATAGATTTTGATTTGGAGCCTAACGATCGTACTAAAGTGATTCGACTTCTTCGTCAAAAATGCACCTATCTGGGGCAGATGGACGTCAATGCTGAATCGCCCATGGTTTGGGATTTTTATAAAGAAACCCTTGAAAAGTTAAGTGGATATGGCTGTCGTTTATTGCGTTTAGATGCCTTCGCCTATTTGCATAAAGAGATTGGTCGAACCAACTTTTTTAACGCGCCTGGGACTTGGGACTATTTGGAACGCATCCGAGCAATTGCCGATCAAAATAAAATGGCAATTCTGCCAGAGATTCATGCAGAATACGGAGCACACTTACACGATCAGCTGGCGGAAGCTGGACATGCCATCTACGATTTTTTCTTTCCAGGATTGGTGTTGCATACCCTTGAAGAATCCGATCATCGAGCCTTGCGCTCTTGGGTAGAGGAGATTTTAGCCAAAGGATATCGGACTGTACATATGCTGGGGTGTCACGACGGGATTCCGGTCTTGGATCTCAATGGAAAGGAAATCGATGGACACTATCAGCCCGGACTTTTGTCGGCCGAACAAATCGATGCTGTAATGGATCGTGTTCTGCAAAGAGGTGGACGACTCAAAAACATCTATGATGCCGATGGAAATAAACTGTCGTACTACCAAATCAACGCCACTTTTTATAGTGCTTTGGGAGAAGACGATCAAAAAATGTTGATGGCTAGAGCCCTCCAAGTATTTATGCCGGGAATACCACAGGTCTGGTACTTGGATTTGTTTGTAGGAAAAAACGATTATGCAGCAGCAGATCGTGCCGGAAGTGGCGGACATAAAGAAATCAACCGAACCAATCTATCTTTAGAAGCAGTGGAGCATTCCCTGAGCCTGCCAGTGGTTCAGATGCAATTGTCACTCTTGCGATTGCGCAATACCCACGAGGCTTTTGATGGAGACTTAACATGGCATCCGAGTGGAACACATCAGATATATCTGGAATGGAAAAACGGCACCCATTTTGCGAAAATGAATGCCGATCTTAAACGTTTAGCTGTAACAATAGAATACAGCTCAGAGGCTGTAGTCGAAGTGCTGGAATTTTAACCCATTAGGGATTGGACTTTCATAGCTAAGCCCATATCTCCAGAAATCTTTATTTGACCTCCCATCACTGCCATCATGGGATTGAGCTCACCGTCTCTTAATTTTTGAAGTACATCGACGCTTAAACTGATGGTACAGTCGGTTTCTGCTTCGGCTGCGCTTACGGTATTTTGATCTCCGGTACCATCGATAACAATGGGTTGGTCGTCAACTACAAATTTTAAAGTTCCACCAATGGGGGCTGCAGATGCAGCTCTTTGTTCGAACTGGGATACGATGTTTTCTATGCTCATTTGTATTATAATTTTGACGAAAGGTACAAAAAAAATGACACCGTGTCATTTTTTTAATTAGATTCGTACATCAAATTAACACACATGAGTTTTAGGATAAAAAAAGTAGTTGTTTTAGGCTCCGGGGTAATGGGTTCTGGCATCGCCTGTCATTTAGCCAATGTAGGAATGGAAGTTCTGATGTTGGACATCCTTCCGCGCGATTTGGATCCCAAAAAGGCAAACCTTCCTCAGGAAAGAAATAAAATAGCGAATGCCGCTTTACAAGCTGCCATCAAGTCGAAACCTGCGCCTTTGTACAGCAAGTCATATGTCAATAGAATCAAAACTGGAAATTTTGAAGATGACTTTAAGGCTATAGCAGATGCCGATTGGATTATTGAAGTAGTTATTGAGCGCCTCGATATCAAACAGCACATATTTGCTCAAGTAGATGAATACCGAAAGGCAGGGAGTCTGGTAAGTTCCAATACTTCGAGTATCCCAATTCATTTGTTAGCCGAAGGACGTTCGGCAGATTTTAAACAACATTTTTGCGGAACGCATTTCTTTAATCCACCGAGATATCTTCGCTTATTAGAGATTATCCCAATCGCAGAAAGCGATCCTAAAATGATCGACTTCTTTATGGAGTTCGGAGATGTGCAACTGGGAAAACAGACCGTATTATGTAAAGACACTCCTGCTTTTATCGCCAACCGGATTGGGGTTATGTCGGGTTGTAAACTATTTGCTTTAACCGAACAATACGAACTCAGTATAGAAGAAGTGGATGCCCTAACGGGATCCCTTTTGGGCCGACCCAATACGGGTACCTATCGCCTTCAAGATTTGGTTGGACTGGACACCGGAGACAAAGTCACTCAGTTTGTAGTTAACAATGTTTCTGATGATGAGTTTTTTGAGCCCATGAAAGGGCAGGAGACTCCTGCTTATTTTAGGTTTTTATTAGACAATGGCTTTTTAGGGAACAAATCTGGGAAAGGATTCTATGAAAAAACAAAGCAAAAAGATGAAAAGGGGAAAACCATCATCAATGCTTTAAATCTAAAGACCTTAAGCTATGAGCCATCTGTACGTCCAAAAATTGCGGTAGCCAAACAAGCCAAAGGCATAGAGTTGATGGACAAACGGATGCAGTTTTTACTGGAAGGCGATAGTAAAGAGCAACACTTTTTACGCGACTATTTTCTAGCGCTGTTTTCCTATACGGCTATGCGACTCCCAGAAATTGCCGAGGCCTATTACAAAGTAGATGACGCTATGCGCGCAGGATACGTATGGGATTTTGGACCTTTCGAATACTGGGATCTTTTAGGTTTTGCCAAAGGATGCGAACTTATCGAAGCGGCTCAATTGCCTTTACCGCAATGGATTTTGGATATGCGTGCTGCAGGAATTGAAAGTTTTTATAAATATGCCGATGGAAAGCGTATGTATTACGATTTCCAAGCACAACAATGGACTCCAGTAAGTGGTACAGAAAGCCTAATCATCTTAGATAGCATTCGGGAAAAGAGCCCGCTCATTAAAAACAGTGAGTGTACGGTTCATGACATAGGTGATGGAGTCATGTGTGTAGAATTTACCAGCAAGAGTAATGCTATTGGAGAAGGTATTGGTCAGGCCATGAGCGATGCTATTGATATGGCAGAAGCTGAAGGGTGGAACGGAATTGTGATTGGAAACAATGCCAAACAATTTACTGTGGGAGCCAACCTCATGAATGTAGGGATGTTGGCCATGCAAAAAAAGTATGACGATCTCAACCAAATGGTAGATCAATTCCAACAGGTGAACATGAAAATTAGAACCTCTAAAATTCCAGTTGTTGTAGCCACACAGGGCTATGTTTTTGGAGGCGGATGCGAAATATCCATGCATTGCGATGCGGGGGTATATGCTGCCGAATCCTACATCGGACTGGTAGAAGTTGGCGTAGGCTTACTTCCTGGAGGGGGAGGAACCAAAGAATTTGCGCTTCGTGCTTCGGACGCTTATTTTGAAGGAGATGTTCAGATGCCAACCCTGATCAGTCATTTTAAATCCATTGCAACGGCGGCCGTAGCCACTTCAGCAGTAGAAGCTTTTGATCTGAATTATCTCCAAAAACATCGCGATCAAATTTGTTACAATACCTCCCGAAATATTGGAATGGCGAAGGAAAAAGTGTTACAGCTGGCTCCGGGCTACGTACCTGCATCGGCACGAGAAGACATTACCGTCTTGGGTCGCTCGGGGATGAGTGTCTTATATTCTGCTATCAATGAATTCCGTTTGGGCGAATATATGTCTGACTATGATGTTGAAATCGCTCGCAAGATCGCTTATGTCATTTGTGGGGGCGATCTAACCAGTACTCAAAAAGTGAGCGAGCAATACTTACTCGATATTGAACGCGAAGGATTTATGAGTCTTTTGGGGAATCAGAAAACGCTCGACCGGATTCAATACTTATTGATGAATAACAAACCGTTACGAAACTAAAATTCCAAGATTATGGAAGCATATATTATTAAAGGGTACCGCTCAGCGGTAGGAAAAGCTAAAAAAGGAGGCTTTAAAAATTACCGTTCAGACGATTTAGCCGTCTCCATCATTGAAGCTCTTATGGCAGACTTCCCCCAAGTGGATCCCGCCAGTATAGACGATGTTATTGTCGGCTGTGCAAATCCAGAGGGAGAGCAAGGTCTTCAGGTGGCTCGATTGATTGCCGCACGAGCTTTAGGGAAAGAAGTTCCTGGAGTAACCATTAACCGCTATTGTGCCTCAGGTCTTGAGGCTATCGGGATGGCCGTAGGAAAAATTAAAGCCGGTTTTGGGCACGCCTACATTGCTGGTGGAACCGAAAGTATGAGTTTACTTCCGATGACGGGTTATAAATTATCTCCTAGCTATCAGGCCAATTTAGATAATATCAATTATCACGTGAGTATGGGACATACGGCCGAGGCTGTAGCAGCCAAGTATGGCATTAGTCGAGATGCTGCAGATGAATTTTCGGTCCAATCGCACCAAAAAGCTGCGGCCGCTATAGATGCAGGAAAATTTAAAGAAGAAATTGTTCCAATTTCGGTAGAAGAAGTGTTTGTGTCGGAAGGCAAAAGACAATCCACTACGCACACGGTAGCTGTAGACGAAGGTGTTCGGAGAGATACCAGTATTCCTGGTTTAGCCCGTTTACGTCCAGCTTTTAAACTGGGTGGGGTGGTCACTGCAGGAAACTCTTCTCAAACCTCCGATGGGGCGGCCTTTACATTGGTGGTAAGTGAGGCTTTTGTAAAAGAACACAACTTAGAACCTATTGCCCGTTTGGCCGCTGTGGCCGTGGGTGGTGTGGATCCACTTTATATGGGTATTGGTCCCTGTGTGGCCATCCCCAAAGCTTTAAAACAAGCTGGATTGGAATTGAGCCAGATCGAACAGGTGGAGTTAAACGAAGCTTTTGCGGTTCAGGCTTTGGCTGTGATTCAGGAAGCTGGTTTGGATCCAGAAACCGTCAATCCTAATGGAGGAGCAATTGCTCTTGGACACCCCTTAGGTTGTACGGGAGCTAAATTATCCATTCAGTTGCTCAACGAAATGAAAAGACGGAATCAAACCTACGGGATGGTTACCGCTTGTGTTGGAGGGGGACAAGGAATTGCAGGTATTTTTGAACGACTCTAATTTTACATCTGCGACAACCGACCCGAATATGGGACGTAGGGCTTCGCAAAAAATCGAAATTCGAAACCGCTTGCTTCAAGTGGGTAAAGAATTATTTTCGGCCAAGGGTCTGGATCAGGTCACAGTCGCCGAGGTGGTTGCTCAAGCGCAAATTGCGCGCGGGACTTTTTACAACTACTTCGACGATTGTTCCCACCTTTTTCAGGCCATTGTCTTGGAGCTGATAGGGCAAATTCAAGAGGTTTTTAATCAAAACCGCACCAGCAAAACCTCTCTTTATACCTATTTATACACCACTTTTAAGTCCTATTTTGATTTTATCAGCACGGAGGAAATGGCAGATTTCCACCTCAGGAATCAGGCGCATATTCGCCAGAGTTCGTATCAAAATGAGATTTTAAAATCGATTATGAAAGATCTCAATAGAGACCTAAAAGCCAGTGAACGTATTGGGGATTTTGATGAAAAATACGAGTTCTTGTTGTTGAGTTTTATGTTGGTTGGGAGTCCTTTAGAGCTTTTTATTGCTACCCGCAATTCCAACTTAGAGTTTTCCAGCGATCAGTTGGCTTTATTTCTGGCGAAGCTTTTCCATAAAGTATTAAAAAAGCAGGCCTAAATCTTTTTGACGACATAGGTAACGACTCCCCAAATCTGAAGCTGATTGTCTTCTGTGACTTTTATGGGCTGATATTTTGGGTTTTCGGGCATTAGAAACACACAGTCTTCCTCCACTTTGAGTCGCTTAACCGTAAACTCCCCATCGAGAAAACAGACGGCAATTGCGTTGTTTTGGGGTTCCACACTCCGGTCGATTACCAGCAGATCTCCATCATCCAATCCAGCGCCTTGCATGGATTGCCCCGAGACGCGCGCATAAAAAGTAGCTTCTTCATTTTTGACAACTTCTTGGTCTATACTGATTCGAAGCTCTTTAAAATCGTCGGCAGGAGAAGGAAAGCCAGCAGAGATGCCCTCTTGAGCCAGATGTAAACTTTTCCGAAATTCGGTGTCTGGTTGAAAAAATGTAAGCGTTGAATTTTCCATAGATCAATTCTTTTTAGTGCCGATCCGGATGATTTCTCCGATTTCGGTAGTATAGCGTTTAGAGAGGTGTTCCTGTTTCATTTTCCAGGTACGTTTAAGGTCTTGATTGGCTAGCTTCATTCGGTGAGGCCCAAACCGTCGATGAATTTTGTCGATGGCTTGCATCAGGGCGTCGTGTTTGCCAATATTATTTTCAAACAAATTGAGTTGTCTCTGATGACTTGGAACCAATCCCATCAGCAGTACACCTGCTTTTTTATAAGCCACTCCAGAACGGTAAATTTGTTGCAGGCCTTGCACGGCATATTTACTTAGAGTAAGGCTCGAGTGCGTTGGATAGGGAAGGCTAATCACACAATTATTCCGATACAAGGGCACATTTTTCTTAAATGGATCGCTGCGGACAAATACCATTAGAGCAGAGCAACTGCTTTGTTGTTGTCGGATTTTTTCGGCACAACTTACCGCATAGGTACTGATGCGTTCTTCCAATTGATGAAATTCGCTTAGGGTTCCTTCAAAACTCCTTGTGGTGGCCACGGATTTTTTAGGACTTGCAACTTCCTCCAATTGAATGTAGGGGAGACCTTGGAGGTCTTTTTTGAGTCGCAGTCCTAAAACACTCATTTCTTTTTTAATCCATGCATCTGGCAATTGAATAAAATCAAAAGCGGTTGTAATGCCTTTGGCTTTTAGGCGTTCGCTGTGCCGTCTGCCAATACCCCAAACATCTTCTATGGCTGTCCACTTGAGGGCTTTAATTCGTTTCTCTTCGGTGTCTATGCTGTAAACCCCTTGGGTTTTTGCAGCAAATTTTTTAGCAATCTTATTTGCGATTTTGGCCAATGCTTTACTGGGCGCAAAACCTATAGAGACCGGGATTCCTGTCCATTGGCGAACCCTCTGACGCATGTCTAGTCCCAGTTGAGGCAGGTCGAAATACTCGAATCCATCGAATTGTAAAAAGGCTTCATCTATACTGTAGACTTCTACTTGAGGTGTGTAGTGTTCCAAAATTCGCATCACCCGGCTACTCATATCGCCATAAAGCGGGTAGTTAGATGAAAAGACTTTGATGCCTTCTTTTTCAAATGTTTTTTGGTATTTAAATGCGGGAGCGCCCATCGGAATTCCCAGGGCTTTGGCTTCGTTGCTGCGCGCAATTACACAGCCGTCGTTATTGGAAAGGATAACAATGGGCTGGTTCTCGTATTGGGGTTGAAATACCCGTTCACAAGAAGCATAAAAATTATTGCAATCAACTAAAGCAAACATCTTACAAAAGTCAAAAATTTATTCAGTTATTAATTTGAGAATTGACATCTTTTTTGCGAAAATCTGTTGAATTTGAAATTAGGGTAAAGAGTCCAGTTAAATTTCGGCACTTTTAAAAGGGTAATTTTAGGTTTTATGTACATTTGTTTAATCTTTTGAGACCAATTAGAACTTTATGGAGAAATACTCCTTCTTAAATGCCGCTCATACAGCCCATTTTGCGGAATTATACGATCAGTATTTACAGCATCCCGACAGTGTAGAACCCAGTTGGAGAGCCTTTTTTCAAGGATTCGATTTTGGGGTGGAAAATGGAGATGAGACCTTTGCCGATGGATCCGCTGAAATTCCGGAGCAAGTGCGCAAAGAGTTCCAAGTGGTTAAGCTTATCGATGGCTACCGTACCCGAGGACACTTATTTACCAAAACAAACCCCGTACGCGACCGACGTAAATACAGTCCAACACTCGATATCGAAAACTTTGGACTAGAGGCTTCGGACTTACAAACCGTTTTTAATGCCGGTTCTGTCATGGGAATAGGTCCCAGTACTTTGGAGACCATAATTGACCATCTCAAAAAAGTATACTGCGATTCCATAGGGGTCGAGTATATGTATATCCGGGATCCCCAAAAGGTAGGCTGGATACAAGAACGTTTAAACATAAACGACAATCATCCCCAATTTTCGGTCGATGAGAAAAAACATATTCTCAAAAAACTCAATCAAGCCGTAACCTTTGAGAACTTTTTACATACCAAATACGTAGGGCAGAAGCGCTTTTCCTTAGAAGGAGGAGAGTCTTTGATTCCTGCAATCGACGCCGTAATTGAATCGGCAGCCAATCAGGGTGTACAGGAGTTTGTGATGGGAATGGCACACCGGGGACGTTTGAATACGCTCACCAATATCTTTGGAAAATCCAGTCGAGATATCTTTAGTGAATTCGATGGTAAAGATTATGAAGAGATTGTTTTTGATGGAGATGTAAAATACCATTTGGGTTGGACTTCCAAGCGCCAATCCGATAGTGGTAAAGAAATAAACTTAAATATTGCTCCCAATCCATCGCATTTGGAAACCGTGGGTGCAGTAGTGGAAGGAATCACCAGAGCCAAGCTTGAAAAACAGTTCGATGGAGATACTTCCAAAGTAATTCCAATTATTGTTCATGGAGATGCTGCCATCGCAGGTCAGGGGCTACCCTATGAGATTGTTCAAATGGCCCGCCTCAAAGGCTATGGCGTCGGAGGAACGATTCATATTGTGGTGAACAATCAAATCGGATTTACCACCAACTATTTAGATGCGCGTTCCAGTACCTATTGTACCGATGTAGGGAAGGTAACACTTTCGCCAGTGATGCACGTCAATGCAGACGATGCCGAAGCGGTGGTTCATGCCACTTTATTTGCATTGGATTATCGGATGAAATTTGGTCGGGATGTATTTATTGACTTGTTGGGCTATCGTCGTTTTGGACATAATGAAGGGGACGAACCTCGATTTACACAGCCCAAACTTTACAAGGCTATTTCTAAACATAAAAACCCGCGTGACATCTATGCCGAGCAACTGATATCTCAGGGGGTAATCGATCAAGACTATGTCAAGACTTTAGAACTCGAATATCGAGAAAGCTTGGAGCAAGATTTAGAGAGTTCTCGTAAAATTGAAAAAACTGAAATCACTCCCTTTATGCAGGATGCCTGGGAGGATTTTGTTCGAGTCGATGAAGGACACATGCGTCAGACAGTGGAGACGGCAGCTTCAGCTGAACTCTTGGATTTTGTTGCCGATAAGCTTACACAATTACCCACAGATAAAAAATTCTTGCGCAAAGCAGAGCGTTTGATTGCAGATCGCCGAAAGATGTATTTCGAAACCGATCGTTTGGATTGGGCTATGGGAGAGTCCCTAGCTTATGGAACGTTATTGCTAGAAGGATACGATGTTCGTATTTCGGGACAAGATGTAGAGCGGGGAACTTTTTCGCATCGGCATGCTGTTTTAAAAGCAGAAGCCTCTGAAGAAGAAACCATACTTTTTAATGAAATTCGCCCAGAAGACCAGGGTCGCTTACGCATTTATAATTCTTTACTATCAGAATATGGAGTGCTCGGCTTTGACTATGGATATGCCATGGCATCGCCCAAAACACTGACCATCTGGGAGGCTCAGTTTGGAGATTTCTCCAACGGTGCCCAGATCATGATTGACCAGTATATTTCCGCTGCCGAAGACAAATGGAAACTTCAAAATGGAATTGTACTCTTTTTGCCACACGGTTATGAGGGACAAGGTGCTGAACACAGTTCTGCACGGATGGAGCGGTATCTCCAACTTTGTGCTAAAGACAATATGTTTGTCATGAATTGTACGACACCGGCCAACCTCTTTCATATGTTACGCAAACAAATGTTGGTCAATTATCGCAAGCCTTTAGTCGTATTTACGCCTAAGAGTTTGTTGCGTCATCCCAAAGCGGTGTCTTCCAAAAGTGAACTCAATTCGGGTCACTTTCAGACCCTTATACCCGATGCAGATGTATCTCCCGGCCAAGCACGTCGCTTAGTCTTTTGTACCGGTAAATTTTACTACGATCTTATCGCTGCACGTGAAGCTAAAGAAGCTATGGATACTGCCATTGTTCGTTTGGAGCAACTCTTCCCACTTCCCGAAGTAGAGATTCAAGAACAATTGGCTCTTTACAGCGATGTAGAAGAAGTGGTTTGGGCACAAGAAGAACCTCGAAATATGGGGGCTTGGGGACATTTGCTGTTGCACTTGCCAGAAGCTCAAAATTTTAGAGGCGTAAGTCGCCGTTTCTACGGTGCTCCTGCAGCCGGAAGCGCTGCTCGATTCCAAAGACGACATCAAGAAGTTATTGATTGTGTTTTTGATCCTAATTTAAATAACCTTATCCGTAAGAAGAAATAATCAATTGAATCATGATTTTAGAAATGAAAGTGCCCTCCCCGGGCGAATCTATCACTGAAGTTGAAATCGCACAATGGTTAGTAGCCGATGGAGACTATGTCGAAAAAGACCAAGCTATAGCTGAAGTAGATTCCGACAAAGCGACCCTAGAACTTCCAGCTGAGGTGAGTGGTACCATTACTCTCCAGGCAGAAGAAGGTGATGCTGTTGCTGTTGGAGCAGTGGTTTGTTTGATTGATACGGAAGGGAAACCAGCAGCAGGTGCTGCTGCGCCGGCAGCTCCGGCTCCCGAAGCACCAAGTGCTGCACCGGTAGAAAAAGCACCAGAAGCCGCTCCCTCACAAACGGAGACCTATGCCACAGGAACCGCTTCTCCCGCTGCTAAAAAGATATTGGCCGAAAAAAATATAGATCCAGCAACTATTGTAGGTACTGGACGAGATGGACGTGTTACCAAAAACGATGCCATCAATGCAGTCCCTGCTATGGGAACTGCTCCCGATCGTGGACAGCGGGTCGAAAATCGTCAAAAGCTTTCAATGCTTCGTCGCAAGGTTGCTCAACGATTAGTGTCCGTTAAAAATGAGACCGCCATGCTCACGACCTTTAATGAGGTAGATATGGCACCCATCTTTGCTTTGAGAAAAGAGTACAAAGAATCTTTTGCAGAAAAACACAATGTTGGTTTAGGCTTTATGAGCTTCTTTACAAAGGCTGTCATTCGAGCTTTAGAGATGTACCCGGATGTCAATGCGATGATTGATGGAGATTATAAAATCAACTATGAGTATTGCGATATCAGTATTGCCGTTTCTGGACCCAAAGGTCTGATGGTTCCTGTAGTTCGCAATGCGGAAGCCTTATCCTTTAGAGGAATTGAAGCTGAGATCAAACGATTGGCTATCCGTGCTCGCGATGGACAAATTACGGTGGATGATATGACTGGAGGAACCTTTACCATCTCTAATGGAGGGGTATTTGGATCCATGCTTTCGACACCTATCCTAAACCCGCCACAATCGGCTATCCTAGGGATGCATAACATCATCGAACGCCCTGTAGCGGTAGATGGTCAGGTGGTGATTCGTCCGATGATGTATTTGGCACTCTCCTATGATCACCGAATCATTGATGGAAAAGAGTCTGTAGGATTCTTGATCGCCATTAAAGAGGCTCTAGAAAATCCGGCTGAAATCCTGATGGATGGGGATATCAAAAAAGCATTAGAACTGTAGCTCTAAGCTCAGATCTGCATATTTGATTATCGCTTGCGTCTGCAGTAAAAAGTCAGCGCCTAAAATTCCGTCAACAGCAGGAGCGTCAAAGTTGGCTAAGCTTTGGTTGATGGGCTCAAAGTCCATGACCATAAAGGATAATTTCAAAGGTTTTGAGTCCAAACGAAGGTTGACCTCCGCGCTCTTTTGAGCTTCCATAGGTGTGGGATTTGCAGCAGAAGCTCGTATGATTTCATCGGAGCAAGCGATCCCATAAATCTCTGACTTTTGCTTGGAAAAACAACTGTGTGAAGCCCCTGTATCGATTAAGAAATAGGCTGCTTTTCCTTCAATATAGCCTGTACAACACAGATGTTGAGAATCCGTCAATTCTAGAGCAATAAATTCAGTACTACGGGCGTCTTTCTTGAACATATCTCTCAAAGATAATGGGAATCCATTATTTTCGCGCTATGAATTGGATCGATACACATACCCACCTGTATGTAGACGCTTTTGATGAAGACAGAGCCCAGGCCATTGAGCGCGCCCTTGCTCTGGGGGTTAGCCGATTTTATTTACCCTCCATTGATTTTGAAACAACGGACCGAATGACAGCTTTGGAGGCTCAGTTCCCAAATCATATTCGTTTGATGATGGGTTTGCATCCCACCCATGTGGGGGCAAACAACACTAAAGCTCTGGATCATGTCGAACAACAATTGTTTCAGCGCCCTTTTTCGGCTGTTGGCGAAATTGGCGTAGATTTATATTGGGACACTACATACCTAAAAGAACAGCTAGCGGTTTTTGAACAACAAATCCTCTGGGCTAAAGCATTGGATCTGCCTATCGTAATCCATTGCCGCGATGCTTTTGATGTCATATTTGACGTACTAGAAAAACATCAAGACGATAAGCTGCGCGGGATATTTCATTGTTTTACGGGGACCTTGGAGCAAGCGCTTCGGATCATTGGATATGGATTTAAACTTGGGATTGGAGGAGTGGTCACTTTTAAAAATGGAAAATTAGATCAATTCATCCATCAAATCCCCCTGTCCGAAATAGTCTTGGAAACCGATGCCCCTTATTTAGCTCCAACCCCCTATAGAGGGAAACGCAACGAATCTGCTTATTTGGATTTGGTCGCCGAAAAAGTAGCGCAGTGTTATGGAATCGGGAAAGAAGAATTATCCCTAATGACTTCAAAAACAGCTCTGTCTGTCTTTCAAGAATACGACCCATCGATTTTAAAATAGTATATTCTTAAAGTCAAAAATTTCCTTAATTTTACAGCCCTTTAGAGAGGTGGCCGAGTGGTCGAAGGCGCACGCCTGGAAAGTGTGTATACGCC
>WTJH01000157.1 GCA_011524915.1 Flavobacteriales bacterium | reverse complement strand
TAAAGTTACGGATCTTTTTGTAATGTTTAACCGATCCATCAACCCAGCCAAATCATCAATACCCTAATGGACCCCAATGGAGCTACACAACAAGGCCTCCCAATAGGGAAAAGAAAACCCGCTGCAAATAAAAACAGCGGGTCGGCTAAACACTACAATTTCTTTTGTTTCCCCAAACGATAGCGAATGTTGATATAGGGGAGTATAAACGAATAATCATAAAATTTGGGACGCAAAATGGAATAAAAGCCAAAGCTATAGTCCACTCTTTTTTTGGTGAGGACCAAGGCTAAATTCCAAGGATCGTATTGGGTATCATAAAAACCAATGATGGGGCCTTCCAGTTGGCGAGAGGCTCCGTTTGGAAGTTCATAAAAGGTACCTCCTTCATGATGCACATATATTCGGGTGCCCCGATTCATAAATGATTTTCCTAGGCGCAGGTAAACGTCCGATTTTTTCCAAGACTTTACATAATAGTCCACATACAGATGATAGTCCGTAATTAAAGACCGTACGGGACGGATATCAAAAAATTCATTGGGTGTCCTATTACTTTTGCGTCCGAAGTATCCCATCACCACATCGTATCGGAGACTGATTTCGCCCCCCACCCGCCAGCGTTTATCCAGGGCATATTGGACCGAAAAGTGGACGGCAGGACCGGAGTTTTGAGCATCGATATCGATATAGTTCTTTTGAGGAAAAGTATAAAAGTTAGTACGTGATGGATACCCAAATGGGACGGCTCGAAGTTCAGCTCCAATGCCCAAGCTCACCTTATTTTCTTGGGCGGGGTAGTGTTGCCCAAAAAGAAAAGCACTTGTCAGCAGGCAAAGAAAAATGATAATTTTTGGCATGGGTTAAGATTTAATGGATTTTTATTTTCACAGGCAGGCTGTATTCCAGTTTTTAATTCTTTTTTTTATACAGTAGAGCAATTTCTGTGATTAAGCAAAACAAAAGGGCCATCAGTGTAAAAGACAATACCCATATGGAGTAAGGGGATTGCTTTATTTTTAAGATGGAACCGATTAGCCCGCCTAAAAAAGAAATTCCCGCCAGACTCCAAAAGGTGATTTGAGTTTGATTTTTCATTTGAGATTAAAATGAGGTTATTCCTACGCTTTCGATTTTCGGACACTTCAGCTACTCGGGTTTTTTTTAGTGACTTTTTACTGACACCAAATTTGAAGAAGGGTTTAGATATCGATTTTAAAGTTTACAATAGAGCCCAAAAGGCGGTATAAAACCATTTGCCTTTCTAAAGGAGCCGGGCGACCGGAATACGACATGGAACTATAAACTACGGGAATCCAGTACCATAGGTTCGTAAGTTGGGGTTAGCTTTGTGAAGGTACAGATCTTTTTTTAAACCCCAAAGTCCGATAAAATTTCCGGTGGCAGCAGGTGGGAAACATCTTTTCCCGCTTGGGATAGCTCTCGAATTTGGGTGGCCGAAAGTTCTAGGGTGGGCGCATCGAAATGCTGTACATTGGGGTGCTCAGCCAAAACTTTGGCTGGCATGTTTTGGCTATGTCGTGGATAGATATAGAGCGGATACTGATCCATCAGTTCCCGATAAAATTTCCATTGGGGCAGTTGCGCCAAAAGATCGGTTCCCATCAACACCACAAAGCTGGTGTTGGGATGTTTTTTTTCCAAAACTTGAAGGGTCGTATAGGTATAGTGGGGTGGGGGCAGCTCAAATTCTACCGTACAACACTCGATCTGGGGCAGTTGGGCAGCGACTTTTTGGACCATGGCCAAACGTTTGTCATCGGGCAGCAGTTCCGAAGCTGCTTTTAAGGGATTTTGAGGGGTTAGGACCAACCAAACCTGTTCCAAATCGGTCTGTTCCACAAAATAGCGCGCCAAAGCCACATGCCCTTTATGGATGGGATTGAAGGATCCAAAAAGCAACCCAATTTTCATAGGGGAAAGGTACGGAAAAGCCTAAGAAGCAATAAAGGAAGCTATCAGAGCCACAACTTCTTGCTGGGCTTGGGCCAGATTGTCGTTTACAATCACCCGATCGAATTGAGGGGCATAGGACAACTCCTGAGTCGATTTGGCCAAACGTTGCTGAATTTTTTCTTCGCTTTCGGTGCCTCGAGCACGCAAGCGTTGTTCCAAAATTTCTACTGAGGGGGGTTGCACAAAAACCGCTAGGGTTTGTTCCGGAAATTTTTCCTTGATCCGCAATCCGCCGACCACATCGATATCAAAAAGTACGTGTTTGCCTGCCGCCCATAGGCGTTCCACTTCGCTTTGTAGGGTGCCATAATAGGTACCAGCATAGACTTCTTCATATTCCAAAAAAGCATCGGCTGCGATTTGGCTTCGGAAGTCTTCTGCACTTAAAAAATAATAGTCCTGTCCGTCTTGTTCTTGGCCTCGGGGGGTTCTGGAAGTGGCAGAGATGGAAAAGCCCAAAGGCAAGTCCTGTGCCAATAAATGCCGAACCAAGGTGGTTTTTCCGCTGCCGGAAGGGGCCGAAAAAACGATAAGTTTCCCGGCTGCCATTAGAGTACGTTGAGCAGTTGTTCTTTGATTTTTTCGAGGGCGTCTTTTTTAAGCACCACAATTTTTTGCATGGGTGCATATTGCGCCTTAGAGCCAATGGTATTGATCTCTCGTCCGATCTCTTGGGCGATAAAGCCGAGTTTTTTCCCAGAACTTTCAGGGGTTTGCATCACCTCTTCAAAATAGTTTAAATGATTGCCCAAGCGGACAATTTCCTCATTGATATCCAATTTTTCGGTATAGAAAATCAGTTCTTGTTCCAAGCGGTTTTGGTCGGTTTCAACTTGCAGGTCGGCCAAGTTCCCCTCGATTCGTTCGCGGATATGCTCCATCCGTTGGGGAGCCAGTTCTTCCACGATTTGGAGTTGCTCGCGTATATATTTGATTTGAGTACCGAGATCCTTGGCCAGGCTTTTTCCTTCTTCTTCCCGATGATTTTGTACATCCGCCAAAGCTTTTTGGACCAAAGCATGGACCGCTTGAGCGGTGGTTTTGTCGATACTTTCCTTTTCCGTTTTGAGGGCATCGGGCATGCGTACAGCCATTTGTAAGGCATCGGCAGGAGAAAGCGGTTCCAAGGCTTGGAGTTGTTCCATATAACTGCGAACTACAGCCGCATTGATGGTCGTTGGGCTTTGACCTTCCGCCAATTCCATATAGATGGAAAGGTCGATTTTTCCCCGAACCAGTTGCTGTCCCACAGTCTTGCGGAGTTCCGGTTCCAATTCTCTAAAAAAAGAGTTGATACGAGCGTTGAGATCGATGTTTTTACTGTTTAAACAGCGAATTTCGACACTGACTTTTCGGCTGTCGAGGGTTTGTTCGGCACGGCCAAAGCCGGTCATGGATGCAATCATAGGTGATTAGAGTTCTCGGATTTTAATGTTGCGATAATACACCACATCTCCGTGGTCTTGCAGGCTTATTTTTCCGGTTTTAAATGTTCCAAAGTCTGGAGCTTCGGTATAGCTGGGATTCGATCGATCTCGAAACTTACAGTCCGCAATTAGATCCTCCCAAGCTTGTCCATGGACGGGAAAGCGAACAATTTCGGTTCCGTTGAGCTTTACAAAGCCTTCGTTTTTGTTGTGATCGATATGGATCAAAAAATGATTCCACTCTTCGGCGGGCTTGCACACGTCTTGGCTGGGCTGTACGATATCGTAAAGGGCTCCGGCTTGGTGATATTTAGGGTTGTTAAAGGCATCGGGGTGGCGTTCGTTGTCCAACACCTGAATTTCGGGACCTGTTAAGTAAGGTTCTCCATAGGCTTCACCTTCCTGCACGCCCCAAAAAATACCGCTGTTTCCCTTTTTGGAAATTTTCCATTCGATAGACAACTCAAAGTTGGTAAATTCTGTGTCTGTAACAATATTATGACCGCCATCGCCATAGTTGCGCGCTTCGGTGGGGTTAAATTTCATGGCTCCGTCCTCTACGGTCCAAGCGGGACTCATTTCGGAACGATTAAATCGGTGCCAACCCTCAAAATCGGTTCCGTTAAACAGAAGGGTCCATTCGTCTTGATTGGCATCTAAAGGGGGTGTGGCAGGGTTTTGCATCAGGCTAAAAACCAAAATTAGGGGATATAAAACGTACATATTATAAGTTTAAGATGTTTTTTAAGTGTTGGGGGTCTACATCGCCACCGGCAAAGTCGTCGAAGGTTTTTTGAGTGGCTTCAATGATATGGTTCTGAATGAATTGGGCTCCTTCTCTGGCGCCTTGTTCCGGGCTTTTGATACAGCATTCCCATTCCATCACGGCCCAAACATCGCAACCGTATTGGGTGAGTTTACTAAAAATGGTTTTAAAATCGATCTGCCCATCGCCCAAGGAACGGTAGCGTCCCGCTCGGTCGGGCCAGTCCAGATAGCCGCCAAAGGCTCCTTTTTTGCCTGTCGGATTAAATTCTGAATCCTTGACATGGAAGGCTTTGATAAATTCGTGATAGTGATCGATATAGCTGATATAGTCCAGTTGTTGCAATACAAAATGACTGGGATCGTAAAGAATATTGACCCGCGGATGTTTGCCTGTGGCTTCTAAAAAGCGTTCGAAAGTGACTCCGTCGTGAAGGTCTTCTCCCGGGTGTATTTCATAACATAAATCCACTCCGTTTTCGTCGAAAACATCCAAGATGGGTTTCCAGCGCTTGGCTAATTCTTCAAAGCCCATTTCCACGAGTCCCGCCGGCCGTTGCGGCCAAGGGTGCCAGGTGTGCCAAAGCAAAGCCCCAGAAAAAGTAGCGTGGGCTTGAAGCCCCAGTCTTTTACTGGCTATGGCCGCTTTTTTAAGGGTTTCTACCGCCCATTGGGTTCGGGCTTTGGGATTGTTTTTTACGGCATCGGGAGCAAAATTATCGAACATCAGATCGTAGGCCGGATGTACAGCCACCAACTGCCCTTGCAGGTGGGTGGAAAGTTCTGTAATCTCTAGGCCATAACTGTTGATCTTAGCTTTGAGATCGTCGCAATAGGTCTGGCTTTCGGCTGCCTGATCCAGATCGATCAGAAAAGATTCCCAGGTGGGGATCTGAATGCCTTTATAGCCTAAATCGGCCGCCCATTGGCAGAGTCCGTCCAAGCTATTGAAAGGGGCTTGTTGGTCTACAAATTGGGCTAAAAAAACAGCCGGTCCTTTGATTGTTTTCATCGGTTGATTGGATTAGGAATTAAGGGGAACCCAAATGTTGCCTTGTTGGTGGGAGGCCACCACTTGTTCAATAAAATGCATGCCTCGCAGACCATCCTCCATAGTTGGAAATTCGCCTGCATAGTATTTTTCGGAACGCAAGGCTTTGGCGACTCCTTTATAAATATTTCCCATGGCATCAAAAATCCCTTCGGGATGCCCGGACGGAATTTTAACCCCGTCTTGAGAAAAGTCGGAATTGTACGTATTTCCTCTTTTTAGGATCTGATAGGGTTGATTTTCGGTCAGGTGGTTTAAGTAATTGGGGTTTTCTTGTTCCCATTTTAGAGCTCCGTTGCGGCCATAAATAGCTACTTGAAAATTGTTTTCTTCTCCAGTAGCGATCTGACTGACACGTATAACTCCTTTGGCTCCATTGCTTAAACGGACCAAAATGGTGCCGTCTACATCCATTGCATTATCCTCATATACTGTGTTTAGGTCCGCCAAAATAGAAGTGACTTTAAGGCCAGTTACATATTCGAGCATATCAAAAGCATGAGTCCCGATATCGCCAACACAACAGCTAATTCCGGACTGATCGGGTTGTAAGCGCCAAGTGTTGGCACGTTTGTCGGGATCGTGAATGATGGGGTTGATCCACCCCTGATAGTACTGCAAATCTACGCGCTGTATGGCTCCGATTTGATCTTCTGAGATCATATGTTTCATTTGCCGGACCATCGGATATCCCGTATAGGTATAGGTAACAGCAAAAATGGCTTGTTTTTCGGCCTGAATTTGCTCCAATTCTTGGGCTTCGGCAT
>WTJH01000105.1 GCA_011524915.1 Flavobacteriales bacterium | reverse complement strand
GGCTTGCTGTGCTGCCTTTTTTTTGTATTGAATACTGGAGATCGAAAGCCCTGAGACTTGCTTTCCTTCCCCAATTTTTAAATGGGATAATGATTTTCTAGGGTTTGCAGTCGAGGGCGCGTCTGTTTTGGGTTCTAGGGGAGTTTTGGGCGGCGGGCTAGCTTTGACCTCTTCAGCTGTGGCAGCTTCCTGCGGAATGCTTTCGATAGGTTCAAGCTTGGTTTCCGGGCTTGGCTTTGTTGGGTGTGTAGGACTTTCTTCTACAGCAGTAGTAGATTCGTGTGGAACGGTTTCTGAATTTTCATCCTTGGTTTCCGGAGCAGGCTTAGGTGGGGGGGTGTGCGCTTTAAAAAGGGCTGCTGGAAGGAGTTTATTTTTTTTTTGCTCCCTCAGAAGTGAGCGAGGCAAGCTGCATCAAACAGAGTTCGGTGGTTAACCGTTTGTGCTTGCTTTTGGGATAGTTAATTTCTGCTTCTGTGATGATTTCTAATCCCTGCATCAGTTGTGCAGCGGTATATTTTTGGGACCGTTCTGCTGCCAGGCCTTGCAAGGAGTCACTCACTTCCAAAAGACGATGGGTGGCTGGATTTTTAGCCATAAATAACAATCGGAAATGAGAGGCAAGCCCATCTAAAAATTGAGACCCTTCGAATCCTCTTTTTAAAATATCGTCATAGGCCAATAAAACTTCCGGGATCTTTTGTTCCACCAATAAACTCGAAAACTCAAAATACTTGGCTGGATCCAACATATTCAGATTGGCGGCTACATCTTGTGCGGTGAGGTTGTTGCGACAAAAATTTGCCATCCGATCAAAGATAGAAAGGGCATCGCGCATGGCTCCGTCGGCTTTTTGAGCAATGATGTGGAGCGCCTCGTCTTCATAGCTGATCTGTTGTTGTTCTGCCACATGAGCCAAATGTTCTTTGATCTCAGGGATTTCGATCCGTTTAAAATCAAAGATCTGACAACGGGACAAAATGGTAGGGATAAGCCTTTGCTTTTCTGTTGTTGCCAAAATAAAAATGACATGGGCTGGAGGTTCCTCTAGGGTTTTTAAAAAGGCATTAAAAGCCGCTAAACTCAGCATATGAACCTCATCAATAATATAGATCTTGTGTGAACCTACTTGAGGAGGAATTCGAACTTGCTCGTTTAAGGAACGAATATCATCTATGGTATTGTGGGAGGCAGCATCTAATTCAAAAATATTGAAGGCAAAGTCTTCATCTGGCTGGTTTTCCAGATTTGAAGCATTGATGGTCTTGGCTAAAATCCGAGCACAAGAGGTTTTCCCAACACCCCTAGGACCGCAGAAAAGCAAGGCTTGAGGGAGTTGTTGGGCTTCAATGGCTTGTACTAAAGTTTGGGTAATCGCCTGTTGCCCCACAACTTCAGAAAATTGTTGGGGTCTGTATTTTAGTGCTGATACAACAAACTTATCCATTACTCCCAAAGATACACATTGTATACAAGGACCGTCTCCTCAGTTGCCTTTAAGCCTTAAAAATTATTAACAAAAATGTACTTTTGTAACAGCAGGCCATCTTATCGCTCTTTTCATTCGAAAGGAGAGGAAAGTCCGGACACCACAGAGCACCATAGCGGGTAACGCCCGTCCTTGGCAGTTTTGCCAAGCGGACCAGTGCAACAGAAAGCAAGTACAGTTCGGCTGTAGTGAAATCGGTAAACTCTATGGGGTGCAACGCCAAGTAGTTTTGTGTTTGAAGACGGCTCGTCTGATACAAACGGGTAGGCGGCTAGAATGTTTTAGTAATAAAACATCCAGATAAATGATAAGACACGACAGAATCCGGCTTATCGGCCTGCTTTTTTTTCAAAAAAACTCATTTGGTTGCTCCCATATATACGACTTTCGATCCAATTGGGGTGTTTTTCCCACTTCCATTGGGGATCGTGTTCCAGGATCAACTGTCCGCCCGGATGGAGGACATCGTTATTAAAAACAGCATCCAACAGGTCCTGATAATTTTCTTGACTAAAATCGTATGGAGGGTCAGCAAAGACAAGGTCAAATTTTTGGGAACACCGTTGGAGGTATTTCAATACTTCGCTCGGAACAATTTCTATTGGAAATTCAAAAGCTGCAGATGTTTGTTTGATAAACTTGCAACACAGATGATGTTGATCTACAGCGACGACTTGTGCCACGCCACGGGAGCAAAATTCGTAACTGATATTTCCGGTTCCAGCAAATAAGTCCAACACATGGAGTCCTTCAAAGTCCCATTGATGGCCTAAAATATTAAAGAGGGCTTCTTTTGTTCGGTCGGTGGTGGGTCTGGTAGGCAGATTTTTAGGGGCAGCAATTCGCCTGCCTTTGTGGGTGCCCGAAATAATCCGCATCATGGCTTATAGCTTGCTAAAAAGGGAGCCGGATGTGATTCTAATCCAACGAGGCTGTCATCTACAGCGATCCATGAAACTTCTTGATGATAGTCCATAGCCCCTTGATAATATTCTTCAAATGCGGGAAAGCGACCCAAGAAAACAATTTCGAATTGATCGGGTTCCAAATCGAATTGCTCCACGATATAGAACAAATAATATAAAAAACGTTCGGGTCCGTCTTGCGGGAATCTATTGATGAGCCAGAGCAATGCCCCATGACACAACACAAACTCTACCCATCCGTTTCGTAAGTGCACATAAAGCCTTTTCCGAATTTGAGCCCGAGATAGGGGTTCAATAACCTCCATCAATCTCGAATTTAGATGCTTGGCTTGGAGTTCGGGGAACACCTTTTTGATGGGCGTAACGACAGCACTTTCGATATAAAATGTACTGATTTGAGAGCTTTGTTGAGCATCGTCAAAAGTGGGAGTCCCGCCGATGGGTTTTTCTACGGAAGTGGCTAAATAGGTATCGAGTAGATTGGCATCGAAGTGAGCCTCCGGGACGGATACGGCCGAACAATTGCATAGAACAAGTTCTACAGGGTCGGTGGAATCAAGTCCAAAATTTTGTCGGGCTTCTTCCCAACTATCGGAGGAGGTTAGGGTATAGGCTTCCTGAGAAAAAAATTGAGTTTTCGTAGGACTGCAAAAAGAAAATCCATCTTCGAAAAGATGGATATATGCAGTAATTGTATGTGGTTCTGGATTATTGGGCATCGAAGATGGTGGGCCAATTCCCATTGGTACTTACTTCCGATAACGAGCCCAGAATAATGGCGTTTCCATTGACTCCATCCACTGAAATCAATTCGTTTTCTTGCTTGAGGAGATCTTTGTCCTGATCGAACAAAACAATGTCTTTGGCTACTCGAACTTCAAAAACGGGAACTTTATATCCGTTTTTATCGATCACTTGAGATTTTAACTCAAACTGAGCTTCTACTCCTTCGATCGGTACATTCATCATTTCTTGGTACACCGTACTTTCTCCAAAAAGGGAGTCTTTGACGGAAGCAAAGCCTAGGGTGTCTATCACGATAACTTCACGTAACATGTCGATACGATAGGTTTTATCGTATTCCATATAGGAAGAGTCCCGTTTTTCGATTAGAGTAAAAATACCTTCATCGATAAATTTAACCAAGCTATCGAAGTTGTTGGCATATACACCTTTGACATCCTTGTGCGCAATTTGAGCTTTCCGAATGTCTTTAAGTCGATTGATGACTAGGGCGTAGCGTTCGTTTTTTGTTTTGTTAAAACGAATCGGACCACTAACAGAATCGTATATTTGGTATGAGAAAAAAATGGATAATATCCAGAGAACGGCCTGTATGACTATTTTCATTTGGGTGAGTTTTTTTACACGTGTAGCAAATCTACAATTTTTTTTAAATGCTTATCCGTTCGAATTAAAATTCTCATAAATACTTCTTGACTCATGAAACCCAAGGCATCGTTCCGAGAATCTTTTCCTTTTGAGCCAACAGCTTCTCAAGAAGGTTGGTTTCGGGCCATGGAAACGTTTTTAGGAGACTCAAGCGCTCAGATTTTTATCCTTAAGGGCTATGCGGGTACGGGGAAAACGACCTTAATGGGTTTTTTGGTTCGTTATTTAAAACAATTCAGGATGCGGCCGGTGCTTATGGCTCCCACAGGAAGAGCCGCTAAGGTTCTTTCGGCTCATACCAACAGAAAGGCCTATACCATCCACAAGCAAATTTATTTCCCTAAAAAGAATAAAGTGGGTGCCATGCAATTTCGCCTGAAGCAGAATAAGTTTAAAAACACCCTATTTATCGTGGATGAAGCTTCTATGATCGGAGACGATAGAAAACAAGTGAAGCTTTTCGAAAACGGATCTTTACTCAATGATTTGTGGTCTTATGTAGAAGAGGGGGAGGATTGTAAATTATTGTTGGTTGGAGACCCGGCTCAGCTCCCTCCTGTTTTTTTGGAGATAAGTCCGGCTCTGGACCCTAAAGAAATTGCTGTTTTGAGTGGGGAGGAACCGGCCGGAGTGGAATTGGTTGAAGTGGTTCGCCAACAAAAAGCCTCCGGGATCTTAGTTAATGCGACGCAGATCCGAGAGCGGATTCAGCAGCAGTACTTTGAAAAATTTCAGTTCCATTTGGAGGGTTATCCCGATGTGATTCGGATTCAGGATGGGAATGAACTTTTAGAATTATTAGACACGGCTCTAAATTTTTCCTTGGATGAAGCCGTCGTTATTGTACGATCCAATAAACGGGCGAATCTGTTTAATACCAATATTCGGCAACGGATCCTGTTTTTGGAGTCTAAACTAGCCGTCGGCGACCAGTTGATGGTTGTTCGAAACAATTATTTTTGGTTGGATCCCGATTCTACACCCGGATTTATAGCCAATGGAGATCTTATTCAGATCCAACACATTCATGACTATAAAGATTTGTATGATTTTCAGTTTGCTCGAGTAACGGTTCAGTTAGTTGACTATCCGGATGAGGCTGCTTTTGAGACGGTACTCTTATTGGATACACTCAGTTCTGAATCTCCTGCTTTAACATCGGAGGAAAATCAGTCTTTGTATTACAGTGTCTTAGAAGACTATGCCCATCTTCCAAGCAAATACAAACAGCTACTGGAAGTAAAATCCAACCCTTACTACAACGCCCTTCAAGTCAAATATAGTTATACCATTACCTGCCATAAAGCCCAAGGGGGGCAATGGAACCAGGTATTTATCGAACAACCCTATTTGCCAGACGGTCCAGATTTGTCCTATTTCCGATGGTTATATACGGCACTGACCCGAGCCCAAAAAAAGGTTTATCTGATTGGTTTTGGGAAGGAATATTTTGAAGAAACGCCCTAAAAATTTTGATGAAGGCTCAACTGCAGCTGACTCTTTTCCCAACTGTTGGTGGATTGCCGCATCATCCCAAACTGAACCTTTAGCCCTTTTTTAAGCATATATCCTAAAGCCGAATAGAACCGGTTTCGATCAAAAAGCTCCACCGTATTTCCTGAGCCAATTGCTCTTTCACCATTGATGAATAATTCGTTGTAGAGTGCCAGATAAAAGGTCTGAGGTTCCATAACACTTTTGTTGAGCGGGACATTGACAAATAGGTTGTAGCGATATCGGGTTCGTGAATCTTGATTTTCGACAAACCGCTGTTCGTATCTAAAGCGATGGTTGGTATACAGTCGCTTTCCGAGTTTAATGGCATAAAGGGCTTCTTGATAAATTCGACTTTCCGAAACTTTGGAGGTATCGTCTCCAAAAGCCCCAGTGCTGATGTTTCCATATCCTAGAGTAAGCTTCAAAGGTGAATTTTTTGGGCGGTAGGTAATTCCCCCTCGGATCAGAAGTTGTTCTAAGTCACCCCCTAAATCCCAATTCCGATGCTGAATATCTCCCTGAAACCCCCAACGACTGTCTTTTAAGTTTTTGGAAAAGAAATACATATACCAAGCGCCTGTTTGGCTTTCATCTATTTGGGATTGAACCGAAAATTGAACCCCTAGGAAAAGGCTAAATACAATCAAAAATTTCTTCATAACTGGGAGTTGAAACTCGTCTTAATTGTTGATAGA
>WTJH01000037.1 GCA_011524915.1 Flavobacteriales bacterium | reverse complement strand
AATATACCCAATAATCCCTAGAAAAACCCCTACTTTTGCGCCTTAAAATTTTGAGGCTTGAATTCATTTAAACTTATCGAAACTTCCAATGGCGGGAGTGTCAAAAACGACCTTTTATCGGGACTAACAGTTGCTTTGGCCTTGGTCCCTGAAGCAGTAGCTTTTGCTTTTGTGGCAGGGGTATCGCCCATAGTGGGGCTCTATGGCGCCTTTATGATGGGACTGATAACGTCCATCTTTGGGGGACGACCCGGGATGATTTCTGGAGCTACGGGAGCTATGGCCGTTGTTATGGTTCACTTGGTACGCGAAGGAAATATTTTGGGAGGAAGCGATATGGCAGGCCTTCAATTTTTATTTGTGACTCTTATTTTGGCAGGTTTGATACAAGTGAGTGCCGGTGTTTTGCGCTTAGGAAAGTTTGTCCGGATGATTCCTCAGTCTGTGATGATGGGTTTTGTCAATGGCTTGGCAATTGTCATTTTCCTGTCTCAATTGGGGATGTTTAAATCTCAAGGACAATGGCTGTCCGGAACACCTCTTTATACCATGACGGGCTTGGTTGCCCTTACCATGGCTATTATGATTGGGATTCCTTATGTGACCAAAAAAATTCCTGCCGCCTTAACGGCTATTTTAGTGGTTTCGGCTTTGGTAATTTTTGGAGAGTTGGAAACCGAAACAGTCCGATCGTTTATTGTTGCTAATGGCGGATCGGGGATTCAGGCTGGATTTCCATCCTTTTCGATTCCTACGATTCCGTGGAGCTGGGACAGCCTTTGGTTTATGCTTCCTTATGCCTGTATATTGGCAGCAATTGGTTTGATAGAATCTTTGATGACCCTGAACCTGATCGATGAACTTACCGATTCTCACGGGAGTGGCAATCGGGAATGTGCCGCTCAGGGAATGGCCAATATCGTCAATGGTTTTTTTGGAGGAATGGGCGGTTGTGCCATGATTGGCCAAAGTATTATTAATATAAAATCTGGAGGACGCGGGCGCTTATCCGGAATTACAGCGGCCATCGCCTTACTCCTATTTATATTGTTTGGAGCCAACTATATCGAACAGGTGCCTATTGCGGCTTTAGTCGGAGTGATGTTTATGGTGGTCTTTGGAACCTTTGCTTGGAATACGTTTCGGATTTGGAATAAGATCCCTCCTTCAGATATTATCGTTATCCTTTTAGTCACTGTCCTTACGGTACTTTTCGATCTTGCCATTGCCGTTTTGGCCGGAGTTGTGGTTTCTTCTTTAGTCTTCGCTTGGGAAAATGCCAAACGTATCCGGGCGCGCAAGCACATAGACGAATTTGGAGTAAAGCACTATGAGATCTACGGACCTTTATTCTTTGGCTCTGTAGAGTTGTTTAATAGCAAGTTCGATATCGCTAATGACCCAGACGAGGTTATCATTGATTTTAAAGATTCTCGTATCATGGATCAGTCGGCCATTGAGTGTGTCAATAAACTTACAGAACGCTACCTTAAAAACGGGAAAAATATTCACCTGCGGCATTTGTCTTCCGATTGTGTCCGCTTGATTCAAAAAGCTGAAAAGATTTGCGATGTCAATGTATTGGAAGATCCCGACTACTTTGTAGCGATCGACAATTTTAGAAAAGCACAACAACGTCTGGCTGAGGCCTAAGCGCTCTTAAAGAGTCGAAGGACAGACAAAGTCTTTGAGCTCAATCCCAGCTTCTTGAATGGCTTTAAAGCCTCCTAAAACATCGATTGAATTGTGAATGCCTCGACTTTTTAGGATGGAACTTGCAATCACAGACCGATATCCTCCTGCACAATGGGTAAAAAAGATCCCTTCGGTAGGAAATTCTTGTAAATGTGCATTGATTTCGTCCAAGGGAGTGTTGGTCGCTGAGGGAATGCTTTGAGATTGATACTCGTTTGTTTTCCGGACATCAAAAATGGAGACACTATCGTTTTCTATCCGTTCCTTAAGTTCGGATGCAGTAATGGTACTGATGCTGTCATAGTCCTTTCCAGAAGTTTTCCAAGCGTCAAAACTTCCTTGGAGATATCCTAAAGTCTGGTCGAAACCTACTCGTGCAAGACGTGTTATGGCTTCTTCCTCTCGACCTTCGGGTGTTACCAGTAAAATAGGATGTTTGACATCGGCGATCAGCGCTCCTACCCAAGGAGCAAAACCTCCATCCAAGCCAATAAAAATGGAACGTGGGATATGCCCTTTGATAAATTCGGACTGGTGCCGTACATCTAAGACAACAGCCCCACTTTCGTTTGCCAAGGCTTCAAATGCCTCGGGGTCCAAGGCTGTAGTTCCGCGTTTTAAAACGTCTGTAATATCTTCGTATCCTTCTTTATTCATTTGAACATTGAGGGGGAAGTATTTGGGAGGAGGCAATAATCCATCAGTGACTTCTTTTACAAATTCTTCCTTACTCATATCTGCACGTAGGGCATAATTCATTTGCTTTTGATTGCCTAAGGTATCCACCGTTTCTTTCATCATGTTTTTTCCACAAGCCGATCCTGCTCCATGTCCAGGATATACAATGACATGGTCTTCTAAATTCATGATTTTGTTGCGAAGACTGTCATACAAGGTTTCCGCCAACTGTTCCATGGTGAGACTAGCCGCTTTTTGAGCTAAGTCGGGCCGCCCCACATCGCCAAGAAACAGGGTATCTCCACTAAAAATAGCGTGGTTTTTCCCGGCTGCATCAATAAGTAAATAGGTAGTCGATTCCATCGTATGTCCAGGCGTATGGAGGGCTTTAATACGAACATCTCCTAATGCAAATTCTTGTCCGTCGGTAGCAATTTGAGCCTCAAAACTCGGATTCGCTTGAGGTCCATAGATGATAGGAGCTCCGGTTTCTTTGGAGAGACTCACGTGGCCACTTACAAAATCGGCATGGAAATGAGTTTCAAAGATATATTTGATTTTGGCATCATCTGCAGCTGCTTTATCCAAGTATGGTTTCACTTCTCGCAAAGGATCTATAATGGCCACTTCACCTTTACTTTCGATGTAATAGGCTCCTTGTGCTAAACATCCGGTGTATATCTGTTCTACTTTCATAACTTAAAGATAATTGATTTTTATAGGGGTATTTATAACTCGAATTAGGTCGTTTTTGTATTTGATTCTAAAGCAATTTTTGATTCTATCGAAGGGGGAATAATGCTTTCATTTAACCATAAATAGGCACTGTGGGTATTTTCAAAAAAGGCTTCGGTTCCCAAATGATTCCAGACGGGACTTTGTTGAAGAATATCCCGAACGGGGCCAATGGCTCCGGCCATAGCCGTCCGGATATTCTTTTCTTGTAGTTTTTCAATCAAATCGTCTAACATAAACAGGGCCGTACTATCGATATGTGTCACTGATTCTAAATTGAAGAGGACTCCTTGAGTGGGGATTTTTCGTTCCTCAATTGCTTTCCAAAGCGCTTGTTTAAAATAGGCTTGGTTTCCAAAAAACAATTGAGAATCGAAACGGAAAATCACGATCCCGGCGGGATCTTCAACTTCTCCTTGGAACCGATTGATATTCCGGTAATAATTGGTGTTTTTGATACGCCCTAAAATGGCTATATGGGGAACAGAACTTCGGTAAATCACCAAAATCAAGGCCACAAAAACTCCAGCGACTATGCCCTGAGTGATTCCTACACTGAGCGTAACAGCAGCTGTAAAGAGCCAAAGTAAAAATTCGTCTTTTCTAGTTTTATAGAGTGCAAGGGGATAGGACCAATCGATTAGCCCACTTACCGCTATAATAATTATGGCTGCCAGTATTGCGGTGGGCAAGTAATAGAAGTATGGAGTAAAGAAAACTAAAGTAAGGGCGATAACTGAAGCACTAATAATTGAGGACATTTGAGATTTTGCTCCCGCCTGATCATTTACAGCAGTTCTGGAAAATCCTCCGGAGGTAGGATAGGACTGAAATAGTGCCCCAATAATATTGGCCATCCCAAGGGCTATAAGTTCTTGATTGGGAAGAACCGTAGTTTCTTTATGTTTTTCTTCGATTGCTTTGGCCACAGAAATAGCTTCCATAAAGGCAATTAGAGCTAAAGTAAGGGCTATCGGAAACAGCTTTTGTACAGCCGAATAATCGAAGCTTGGGAGTTGAAAACTCGGTAAACCTGAAGGAATCTCCCGAACAACACTAACGCCCAACTGATCCCATTGAAAGAAGTAGGAGGCTAAGATTCCGAGGACAGTAACCCCGAGCGCTGCCGGAAATTTCGAAAAGAATCTTTTCAACAACAAGATGCTTAGGATGGCCCCAATGCAAATGACCAAGCTTGTGATATGAGTCTCTTCCCATAGATTCCATGTATTCCAAAGTTGTTCATGGAGTTTGTTGCTTCTGGGAATATCGATCCCTAAAACATATTTGAGCTGACTCATCCCTATAATGATTGCAGCAGCTGAAGTAAAGCCACTAATGACGGGTTTGGCCAAAAAATTGACGAAAAAGCCCAAGCGAACCAAGCCGAAGATGAATTGTAAACACCCCATGAATAGGGCCAAAAAAAGCGCCATTTGTATATAGTCCTCCGTGCTGGACAGAGACAAGGCTCCCAAGCCGGAGGCGACCAATAAAGAATCCATAGCAACAGGTCCCACACTCAATTGCCGAGAAGTTCCCAAAAAGGCATAAACCACTTGAGGGATCAATGCGGCATAGAGTCCATAAACGGGCGGAAGCCCCGCGATCATTGCATAGGCCATTCCTTGAGGAATAAGCATGATACCTACGGTGAGTCCAGCGGCTGCATCGGCGCCCAACCATTGTTTAGAATAATTGGGGAGCCATTGAGTGATCGGGAGATGTAGCCGTTTAGACATAAGTGGGGGCATTTAATTCGATTCGACTTCTGTGTAAGGCTAATTTCTGATTGCGCTCCATTTGTTTGAGCATCCTAGAAATGACCACCCGAGAGGTTCTCAGGTCTTGTGCAATTTCTTCGTGCGTCAGCTGAAGACTGCTACTTTGATGAATTCGTTTTTTTTCGGCTAAATAGAACTCTAAATTATTTTCCAACGAATCAAAAGCTACGGCTTCTAAACGATCCACGACCTGTTTCATTCGCTGCCCATGATTGGCAAGAATAAATCGCTGCCAATCGGGATATTGACTCATCCATTGTTGGGCATTGCGTTTAGGAATCATCAGGAGGGTACAATCCAATTCTGCAACGGCTCTGACTTCACTGGGCTGATCGTCCCAACATTGAGTCATGAGCATGGTACCGGCGTCCCCTTTTCCGATGTAGTGCAAAAGTAATGAGCGGCCGTCTTCGTATTCCCGCATAACCTTAATACTTCCATCCAACAGAAGTGGAATTTGCTTGACGAGTTTCCCAGATTCGAACAGTACTGCTCCAGCTTTTAAATCTCGGTAGGAGCCTACCTGTAGCAGTTGAAGCAATAGGTGCGAATCAAACAAATGTCCATACGTATTTTCCAGCGTTTGAAGCATGGGATAAATCCTTGAGTTTTAGCAAATGTATACTCAAAAATAAAACAACTATGTAACATGGGTTACAAAGAAAAGGCTTATTCTCTGAGGCCAAGCTCTTTTAGACGCTCTTCTAAAAATTCTCCAGCGGTGATATCCGGGTATTTTTTAGGATTTTGCTCATCGACAAGGTGTGCTAAGCAATTCAAGGGCATATCGGGCACGGGGTGTAAGAAAAAAGGAATAGAAAAACGCGACAAATGCCATTGTGTCCTAGGCGGATTCACCACTCTATGGATGGTGGATCGCAGTCTGTTGTTGGATAAACGAGACAGCATATCTCCAATATTGATCAAGATTTCATCTGTTTCTGCCGTTGCGTCGACCCAATCGCCTTGTCTGTTTTGTACTTGCAGGCCGCCTCCTTGAGCCCCAACCAAAAGGGTAATTAAATTGATGTCTCCGTGCGCCGCCGCTCGGATAGCATCTTTGGGTTCTGCCGTGATAGGAGGGTAATGAATGGCTCTTAAAATAGAGTTCCCTTCAGCTATGTATGGATCAAAGTAGTTTTCGGGAAGTTTAAGATAAATAGCCAAAGCTTTAAGAACTTCTTGAGCGATGTTCTGAAACACCTGAAAACATTCCTGCCCCATAGGATTAAAGGAGGATAACTCCTGAACTTGAATATTTTTTGGATATCGATCGAAGTAGGGCGAATCTTGACTTAAATCGGGACCAAAGTGCCAAAACTCTTTCAGATCCCCTACATTTCTCCCTTTGGCACTTTCTTTACCAAAGGCCGTATAACCTCGTTGCCCGGCACCGTCGGGCAGGGTGTAGGGATCTTTGAGGCTCTGAGGGAGTCGGAAGAACAACTGTATTTGTTCATAGAGGCGGTCAATGATTCTCCAGTTCAACAAGTTTCCTCGGATAGCTACAAAGCCTACTTCAGAAAAGGCATTTCCTAAGGCTTGTACAAAGGCATCTCTTTCAGCTGCGGAATCGCTTCTAAAGTCGTCTAAATTGAGTTGGGGAATAGGTCTATCCATTACTCTTTAAGGTTCACTGTTTTAATGTTGTCACTGTAAATTCTGTCGATCAACAGATGTCGGGGGTCAATAGCTGCTTTTTGAGGAAGTGAGTCCGTGACAAAGGTATATTGAAACGAATTTTGCTGGAAGGGAATCCGTTTTTGAATCATTAACTCTTCCTCCTCTTCATCGGCAAATAGCCCTACATCGATCCATTCTTTTAAAGGAACTTCCGTTTCTTTTCCGATCGAGTCCGCTTGTACTTTTTTGGCTTCAATGGAGAGGGTTACATCGTATCTTCCATCGCTTCTTTTGGTCGCTTCAACAGCGCTGAGTCGATTGTCGTAGAGCGTAATTTTTTTAAACCAATCATCGATCAAATAGTTGAGCGAATCCGGAGTCTGCGCTTCTAAATGTTCTAAGAAATCCAGGGAGGTTGGATAGGGAGTTCGGTATTTGGTTTCTTCTAAGAAAGACTTCATTGCTGCATTGACTTTGTCTTCTCCAATGTAGTCCTGCAAAGCATAAAGAATTACACTTCCTTTTCCATAGTGGATGTATTGTTGATTTTCTACCTGGTATAAAGGCAGTTCTTTTTCGATTTCTCTCGACCTTCCACTCAGGTAACGATCGTGGTCATATTTGATAAACTCCCGCATTTTCATGGGGGTTTCGGCAATACTTTTCATGGTCATCAGAGAACTGTATTCCGAAAAGCTTTCACTTAGCATGGTGCCGCCCTGCATCTGAGCTCCAATGACTTGATGCGCCCACCATTGGTGTGCTATTTCGTGAGCAATCACTGCATCTACAACATTATTTTTAGAAGCATCCTCCAGGTTGGTAATAAAACCAAAAGATTCCGAATAAGGCATGGTTCCCGGAAAAGCTTGAGCAAAGGTTGCATAGCGCGGAAATTCAATGATTCGACACTGCTTGTGCATATAGGGCCCAAAATTTTCGGTATAATAGGCTAAGGAACGCTCCATAGCATCTAACATCATTTCGATATTCACTTCGTGTTTAGGATCGTAATAGACCTCCAATGACACACCGTTCCAGTCGCGCTGGGCAACTTTATAGCGAGCAGACATAAAGGATACAAAATGCTGAGAAGGGTGGTCAACTTTGTAGTGGTAGTATTTTCGGTCGCCAGCTACCCAACTCTTGACTAAACTTCCAGGAGCAATAGCCATTTGATCCGCAGCTGTAGAAATAATCGTTTCAAACGGCATAAAGTCCGAATAGCCATCGGTCAGATAATTCTTTTCACAGGCAGGGCCACAGTTTTCTTCTAACTCTGGAGTTCTCTCTTTGGGTCCTAAACCGAATTTTTTACGTTTGTTTTTATCCCCTAACTCTCTTCCGGCACTATACCCTATATTGGGAAGTAAGGAGAAATTATTAAAAAAGCTTCCATTTTCAACAAAGCTGGTGTTTCCAGTTCCATTGGTAAAGCCGTTGGGAAGAATTTTAGTGCTAAATGCTACTTCAATAGAATCTCCTGGAGCCATGGGTGGATTCAGCTGGAAGATTTTATAATTCAAGTCCTCATCGAAATAGACTTCTTCTAATCCTTGAATTTTTAGTTCTTGATCCCAAACATCATTTACATTGTAGTGGATGGAATCAATCGTTTGGCTTGTGGTATTGACCCATACCATATCCACATGGGAGATTAGTTTTCGATCCTCCGGGAATAAATCAATCGTATAGGTAGCATTGACCACTTTCGGGTGAACGAGGTCTGCATACTTTTTGTATTTCTTTTCATAATCTACCGCTCGTTGTTCCGCTACTTTAGCAGCTACTCGCGTATTGAGGACTTCGGTATTGTAATAGACCCATCCAGCAACTGCGGCCCAAAGCCCTAAAATGGATAGGGATGCTATCCGAAAGACAGGGGTAGTATTGCGTTTTAAATTTTGGAATCGATCTCCTATCCCGGAGGTATTTCCACGGGTCCAAAACCATCCGGAAATCAACAACAGAGCGATCCCCATTAGCATCCAATAGACGTTGAACCAAAGTCGGCCTGCCACAGCAGGTCCAAAGCCATTCATATCCGAATAAATAATGATAGGACCGCCAGCAAACGAAAGCATATTACTGGAGATATCAGCTATGAGCATTATGATATCCAAAACCAAAATGACCAAAAGGGAAACAAAATAGCCGAGGTATTTATGATTTACCAAAACCTGAATAGCTACCACAAACAAAGCGGTAACGACATTTATGGGAGCTACACTCAAAAGAAAGTAGCCTATATATACTCCTAGTTCAATATCGTAAAACCCTTGTGATAATTGATAGACGATTCCAATTCCGATAAATAACAGTTGCATTACAAAGGTTAGAGCAATCAGAGAGGTGGTTTTCGCCAGTAAAGGAATCATGGATAAATGAGGAGTGGCATCGATGACTTCATTGATATGTACATCTCGGTCGCGCCAAACCAATTCTCCACTAAAAAAGATGATGATAATCGACACAAACAGAGCCGTAGAAGTAGTGATGGTTTCTACAACTTTATAGGTCTGTGGGTAGGATTGTAGTCCAAAGTATTCATATCCCCCAATAAAAGATGTCAATAGAAGAATCAGACTAAAAACAAAGAGAATCTGAAAGGTGACATGGCGGAAAATATTGATGAAGTTGGTTTTAAAGAAACTCCAAAATTGTAGGCTTGCACTTGGAGCAAAGCTCAGTTGAGGTGTTGGTATAATTTCTGTTGCATCCGTGGGCTGATTTTCTGATGTTGCTTTTCCTTTCTTCTTGCGTTCTTGAAACGAAAACCGCACATAAGAAAACAGTAAAATAGCCAAGCCTACACCTACCCAAATGATACGGTTATAGAGCATAAGTCCGCTGAAGGAGGGACTTAGGGTATTTTTTTCGATTGGCGTGTAGTACTTTGAGGTTAGGCTATAGGTTCGGATGGCGAAGGGATCGGAGAGCGCCGCGATGGTTTCATTATCAATATCGGAAAGCAGTTGACCGGAAGCAATATAGCCCACAATAATAATCATGGCTCCTACAAACGATATCATGGTATTTTTAAAGCGTTGAGCGAGCCCGAAAATGATACTTCCTGCAATAAACATATTGGGGAGTATCAGCAATAAATAAGTATTGATAAAAGTTTCTGCATAAAAGGGACCGATACGGTCGGCTTCTACCCATCCCATTGCTGGCGCAATAAGACTCCCATAAAAAATACCGATATAAACGCCCAATAAAGGCAAAGTAGCAATCAAAAGGGCCCCAAAGAAACGCCCCATAAAGTAGCCTGCTTTACTGAGGGGGGACGAAAACAAAATTTCGTTAAAGTTATTTTTATGCTCTCGCAAGGCAGCATTATTAAAAAAAGCTGCGGCAAAAAGGAGTCCAAAAATCGTAAGTACACTGACGTAAGTTGTGATTACACTGGGAGCATTTCGGTAAACGTTACCTACGGCTCCTCCAATGGTAACTTGGTCTGAAGACGCAGCTGCAAAGACCAATAGCGTTACTATCCCCGTAAAGATATACACCATGGGCTGGCGTAGGGTGTAGCGCAATTCTGAGGTAAAAAAGAGTTTAAACATAGAGCGCAGGGATTTATTCTTCTAAAGCAGAAAAAAAGACGTCTTCCAATGTAGGAGCTACGGCCTGAAAGCTCTTATCGGGAAGACTGTCACTTAACACATGAATCACGGGTTGTCCTCCAATCAGACGATTGGAAATGACCTGAAAGTCGTTTTTGTATGCTCCCAATTCTGCTTTGGCAATACGTTTTTCGAATACCTTCCCTTCTAAAGCTTGAATCCCATCTTCTGGAGCCCCTTGGTATACAATCTTCCCCATATTCATAACCGCCATTTGAGTACAAAGCTCTCGAACGTCGTCTACTATATGGGTGGAAAGAATTACAATTACATCTTCACCCACTTCGGAAAGCAAGTCGTAAAATCGATTCCGTTCTCCCGGGTCTAATCCTGCTGTAGGTTCGTCTACAATCAGGAGTTTAGGAGAACCGATCAAGGCTTGGGCGATCCCAATTCTCTGTTTCATTCCTCCCGAAAAGCCTTTGACGCTTTTGTTGCGTTTCTGGTATAGATTGACACGCTGCAACAAATGATGCACCAATTCTTTTCGTTCCTTTTTATTGGAGATTCCTTTCAAAAGCGCCATATGATCCAGCAGTTGCTCTGCAGTGATCCGAGGATAAACCCCAAATTCTTGAGGAAGATAGCCCAATACCGACCGCAACCCGTGCGGATCGTCGAAAATATTGATCTCGTTTAGAGAGGCATTTCCGCTATCTGCTTCTTGTAAGGTTGCTACAGTTCGCATCAGGGTTGACTTTCCTGCACCATTGGGGCCTAACAGCCCAAACATCCCAGCCTGAATTTCTATACTTACGTTGTCTAGGGCTTTGACACCGTTGGCATAGGTTTTTTCTAATTGCTCTAGTCGAAGGGTACTCATAAGGTATTTGCTTTATGATCTAAAGATAAAAAATAGACAGAACTGTTACAGGAGACCCTAAAAATTTAAAATTGACTATTTTGGAACCTAAATCAATTATATGGCTAAAGGTGCAATGAAACTCTTGGATAAGTTTATTTATGTCCTAATCATTCTAAATGTTGTAGCAATGGTTTTGGAATCTCATGAATCTATCATGCTTCAATATGCCGATGCATTTAGACTTTTTGAGACGGCATCCATCATTATTTTTGTTTTGGAATATCTCTACCGCCTGCGGCAAGCCTATCAAGTCAATGGAAGCTCTGGAGTAGGAGCCTATGCGTTTAGCTTTTTTGGTGTAATTGATTTACTGTCTATACTACCCTTTTTCTTAGCGGGACTATCCAATGTGGATGGTCGTTTTATTCGAATTTTACGACTATTTCGACTGACCCGTATTTTTAAACTGGGGCGTAATAGTGAGTCTTTTAATACCTTTATTCAGGCTTTAGTAAAGATCAAAAACGAACTCTACTTTACGCTTTTCCTCTCTTTATTGACCATCCTATTTTCGGCTTCTGCCATTTACTTTTTGGAACATGAAGCCCAGCCCGAAAAATTTTCGAGCATAACAGAGTCTATCTGGTGGGCCAGTATATCCTTGGCAACCGTTGGCTATGGAGACGTTTACCCCATTACGGCGGGAGGGAAAATTTTTGCTGCCATTATTTCTTTAGTAGGGATTGGGGTAGTGGCTATTCCTACGGGGATCATTAGCGCCTCTTTTGTGGAGGAAATTTCTGAAAAAAGACGCCGGCAAGAAAAATAATCTTCTTTTTCCTGTAGAATTTGTAACTTAGATTAGGGACCTATATGGTCTTCGTATCCTGCCCACCCGAACCATTAACCTAAAATCTATGTTTTATAGGCTTCTAGCCTAGCTATTAACCCCCCCAAATCTTTTATGAAATCATTTTTTTCCCATTTAAAAGGTGATGCCTTTGGCGGTATAACCGCAGGTATCGTAGCACTTCCCTTGGCTTTAGCTTTTGGCTTGAGTTCGGGTCTTGGTCCAAGCGCAGGACTTTATGGCGCTATATTTTTAAGTATTCTAGCCGCATTTTTTGGGGGGACCCCCACCCAAATTTCCGGACCCACCGCTCCCATGACTGCTGTAAGTATGGTGGTTATTGCGGGTATTCTTGCGGCTCACGACGGACAATTGGATCAGGCTTTACCCTATATACTAACCGTTTTTCTTTTGGCAGGTCTGATTCAGATTGTGTTGGGTGCTTTTGGTTTTGGAAAATACATCAAATACATTCCCTATCCAGTGGTGTCCGGATTTATGACCGCCATAGGGGTAATTATCCTGATTACCCAACTGCAACCCCTGATGGGCTATGAGGTTGCCGAAGATCAAGCCTATGTCACTTCATTTATCCCGGAAGCGGAGGAACTTTTGCTGGAAAAGATTTTAAAACAAGAATCTCAAGAGGGAATTTTGGTATTGGAAGATTTTCATCAGACCATCGAAAGAGCAGAGCAAATTAGTCCGGAACAAATCCAGGATGAAGCTGTTTTTTTGGCCAAAAAAAGTGCTTCAGGAGTCTTGGGAACTTTTCGAATCATTCCCCGGGCATTCCAGCAGTTGAACGGGACAGAACTGCTATTGGCCCTTTTGACCATAGGCATCATTTATGGATTTAAACGGATCACCAAAGCGGTGCCCAGTACATTAGTAGCCTTGGTTGTGGTTTCTGCAGGCGCTTTTTTTAGCGGGATCGACTATCGGCCTATTCCTACGATTCCCGAAGGGTTTCCCCGGTTGAATACAGATATTTTTAGTCAGTTTCAGTGGCTACAAGTCCTTCCTTATCTGGGGATGGCTGTTACTTTAGCGCTTTTAGGGGCCATAGACTCTCTTATGACGTCTATCGTAGCAGATAACCTGACCAAAACCAAACACCAGCCCAATAAGGAATTGGTTGGCCAGGGTATTGGCAATAGTGTTGCAGCACTGTTTGGAGGGATTCCGGGTGCGGGAGCCACCATCCGGACCGTAGTGAATATTCATTCGGGCGGAAAAACCCGCCTATCGGGCATGATCGCAGGAGGGGTACTTTTACTCATTTTATTGGTGCTCGGCCCTTTAACTTCCAATATTCCTGCTGCCGTATTGGCTGGAATTTTGGTTACTGTAGGGATAGGTGTTATGGACTTTAAAGGACTCCGTGCTCTCCCAAAAATTCCAAAGGAAGAAGTGCTGGTGATGCTTATTGTTCTTGTGCTTTCGGTGCTTTGGAATTTGGTTTATGCCGTAGGTGTAGGGCTGATTTTAGCCTCTATCTTTTTTATGAAGCAAATGGGAGACCTCACCCAAAAGAGCTCTCTAGTGCTTCCTGTTAAATCCGAAAAAGCTTGGGCGGATGAAAAAGACCTCTCGGTTGAATTTTTAGAACAGGTATTCATCAAACACATCAACGGGCCCTTATTTTTTGGATATACAGCTGAGTTTTTGAGTCTTTCCAAACAAATTCCTGATCATGCCCAATTGGTGATTATTCGGATGAGTCGAATGCCGTATATGGACCAATCCGGCTTATATGCTCTAGAAGACGTTCTGATTGACTTAAAGCAAAAAGAGATCCTGCCTTTGTTGGTGGGGGTGCAGCCCCAACCCCAATATTTGATGCGAAGTGTTGGACTGATCAACAAACTTATTCCGGAACATCATATCTTTAAGACCTTTAGCGAAAGTCGGCAGTGGATTAGGGACCACCAAAACAGAATCGCTTCGGGAATTGAAAATGGCCAAACGGGATAAATTGTGTCACCAATGTAAAAGCAGTCCAGCAGCACTCTACAGAATCTGGCCCAATGCTTCTTTGGGGTGGATTTTTGTTTGTGAAGGATGCTTGTTGACTCATAAACAAGACAATGCTGCCTATAGATATGGAGGTACATGGAAACGTCATAAACGTTAAGTATGCCTGGAATTTCTCTTATCGGTTTAGTGATTTTATTGTTCACGGTCTTTTTGTTTATTCCGATATGGATTCGATTCGAAAAGAAACGAAGAAGGCGTAAACTCAAAAATTATGCGGAGCAGAAAGGGGTCTCCTTAGACTCTTTAGAACCGAATCGTTCCAAAATATCCCATCGAAAAAAGAGGCAAGTATTTTCTAGAGATGCTCATAGATGTGTTCGCTGTGGGAGCGATCAGCATTTAACGATCGATCATAAAATCCCCCGTTCGGCTGGAGGTGGAAATGAATTGGAAAATCTTCAACTGCTTTGCTTGATTTGTAATCAGCAAAAGGGGAGTTCGTATTAACTTAAGGTTACGAATCGAAATTTTTAAATGCCTCATTATACCCCATAAGCCACCAATTCTGATTTTGATAAAAGGCGATCAATTGGGATTGCATTTCGGTTGGAATTTTTTGGCTTTGTAAAACGGCCAAGGCTCGTTTATTGAATTTTTCTCGAAACAAAGGAAGGGCTGCTTCTAAACTTGGAGCTTGTCTCTTACAGTCGTAGAGCAGATCGTAGGCCTCTACATATAATAAGTGAAAAATAGATTTTAAATCTTTTACTTCCATCGAACTCTTGGCTTTAGCTGTTGGTTCTAAAATGGACCCCCGCCCTTGGCAGGGGCCACTAGAAAATCAACTAAACAAATAATGTATTTTGTACGGCGCAAAACTACACCTTCAAGCCTCTAAGCATTTAAACTTTAAAACAAGTCTATATTAACATAAAGTAAACAACAGCAGGCTTGCAATTATGTTTTGCCGACTCATCTCAAAGCATAGGTCATCCCATTCCGATAAATTCTTGTTCTTCTACAGATTTGAGTTTCTGTAATTGAGGATAAAACAGACCGACTAAAAAGTCCTTTTTTTTACTTTTAGATTCTTGGCCGGATAGATCAAGACCTATTGAAGCCCAACAGGGGGCAATTGTGCTCGGGCAATCTCTATTGGAACCCTTATTTTAACTGGACTTTAACCCTATATTGGGGAAATCTTAACAATTGCTGAACTATCTTTACTATGCTTAATAAGCTTTCTCATTTTGTTTTTATTCTGATTGGAAGGCCTGTCTTTGTAAAATTGTGGTGGTAGTGATTCAAAACAGACGGGCTTTCCTTTTTTTTATTGAGAAATGTCATAGTCTTTCCCCCAGTTGGGTTGCTCCAAAATATTAAAAATATACTTTAAGGTTAATTCACTTCCGGCCTCTATATGCTGAAGAGTCACCACACGAACGTGTTTAATTTCCCCTCGACTTTCGTCATGAGTGGCTAACACAGCTTTACAATTGGGGATTTCGTGATGGTTGATAAAGGCTCCTAAGGGTAAGCGAATATGTTCGTCTGGAAAACGACTGTCGTGGATATGGGACATTCCTAGGTCGGTTCCTTCGGGAATATCTTTCAATGCAAAAAGTCCCAAACCATCGATTTTACTTTTTTGAATGGTCAAAAAATCAGGTAAGGGTCTCCAGTTGTCTTTTGAAATATTCATAACGATTCGAAATTAAAGAATTCTCCTCTGATAATCCAATCTTGGTGGAAGTCTTTCCAACTATTTTTAGGATTTGTTTTGATAGGTTCGCATCAGTCCCTCTTGGGTCATAGAGGCCACTAGGCGCCCTTCGCGTGTATATACGCTGCCTCTAGAAAAGCCTCGAGAATTGGATGCACTTGGACTGTCTGTAGCGTAGAGCAGCCAATCGTCAATAACAAAGGGCCGATGAAACCAAATGGCATGATCGATACTGGCATAGAATACCTTGGAACGAATCATTTCTTGCCGATGGGGCAGTGTAGCCGTTAATAATAAACTATAATCGGAGGCAAAGGCGAGAAGTTGGTGCTGCACCGGAAGTGGAAGCTCCACTTTTTCTTTGGTTTTAAACCAGGTATGACTCATAGCAGGACTGGGATCTGTATTCAGATAAATGGCTTTGTCTACGGGCCTAAACTCAAAAATTTGAGGATGAGAGCGCATCAAACGTTCGTATCGATCCGGGTCTAAAGTTTTTAGTTTTTCGGCTTGTTGGAGGTCTGTTAGCAGCAGATTTGGAGTCAGTACATTAGGGATACTGCTTTGATGCTCGACTCCATTTTCATCTTTTTGAAATGAAGCGGCCATAATAAAAATGGCTTTTCCCTCTTGAGAAGCGATAACTCGCCGGGTGGTAAAGCTTTTTCCGTCTCGAACACATTCGACCTGATATTGAATAGGAATATCGATTCGACCGCCCAAAATAAAATAGCCATGCATGGAGTGTGCAATTCGGTCTTTAGGAACACTTTGATAGGCAGCGTGAAGGGATTGCCCGAGAACCTGACCCCCAAAAACTCTACCCCATTCGGTTTGGTAGTTTTTTCCTTCGAATTGATTTTCATCAATTTTTGTTAGCTCTAAAATGTCTAATAGTTGTGTAAGTGTAAGCATGGAGTTAAATTTCAGTATCTATTACCAGTGCACTGGCACCACCCCCTCCATTGCAAACGGCTGCTGCTCCCAGACGTTTCTGATGGGTGTGTAGGGCATGGATTAAAGTCACAACAATACGAGCCCCTGAACATCCAATGGGGTGACCCAGTGAAACTGCTCCTCCGTGAACATTTACTTTCCCAGGATCTAAATTTAATAACTGAATGTTGGCTAAGGCCACAACGGAAAATGCTTCGTTGATTTCAAATAGATCGATATCCTTGATATCCACTTGTGTTTTTTCTAAAGCTTTGGGAAGTGCTTTTGCCGGAGCGATTGTAAAAGATTCTGGAGCAAGTGCCGCATCGGCATAGGACCGGAGTACTGCTAGGGGTTTAATTCCCAAGCTTTTTGCCTTTTGAGCAGACATCATCAGCACAGCTGCAGCTCCATCGTTTATGGTAGAAGCATTGGCTGCTGTGACGGTTCCTTGGGGTCCAAAAGCAGGCCTTAGGGCCGGTATTTTATCCAACTGAACCCGTTCGAATTCTTCGTCTCTATCCACGACTACCGCAGCACCTTTCCGTTGGGGTATTTCAACCGGGCATATTTCGGAGGCGAATCGGTTTTGGTCATAGGCTTGGGCACTCCGCTGGTAGGACTCCATCGCATAGGCATCTTGTGCTTCTCTTGAGATCTCATAGGTATGCGCACAACGGTCCGCAAACACTCCCATAGGGACTTGTTCAAAAGCATCTGTTAAGCCGTCATTTTGTAGACTGTCTAGGGCGGCAACTGAACCAAATTTATGTCCTTTACGCATGGGAAGCAGGTGTGGACTTTGACTCATACTTTCCATTCCTCCTGCAATAGCTACTTCGATATCTCCAAGGGCGATCCCTTGGGCAGCCAATTGAATCGCTTTCATTCCTGAGGCACAGACTTTGTTAATTGTAGTACAAGGAACGCTATCTGGAATTCCTGCACTTAGGGCTGCTTGGCGTGCAGGGGCTTGCCCTGTTCCGGCTTGCAACACATGCCCCATAAATACTTCATCGACCTGCTGGGGGTTCAATTTCACTTTCTTTAAGCAGGATTGAATGGCTGTAGCGCCTAAATCAGTTGCTTGTACTGGGGATAATGCGCCCATAAAACTCCCGAGGGGAGTACGTTGAGCGGCAACTATTACAACGGTGTTCATAGGATAATTTTTTGGTAAGCTCCCTAAAATTACGAAAAACTAAAGTGCTAAATCAATCTTCTTCAGGCATCCTTTTTTTTTCGGTTACCAAGAAAACTCCTGTAAGAATCACAACACACCCCAACCAACGGATCCAGCCAAAGCTTTCCCCGTCTAACAGTCCCCAAGCGATGGCGACAATGGGGAGCAAGTAGGTAATGGAAACCGCAAAAATGGGCGAAGCAAAAGTGAGGAGTTTATTGAATAAAACTTTGGCAAAGGCAGTCCCTATCAAGGACAAAATCATAATATATCCCAAGGATATCTGGAGGTCTACATTTGTAAAAATTGATCTGAGGTTGATCGGGTTTAGGACTAAAATAACAACAGCTGGAAGGCTGATCCACAGAAAATTATAAAGTGCAATAGCCATAGGGCTTACCCCTTGAAGCTTGTATTTAATCCAATTGGCGTTTAAAGCATAACACATAGAGGCAAGAATCACCAATACAGCATAACCTCCTTGTTCCAGATGAAAGCTAAAAGCATCCTGAACTAAAATTAAAGTCCCAAAAAATCCGACTCCGATTCCTAGGGCTTGTTTCCACAGAAGTTTTTTCTGATATAAGACAAGCGCCACAATTAGAGTAAACAGGGGAGTCATACCATTGAGTACTGCCGCAACGGAACTATCGATGACCGTCTCGGAATAGGCGAACAAAAAAGAAGGAAAAAAAGTTCCAAAAAATCCGGAAAGGAGCAACCATTTTTGGTGGTGCCGGGATATGCCTCGGAGATGCTTAAAGCCTACAAGTAAAAGAATCAGTGTAGTAAATAAAATTCTAAAACTTCCCAGTTGTAAAGGGCTTAGAGCTACCAATCCTTTTTTGATCAGGATATAGGAACTTCCCCAGATCAGGGAAAGCACGATTAGGTAGGTCCATTTTCTCCATTGGTTTTGCACCCTGCAAAGGTGCAGTATTTTCTTAAGCCTTAGTACTTTTGGTTCCTAAATTGCTTATTTTTGATAGGATTCTAACCAAATTTAATCTGTATGAAAAAGCTCCAATCCTTTAATTCCTTAGGCCTAATGGTATTAGGTCTATGCCTGTTCGCTTGTCAACAAGCACCACAAACCAAAACAGCTCCTGCTCAATCGGAAGCTCAAAGCTCCCCTGAAGTGGAGCAAACACAAACCGTTTCTTTGGAAAACGCCTCTACTGCTGCTATGAAAATAGACGGCATGATGTGTGCCATGGGTTGTGCCGCAAAAATTGAAAAAAACTTAGCCAATACTCCGGGTATTTTAGAAGCTAAAATCGATTTTGAGGGGGCTATGGGGAAAGTTGTTTTTGATCCCAAACTATTGAATTCAGCTCAAATCATCGGAGTGATTGAGCAGTCTGGAAAAAGCTATAAAGTAGCCGACTTCCAAGTGCAGTAGTTTTATTTTCCTCAATAGCTCCATCGGAGACTCTCCATCAGTCGTTCGACATCCTTTTGAACATATTGAGCAGCAGGAAAAATCGAATCGTAGTTGGGTCGCGAATAGAAATATAGGGATCCGACTAGGAAGTGCTGTGTACTATCGGTAAGAAAAAACTGCAACTGAGAAGCCGCATTCCCAACGATACTAAAGAGGGTTCCATAGACCCGTTGTTCGGGATTTATAAACAGCTGTTCCGGAATTTCCTCGGCTTTGGAAATATGTTTGCTCGGTAAGGTATAGGCGTCCGAAAGCAGGGCATTGATATTGTTGTTGACGGGTTTATAGGAAAGATATACCGTGGCTTTTAGATCGGGATAGATCAGATTTAGACCGGATGTGGTGTTACGGGTTTTTGCAGTCGACAAATTGAGGTCAAAACTAAAAGGAATCCGAGCGTTGGAATACAGTTTATAGTTTGCCTCTTGGTATTCTAAATCCAAATAAGCTTTGGGTTTGGGGAGGGTTTGCTGTTGACAACCCCAACAAAGAACAACTCCCAAAAAAGACAAGAATAGATTTTTCATGGGTATCAAGGGAGTTGAATTTTTACCTGAGTTATTCTCCGATTCTGAACTCCTTCCACAGTAAAGACATAGCCTTCGAATTTAATCTTTTGATTTTTCCGAGGAAACTTTTGGGCGAGTTCCAAAATTAGGCCCGCTAAGGATTCAGCATCCCCTCGCGCCCGATCAAAAATGGATTCATCTTCTATGCTGATGACTCTAAAGAAGTCTTTGAGTCCCGTTTTGGCTTCAAAAATATAGGTCTTGGAATCCAGCTTGGAGTATTGCAAGGACTCGTCATCGAACTCGTCGCTGATGTCTCCCACAATTTCTTCTATAATATCCTCTAAGGTAATCAGTCCTGAGGTCCCTCCATATTCATCGACTACTATGGCTAAATGGACTTTTTTTTGTTGAAACTCCTTGAGCAAATCATCTAATTTTTTGTTTTCGGGGACATAAATCGCCTTTCGAATCAGTTGTTGCCAGGGAAATTCTTGAGTTTTTAAATGCGGGATAAGGTCTTTGATGTAAAGAATCCCAAGGATATCATCGAGTTGCTCTTTATATACCGGAATTCTGGAGTATCCTTTATCTAGGATCAAAGGAATGATTTCGGCCATGGAAAGGGTATGCTCCAATGCAAAAACATCCATTCTAGGGCGCATGACCTGCTTGGTATCTGTATTCCCAAAACTGACAATGCCTTGAAGGATTTTTTGCTCTTCTACAGAAGTATCCTCTTCCGAAGTGAGTTCTAAAGCTTGAGAAAGTTGATCTACCGAAATATTTTGTTGATTGTTGGATAGTTTATTTTCCAAAAAGGCGGTGGTTTGACTCATGGGGATACTGATCCAAAACAAGAGATAACGATCTAAAATCCGTAAGGGTTTTTCCATCACTCGAGCAAAAGAAACTGCATTGCGATTAGCATAAATTTTAGGAAGAATTTCTCCGAAGAGTAATATTAAAAAGGTGACCAGGCCAATTTCTAAGATCAGGACCAGTAGGGGGTTTTCGACTCCTCCAAAAAGACTTTCTCGCAAAGAGGCAAATAAGAGAACAATAGCAATATTGATAAAGTTATTGGCCACTAAAATGGTAGCCAGAAGGCGCTTGGGTTTTTTCAATAGGGATTCCACTGCCTGAAGCCCAGGGTATTTGTCTTCTTCTTTAAATACGGTAGGACTCAGACTAAAAAAAGCGACTTCAGCACCTGAAACCATGGCCGAAGAGGCCAATAGGCAAATCAATAAAATCCACTTGATGCTTTCGACCAGCGAGACTTTTATAATCCAGAAATGAATAAATAACTCGATTGTCAAAAGTAGGGATTATTGATTAAAAGGGGAGGTCGTCGGAATCAGGGGATTGGGGGGCATCCTTGGGGGGAGCTCCACCTCCCATTTCTGCATCCGATTCCTGGCTTTTGGCGCTTAAAAAGGTAAAATCGTCCACATTGATTTCAGTGGTGTAACGATCTTTGCCGTCCTCTCCTTGCCACTTACGTGTTTTTAATCGTCCTTCTACATATACTTTGTCCCCTTTAGAAAGGTATTTTTCGCAAATTTCTGCGGCTTTGTTCCGTACGACTATGTTGTGCCAGTCGGTCTGGCTCACTTTTTCGCCGGTTGATTTGTTGGTGTAGGACTCATTGGTTGCTAAAGGAAAACGCCCAATGGAACCGCCACCGTCAAAATGGTGCATTTTGATGTCATCGCCTAGGTGCCCGATTAACATCACTTTGTTGAGGGTTCCGCTCATGAGATAAATTTAAGATTGGTATACACGTAAATATACGGATCTATTGAGTTGAATGGAAATATTCTTGGACAAAATTCAGGATCGGGACCGGGAGGGGATAGGCTTCAGGATCCAGGGGGTTTTGGAGTTGATTTGTATGGTTTGTAGGCGAGACTACCCAAAAATGAATGTGTAAGATTTGGTGACTCAATTTGTGTTGAATACTCTTTTGGGGTTTTTTAGGGATTTGATTGGGATCTAAATGGAGTTGTAACAGCAGCGGATTCCAATCTTCAGGACTGGGCTTTTGACTCGAATCTTTTTCCAAAAGCGGAAATTCGTAAAGCCCTTCCCAAATATCTTTTTGCGTTCGTTTTTGCAATAAGGTATTTACAAATCCTTGGTTCAAGACCAGATAATGAAAATAGCGTTTACGAATCTTGACGCGATTTTTCTTTTGAGGAAAATCCAAAACTTTTTGAGTCTGGTGAGCCACACAATTGTTTTGGAAGGGGCAGCTATGGCATTGGGGCTGTTTTGGGGTACAGTGTAAAGCGCCAAACTCCATGATGGCCTGATTAAATTCGGCAGGATCGCTCTTTCCCATCAGTTCAAAGGCTTTTTCTTTGAAGTACGGAAGAGCTTTGTGGTGATCGATGGGGAATGGGTCGCCCAAAAAGCGACTCAAGACTCTGTAGACATTTCCGTCTACTACGGCTTGTCGCAGACCAAAGCAGATGGACCCAATGGCGCTTGCGGTATAGTCGCCTACTCCTTTAAGAGATAATAATTCCTCGAATGTATTTGGAAATTGTCCATGGTAGCGGTCACGAATTACTTGGGCGGTCTCATGCAAATTCCGGGCTCTACTGTAGTAGCCCAAGCCTTGCCAAAGTTTAAGGACGCGCTCTAGGGGAGCGTTGGCTAATTCTTCGACTGTCGGATAGGTTTGTATAAACCTTTGGTAGTAGGGCAAACCTTGTTGGGTTCGGGTTTGCTGCAAAATAATTTCGCAGAGCCAAATGTGGTAGGGGTTGTTTGTTTTTCGCCAAGGAAAATCTCGGCGATGTTCGGCATACCAGTCCAACAACAGTTCACTCCACTTCATGCTATGAATTAACTTCCTCGGCAGCCAAAGATAAAGGGTTTATTTAGAGTGTTTTATTCTTTTATATTTTTATATTTGCAGCCCAAATCAAGATTTAATCAAAACAAGCCAAAATGACAAAAGCAGACATCGTCAATAATATTTCTGAACAATTAGGCATCGATAAAGGTGATGTTCAGGCGATTGTTGAACAATTTATGAATGAAGTTAAAGGATCGTTAGAACAAGGTGAAAACGTGTATTTACGAGGCTTTGGCAGTTTCATCATCAAAACTAGAGCTGAAAAAACAGGGCGTAACATTTCTAAAAATGTAGCCGTTAAGATTCCAGCTCATAACATTCCTGCTTTTAAACCAGCAAAGACTTTTACAGAAGGAGTAAAAGCAAAA
>WTJH01000179.1 GCA_011524915.1 Flavobacteriales bacterium | reverse complement strand
TTAAATACTTAACAAGGGCCATCGAAATAGATAAAGGATATACCTATGCATATCAAAATCGGGCAGCATTATATGAGTTAGTAGGGAAATATTCAGAGGCTATTGAAGATTTAGATGTAGTGATAGAAGACGAACCAAATGTTGCTATTCATTATTACAACAGAGGAAGATATAAGCGATTTTTAGAAGAATATTCAGAGGCACTTGAAGATTACAACATTCTGGTTGAGTTAGCTCCAGAGTTTATAGCTGGTTACAGAAACAGAGGTGCTATTCTTTCCATTTTAGGTAATTACGAAAAGGCCTTGGTTGATTACAATGAGGTATTGGAACTTTATGAAATTGGCATAACTGATACTGAAGAAGATGAGAATAATATCAGTGGGGATTATTTTAATCGGGCGTTATGTAAAGCCCGTATGAAAGATTTGGATGGTGCCTGTGAAGATGTAAAAATAGCTTCCTCATTAGGCTACGATGTCAGCCAGCTTAAACCATTGGTCTGCAATTGATTTATGCAGAGGTAACCCATATCTTTAGACAATGAGAAAACATATTCATTTTATAGCCGTCTGCTGTTTTAGCATTCTATCCGCGAGTGCCCAATGTCTTTCTGGAGACTGTGATAATGGCGAAGGTATCTGGAAGGACGCTTCAGGGGTCATGTATAAAGGCGAATTTAAGAATGGTACGATAACAGGAAAAGGTTTAATGACCTACCCGGAAGACGTATTAGATGGTCCGTTTTCCACAGATGTGGCAAAGGACATTATGCTTTATAAGTCCGGATTAACTTATGAAGGAGATATAGTGCTTGGGGCACCAAGTGGAAAAGGAGTCCTAACTTATAGGGATGGCAGTTCTATTGAGTGTAATTGGGAAGATGGCGATCCTGTCGGTGAAGGTGTTTTAATTCAACCAGATAGTAAGCCAGGCAGTAATGATGGCTACACAATAAAAGGCCCATTTAATGACTGGTCTATATCAGGAGAAGGAGAGATACTTTACAATACAGGTGATATTTACAAAGGAGGTTTGCTCAACTTTAACGAGGAAGGAGAGGGGACCCTATTTTTCTTTGGTGGCGGGAAGATGGAAGGACGATGGTCACAAGGTGAATGTATCAACTGCCAATCTGCAGTTAAATCTAACATCAACATGATACCATTACGTAAGGTTAATGGAGTCTACTTGATTGATGTAATCATTAACGGTGTGCCTGTTGATAATATGATTTTTGATACGGGCGCAGGTGAAATCAGTATTTCACCTTCTTTTCTATTAGCATCCATAAACAATGGTGATTTAACAGATGAAGATATCCTCGAAGGCAAAAATTACATAAATGCTTCAGGCGATGTGAATTTCGCTGCCAGAGTTAACCTGCGTGAAGTTAAAGTGGGCAACAAAATCATAGAAAACGTGGAGGCATCGATTTGCGAAACCTGTGAAGGTCTAAGTATCAATCTATTTGGCCTTAATGCTATTTCGCGACTGGGTGAAAATATCAAGATTGATTTTGAGAATGGTGAACTTAGATATTGGTAGCATCTAAAAGCACCATACCATCTCTAATTCACGACCGATATTATTCAGCTATCTGTTCCCAGTCTTTCATCTTTTTGATGGCTTTATCTTGAATTGATTGAAGATCGATATTTTCAATTTTTATTCGTGCTGCCACCAATATATCCTTCTGTCCAGCCTTCATGCCTTTGACTGATAATGCTTCATCGAGGTTAAATTCGTCTAACGAGTCATTGATTGCAGAGGCCATAAAGTTTATCACGAGTACATACCCTAAGCAATAAATAAAAAATCGAAAGAGTCTCTTGAATAATTTTTTCATTGGAGAAAGGTTTTTCCCTTGACAAAATGATTTTGATAATATCCATTGAAGTTATCAATAGAAATTCGTCTACCAGTTCTAGGAGCGTGAATAAACTTGCCGGGTTCAATAAAGATGCCTACGTGCTGAATGCCATTCCCCGAATGACTAAAGAACATTAAATCTCCCGGTTTAAGATTATTATAATCCACGAGTTTACCTCCAGTTGCAACGAATTGACTAGATGACGTTCTTGGAAGCTCGACATCAATAGATTCTTTGTAGACGAATCTAGCAAACCCAGAGCAATCAAATCCTTTTGAAGGATCCATGGCCCCATAGATGTAAGGAAGTCCTAAGTACTTTTTACTTGTTTCAAGAATTCGTCTTCTAGCATCAGATATTTCAAGTTTAGTAGTGTTAACTATTGGCCTGACCTTTTGTTTCCGGGTCGTTTTTGTTTCCGTAGGCTTACGATTATCGGTTTTGCCCTTCGCTTGTTTTGGACTCGGGTTCTCAAACTCAATAATCTCAAGAACGACTTCATCAAATCGATTCATCAGCTCATCTGCACTCATATTTTTGAGTTGCAGAATTTTTGAATGATTGAACTGATAGTCCCGCCACTCGTCAATGAGTATGGGATATCCGAAATTCATGAATAAGCCAGCTAATACTAAGTTGAATACTATCTTCTTCATTAACGGATAAATGTTACTGGTGCATATTCACGACCCCAATCAGTCGATTTATTATTGAACTGTTCTACTGCTTTCCATTCTGAGTGGGTTAATAGGTAGTCTACATAACATGGTTCAGATGCTCTTCTTCCGCGTATACCCCCCCTCGCACCAAATGGAATGATGAGTCCTGCTTCTGTGGTACCGCGCGTTCTTTGGATGTTTAGTGAGGATACCGTGTAGTCATACCCAATTGAGAACATAAATCTTGGAGCATTAATCTGAATAGACCAAAGTATTGCATCTTGGTTCTGATCGATAAGATTTAGGCTCCGCCTTCTATAACCAACATAGGTCGTGAGCGCACCCGCAATATTAGTACCCATTCGTAATTCTGTATTCTGAAGCGTTGCCTGACGCTCACAATTAAAACGAAGTATATAGTAGCTACTGTGTAAATCTTCGACCAAGCCTCCAGACCCATTGGTGAAGTTTATGTAACTAAAATTGAAAGCCGTTCTTTTTGGTATGGACGAGCCTTGGTCGAAAAAGGTATAAGACGCGAGATTAGAAAAATTGAAACATCCTAATCCTGCTGCTACTTTCCAATCTCGTGTTCTTGGAACAAGTTCAAAATTAAAGCCGAAATTTTGTGTTACTGTGAAGTAGTCAGGTGAATTATTGACCCGAGGATTTATGAGAGGTATGTTGCTGATATAACCATAGAATGGATCGAGCTGTGAGGAGAAAGTTAGCTGGTCCCAATCAATAGAGAATTTTCTAAAACTTAATCCGAGTCCGACTGAAGTTGACAAAATAGCTCTGCTAGGTAAGGAGATGTCCTTTCTTACCCCAAAGGTCGAAGTAACTCCTGAATAAGAGAAGTCACCTTCTCCACCTGAATTTGTGAATCCTTGCAGGCTTGTGCCTACAGAAGTAAATCTATCCGCAATTATTGGGATCAGAATTGTTGAGTTGTTCATGTGGTATGCTGCACTACGGCCTGTGGGACCCGGTAGGTTCCACCATTGCTGACGGGTTAGTGTCATTACTTGAAGTTTGTTTTCAGCAGGTAAACAGAAAGCAGGATTAATGGAGACAGGATTGTTATCGATAAGTGTAAACGTAGCGTCTTGTCCCGAAAGTACTTGACTGAGGATGATAGTAGCTATGGTGATTATTTTTTTCATACCTATCTAATCAAAGTTAATGTACCGTATGCTTTTCTGAAGCCATGGGTATTGTCTTGACCTATCCATAAAACATCATTATCGAACAGCGCTCGAATTCTCCAAGCATAAACTCCCATAGGTAAAGGTTCGCCGCTATCCATGTGCTTTCCATCCCAACCTTCAGCTGGGGATTTAATATCAGGATCAATTTTATTAGAATACCATACTACGCTGCCCCATTTATCATAAATCCAAATCTCGTATTCCTTCAGACTATGACCTTTAGGCAGGAACAAAGCATCTTCTCCAATGTAATTTAAATCAGGTGCAAAAGCGTTAGGGACAATCAGATTTGTCGGCCATACCCAGAAGCTTTTACAGATACTATCGGCACATCCAAAACTGTTTATTACATAAAGGCATGCTTTGATACTGTCAAGACCTGAAGTAGACGGTTCGAACCTTACAGTGGGGCTGACATCTGTGCTCGTTTGGCCATCCGAGAATGTCCAATTATACGTGATGCTCGAATCTACAAAAGAAGTAAGGTTCACAAAGGTTCTGGTGTCGATGTTCACTTGCGAAATTGTGAAATCTGCATCAGGAGTAGGGTAGACATTAATAGTGGTTTGGGCAGAAGTATCGAGACAGCCACTAGCCATAGTAACAACATTATATACTAAATAGGTTCCGTAATTATCGTACCTATAATTATACACGAACGGTGCTGTAGTCTGAATAAATGAATTCCCGTTTCCAAAGAACCACTCAACAGAGACTATTGTATCTAGCGATGAAGTATAAATAGAGGTATCGGCAAATGTTACATCTAGTGGTTCACATCCTTCAGTAGGATTAATAATATGTCTAGCATTCACACCATCTCGTACTAAAATATTGGTGAATAATGAATCAATACATCCAAAGGCGGTTTCTGCAAAAAGTGCCACGGTGTATATACCTGCTGAGGTGTAATTAAAGGTTGGGTTCGTTAATGTTGAAGTGTTGATTCCTGGATTATTAGCGTAATCAAAATCCCAATTGTACTGAATAGCATTCGTAGAATTATTGGTGAACAAGTAGGTCTGAGGAACCGAACAACTATCACCATTAATCAAAGAAGGAGTAAAGGATAATTGAGGAAGATCATGTACGATAGCTATCTGTTGACTAGAATCGACACAGCCGTAATCAGAAGTATGCGTTAATGTCACTTGATATGTGCCTGGTGCGTTATAAATATGATAAGGCTCAAAAGCATTACTACTATTACCATCTCCAAAATTCCATGCGTTTCCAATGATCTGCCCATTCGAAAGTGTAGTAAGGTTTTCGAAAAACGTAGTATCATTTAGACACACATTCTGGGTGGTAAAGTTCACCTCAGGTGTAGGTCTAATATTAATGGTGGCGCTGGTACTGTCGCTACACCCAGTAGACGATGTAACCGTTAATGTTACTGTGTAAACGCCTGAGGTGTCGTACAAGTAATCTACATTCTGTAAGATAGAAGTATCACCATTTCCGAATTCCCACAAATGACCGGCTATGAATCCTGCGGATGTTGTTGAATTACTAATGAAGTTCACCGAATCGTTCGCACAGACATTGTTATTGCTGGAAATAACAGCTACCGGTGAAGGGAATACCGTAACATTTTGAAATGCTGTATCATATCCACATCCGTTATCCACCAATAAAGCAACTGTGTAAGTACCTGGCTGTGTAAATGTCCAAGTCGGATTTTGATTTACGCTACCACCTCCATTACAGGTGTTGGTGTTAACATCCCAATCAAAACACCAGGCAGTGTTAGTAGTATTGTAACTGTAGTTGGTAAAGTTGACTGTTAGTGGTGAACAACCGCTTGATTTATCCATGCCAAAAGCTGCTTGAACCGTGTTTGGCTCTACGTAAACTGGTAATGTCAAACTACTATCACCACAATCATTGAAAACAGTGAGTGTTACGTAATAAGTTGTATCAAGGGTACCTCCATAAGTAAATACATGATTCAACTGCCCCCATTGATAAACGAAACTTGAGCCTTGTTGAATTTTAGTTGGGAGTATAGATGTACTGCTACCATCTCCAAAGTCAAAATATGCCGAATCTGCTTGGCCCTTAATTAGCCCGTCTATTTGTATTATCGTATTAAGAGGTGTACACCCTGTATCAGGAAGAATTACAAAATCTGCAACCGGAGGGGTTCGAATTATTATACTGTCCTCGACGTAATCACTGCCACAACAATTGAAGATCTCACGACTCAAATAATATACTGTATCAGCAATATAATTTGGCTGTAGGGTTGGTAAAGGATTTGGCAAAGAATTCCAGCTTTGTATTAAGATTTTGGTAGAACCGTTGTAGGTAAACAACTCAT
>WTJH01000046.1 GCA_011524915.1 Flavobacteriales bacterium | reverse complement strand
GTTTTAACTGATCGCGCAGGTCTTTGGCATTATCGGTTGCTTTGTGCATGGCTGTCATTCGGGCGCCGTGCTCACTTGCAAAGGAATCTCTAAGTGCTTTAAACAATTGCAGCTTTAAAGCTTTAGGCAACAACTCGCCAACGATTTCTTCCTGAGAAGGTTCGTATATATATTCGGCTGTAGAAGCCTGCTCTTGCTGTTCGGCCACCAAAGGCAAATAAGGCTCGGTGGTCACCAACTGAGTGGCCGCATTTTTAAAACGGTTATATACCAAAACGACCTCGTCGAACTGAGCATCTGCAAAACTCTGCATGATACGCTCGGCCACCTCACTGACTTTTGCATAGCTTAGGTCGTCGTATAAATAATCGGCAGTATCCAACAGTTGGCTGCTCTTTTGGAACAGATCAGAACCTTTTTTACCGATCGAAAATAGGGTCACTTCCTTGTCGGCATAGGTTTCTGTTTGCAGGCGTTTGACCTCTTTAAGAATATTGGAATTGAAGCCTCCACATAAACCTCTGTTCGAAGTCAATGCCACCAACAATACCTTTTGAACCGGTCTTTGTTGGGTATATGGATTGGGTTCTTCTGAATCCAAAGATTGGCTGAGGTTTTGAATCAATTCTGTAAGCTTATTGGCATAGGGACGCATGGCCGTGATGGCATCCTGGGCTTTTTTAAGTTTAGCCGCAGAAACCATTTTCATGGCACTCGTGATTTGCATGGTTGAGCTAACCGAGCTGATCCGATTCCGTATTTCTTTTAAGTTCGCCATCTGATCTTATGCAAAAAGCTTAGACGTTTCTTGAGCAACCGCATTGAGTACATCCACCACCTCGTCTGTTAGTTTTCCAGATTTAAGCGTGGCTAAAGCATCGCTATGTTTGGAACGAAGGGTATCTAAATAAGCGCTTTCAAAAGCTTTTACTTGGTCTACAGGAACGTTTCTCAACAAGTTTTTAGAACCCGCATAGATGATCGCAATCTGATCTTCTACAGTAAAGGGATCGTTTTGAGCTTGCTTGAGAATTTCAACGTTACGCTTTCCTTTTTCGATTACGTTCAGGGTAGCCGCATCCAGGTCAGAACCAAACTTAGCAAAGGCTTCTAATTCGCGATATTGCGCCTGGTCGAGTTTAAGCGTACCCGATACTTTTTTCATGGATTTGATCTGTGCAGATCCTCCTACACGAGATACGGAAATCCCTACGTTAATCGCCGGACGAACCCCAGAGTTGAACAAATCAGACTCCAAGAAAATCTGTCCGTCGGTAATCGAAATTACGTTGGTAGGAATATAAGCAGATACGTCTCCCGCTTGGGTTTCAATAATCGGAAGGGCTGTTAAAGAACCTCCTCCTTTAACTTGGTCTTTCAAGGACTCGGGAAGGTCGTTCATTTGCTGGGCGATAGAATCGTCGGCAATCACTTTAGCAGCACGTTCTAATAAACGGGAGTGTAAGTAGAAAACATCTCCTGGGTAAGCTTCACGTCCTGGAGGACGACGAAGCAAAAGAGATACCTCACGATAAGCAACGGCTTGCTTGGATAAATCGTCGTAAATGATCAAAGCCGGACGACCTGTATCTCGGAAATATTCTCCGATAGCTGCTCCAGCAAAAGGAGCATATACCTGCATCGGTGCAGGATCGGAAGCGTTAGCCGCAACGATGGTTGTATATTGAAGCGCGCCTTTATCTTCTAATGTTTTGGCAATGGCAGCCACAGTAGATGCCTTTTGACCGATCGCCACATAGATACAATATACGGGCTCTCCAGCGTCAAAAAATTCTTTCTGGTTTAGGATGGTGTCGATACAAACCGTTGTTTTTCCAGTCTGACGGTCACCGATCACTAATTCTCGCTGTCCTCGACCCACAGGAATCATGGCATCGATGGACTTAATACCCGTTTGTAAAGGCTCATTTACAGGCTGACGGAAGATTACCCCAGGGGCTTTACGCTCCAAAGGCATCTCAAAAGTTTCTCCAGCGATAGGACCTTTTCCGTCGATTGGATTTCCAAGGGTGTCTACAACACGACCTACAATCCCTTCACCTACATTGATAGAGGCAATACGTTGCGTTCGCTTAACGGTATCCCCTTCTTTAATTTCTTTGGAAGGACCCAATAGAACCACCCCAACATTATCTTCTTCTAGGTTAAGAACCATTCCGTTCAGTCCGCCATCAAAGGCTACCAATTCGCCATACTGAGCATTGGTAAGTCCATGAACACGGGCAATCCCGTCTCCAACCTCTAATACCGTTCCAACTTCGTCCAGTTGAACTCCGGAGTCGAAACCTTCTAATTGTTGTTTTAAGATAGCTGATACTTCAGCTGGTTTAACGTCTGCCATGATGCTTTTTTTAGGTACGTTATTCGTTTATTAATGCTTGTTTCAGGCGATTCTTTTGCGTCTGAATACTTGCGTCGTATTGTAAATCTCCAACCCGAAGCACAAAGCCTCCTTGGATTTCGGGATTCACTTGATTTTTTAAAATCACTTTAGCCTCTCCCACCAATTGTTGGGCTTTGGCTAAAATTTGTTTGGATAATTGATCGTTAAGTGGAACGGCAGTAACAACGCTTGCCACAACTTCCCCCTGATGGGTATTGACCAATTCTTGAAGCGCTGGAATGATAGCTCCCAAAAGAGCCATTCGCTTATTTTGTTCAAGCAGTGCAAAAAGTTTCCCAATAAGGGCGTGCGCCTTGGGTAAAAGACTTTCTAAAATTTGACGCTTTTTGTCATTGGAAACCGTAGGGGCTTCAAGAACCGCTACAAGAGATTCATTTTCAGCTAATATGGCTGATAAGGATTGAAGATCGGCCGCAACCGAGTCTAGAGCCTTTTCCTGAATCGATAGGTCTACCAATGCTTTGGCGTAACGTTTGGCTGCTCGAGTGGTTTTCATGAATTATTGAATTTCAGCAGATTCAACACGTTTAGCAATCATTTCCAATTGCTTGTCCTGATCTTTAAGCTCTTCTTGCAAAAGAGTTTCAGCGATATCAATGGAAATACCCGCGATCTGTTTTTTAAGATCACCGATGGCGTTGCGTTTTTCGGCTGCAATTTCTTCCTGTGCTTGGGCAAGGATTTTTTCCGCTTGCTCTTGTGCTTGGGCTTTGGCCTCAGCGATCAAGTTGTTGGATGTCGCTTTAGCTTCTTTCAGCAAAGCTTCTCTTTCGGCACGGGCTTCTTTAAGGATCCGGTCGTTATCGGACTGTAGCTGTGCCATTTCGTTACGCGCATCTTCAGCAGCTTTAAGCGCATCTTTGATGGAATTTTCTCTTTCGTCTACCGCATTAAGAATGGGTTTCCAAGCGAACTTGGCCAAAAAGATTAAAAGACCTACAAAGATGAACAGTTGCCAAAAAAAGAGGCCGAACGAAAATTCACCGATCAGTTTTTCCATGATTTTTGGATTAAATTGTGAAAGACTTTAGGGATTGACCTCTCGATCAATCCCCGTCTATAATTTATACATTATACTGCGAACAATGCAGCAAATCCAATCCCTTCGATCAATGCAGCTGCAATCAACATCGCTGTTTGGATTTTGGCGGTAGCCTCAGGCTGACGTCCGATAGCTTCCATAGCCGATCCTCCGATTCGACCGATACCGTAACCTACACCGATTACAATAAGACCTGCTCCTACAATTGCTGGAATTTCCATATTCTAAAATTTAAGATTAATTATAATTTGATTTTAATGATGTTCATGATCGTGTTCTTCGGCAGCCATTCCAAAATACAGAGCCGAAAGCATGGTAAATATATAGGCCTGCAATAAGGCCACTAAAATTTCTATCATTGAGATAGCAAAGGCTAACATAAAAGATAAACTAGACCCTAACCAATTTTTAAAGATAAAGATCAAAGAGATCAAGCTCATCAAAACGATATGGCCAGCCGAAATGTTGGCATATAAACGAATCATTAGAGAGAAGGGTTTAATAAACACTCCCAACAATTCGATAGGTGCTAACACCACCCGCATCAATTTGGGTACGCCAGGCATCCAAAAAATATGCATCCAATAATCTTTCTTAGCTGTTAGGTTGGTAATCAGGAAGGTGAGCGTTGCCAAACAAAAAGTGACTGCGATGTTTCCAGTTACGTTGATCCCTAGCGGGGTAAGCCCTAAAATATTGAGGAACCAAACAAAGAAAAATAGCGTGAGCAAAAAGCTCATGTATTTGCGATAGTGCTTTTCTCCAATATTAGGAATTGCGATTTCGTCGCGGATATAAATGACAATCGGCTCAAAAAAGCGTCCGATCCCTTGAGCAATTAGGCCATTTTTGGCATAAGAGCGTGCAAGACTTTGAAACAACAAAATCATCAGAAGAGCCGTAAACAAAATAGAAACAACACTTTTAGTGATGGAAAAGTCTAGAGGCTTAACGTTGGTCGGGTGGTGGTGATCGTCGTATGAGATCTCCCCAGCAGCATTGGTTTTATAAATCTTCCCGTGGTAGAGTTTGTAATAGTTGTCTCCTACATGAGCTACCGATTCTCCATGGTGGAGTTTGGAAGAAGAAAAAACTTGAAGGCCATTATCCCAGAGAATAACAGGAAGCGGCAGTCCAACGTGTACCTTTTTGTGGGTGGTTTCATCCGTATAACTCAGCAGATTAAAATCGTATGAGTCCTGTAAGTGGTGTTGGATGTATGCTTTAATTTCGGATTTTAAATCTGCTCCATCAGAATCGTGGGCATCTTTAGTTTCTTTTGCGAAGGACTGAAAGCTCAGTGTGGCACACAAAAGTGTTAAAATCAATTGTTTTGAGCTGCGTAGAGTGAACAAGCTTCTTTTCTTTTTTGCGCTGCAAATTTATCAGGTTTCCTCCAATAGAAAAAAGTAAAGCTCAATTATTTTTCTAAAATTTTAAGGGTTTTGCTGCTTTTAACTGTAATACATATAACAGTTAAGTCGTAGACTGCAATTATCCATCCATCAAATGGAATCACCTATGTCAACCATCAAAACCCAATCCTATGAAAAATTTAACCTCATTTGTCTTACTGTTAGCGCTCGGAGCCTTCTGCTGGTGGGGGTGTTCCGATGATGATGCCAATATCATTTCCGATCTGCAATTCGAAATCGAAACCGACCCCCTAGACCCGCTACAAGTCGAAGTGCGTCCGAGTTCAAAAACATCAAAGCGCTTTGAAGTCTATTTTGATTACGACAATGCTAAAGATGAATTTCACTCCTTAAGCCCAGGAGAAACCATCACCCACGAATATCCCGAAAGCTCGGCAACCTACAGCATCCGAGTGGTTGGAAAAGCCGATGGGTATCAGGATGCCGAACTGACCCGAAGCCATCAAATTCAATTTACACCCGGTTTTCTCATTTCTGATTTTGAAGCCAACCGGGATGTAATCCATCAAGGAAGAGAACAAACCCTAATCGAATTAGCAGACAACCCTGATGTCTCCGAGGCCAATTCGTCCAATAGTGTTGGAAAAATAACCGTTGCTGGAGAATTCTATAAAGCTTTTGTGATCTATCCATCCAAATTTATCGACCTCTCAGATCCTGCTCAGCAGATTATTTCATTCGATTATTATCAGGACCTCGAAGTGGAAGTCCCGCTTCTGATCCGTTTTTCGACCAATTCTACCCCAACTTTTGACGAATTCACGGGCGAGGGTGATATCGCCTCTGACGGCATTCTGGGAGAGGGTGACGCTGGAAGTGTAGAGGGTGGCTCTGGAGATGGTGTTGGAGAAGGCGTTGGACAAGGGGATTTTGGAGATTCGTTTGGAGCTCCTCTTATTGAAGCTGCCAAAGAGGCCGATGTAGAAGTTCTCCAATCTGTAAATCATCGGGGATGGAAACGAGTCCGATTCAATTTTGCCCGCGATCGACGAAACAGTACCAATCCGGAAGATGACGCTCAAGACCTAGGACAATACGATCGGGTTTTTGTTTTTATAGGTTATCGAGACAATGCTACCGGTACTTTTTATATCGATAACCTTCGAGGAGGCTTAGAAGGCGACCCTATTCCAGATCAAGACGAAGACGGAGTCTTAGACAATGCCGATGTTTGCGACGAACGTCCAGGTGAAGTAGAAAACGACGGATGTCCAACTTATGACGGAGGCTTAGAGGGTCCTACCGATACGACTCCGGCTCCAACCGGTTGAAAATAAAAATATTTCCGTGTCCCTTTATGGGAATGCAACAACTTTTACACCCTTTTGGAACAGGTTCCAAAAGGCATGTTAAAACATCCGATTAGAGGTTTGGATGATTTTCCAAATAAGGGTTGCAAGTCCTATAATGGATAGGATAAGTGTCCAATTAAGAGAAGAGGGATAATGGGTATCTAACCATTGTCCCGCTCGGACACAAAGCCACATAACTGTGGCTAACTGAAAAGCTAGAGAGGAAAATACAAGCCAGTTTTTAGGCCGTCTTTTCTTGGGATTTTCCAAATTTTCCTAGGGGTTTGATCTTGTCTCCTGCAGCACCTCGCATAGAAACGGTGGCGTTAAAGATCGCTCCGGCATCAACAATAAGTTTGCCGATGATCAGCTCTCCTTCGATATTACTCGTGGATTTAAGCGCCAGTGTTTCGACCACCAAAAGATTGCCTTTAAGGGTCCCTTCGATATCGGCATTGGCACATTCGATTTGTCCTTCTACACGACCCTCTTTTCCGATGACAACCTTTCCTTTGGTTTTAACACTCCCTTCAAGAATGCCATCAATGCGAATATCTGCATCCGATTGGATTTCTCCCTTGATCGTTGTTGATTTTTCGATACGGCTGTATTGACCGTTAATTTCGTTGTTCTTCATGGCTACTTTGCTCAGTTTTGTTCCAGTTTTTTTCCTGGAGGGTTTTTTGATATTCGTCAGATAAAACTACAAAATTATTTGTAGTCAGCGACTCAGCTAAGGTCCCGGCAAAATTTGGGCGGATACTATCGGTTTGTCTTTCGTTTTTTATTTTGTGAATGACTAAAAAAGTAGTCTCTCGATCATAGCGATCTTGGGACAGAGTCCACGGCAGTTGTTTTTCGGTTATCCAAGACTGAAGTAGACCCGACAAACTATCCATTTGTTGGGATCGGCTGTCCGGAATAGGGAATACCCATTTCCAAGATTGGAGTTTGCGAATGGCTACTGGTGCCTCTCTGTTGAGGACATTGATTTGTTTTTCTAAAGCCTGACTTAAGGGGTCGTCGGGGTATTTGAGTATAAAAGCAGCCAATTCTCTTTTCCAATGCTGCTTGCCTTGCAGGCGGCCTTCGGTATGGATCTTTAATAACTCCAATGCCGGTAGGTATGGAGAGCCACTAAAGAAAACTTCAAGAGCGTCATAGTTGTCTAAAAGCTCGGAATAATCGCCCGCATCGAAGGCTTTCCGGAGGCTGTTTAATTTCATTTCGGGCGTATTTAAACTTCCCGAATTGGCCAAGGCTGGATCGATCAACACCTTGGTATAGGGACTGTCGGGATAGGTGTCTAAAAGGCGTTGGCGTAAATCGCCCTCTGGGATTCCTAACAGTTCTCCGTTTTTACAGCGGTGATAAAGCACCTGAACTTCAATCTCAGCCACCAAGTTTTCTTCCAACAAAGTGGAGAGGCGTTCTTGAGAAAGGTCTAAATCTTTAAATTTTTCTTTGTACAAAATTGCCGCTTGCAATCGAGCCCGATGATTCACTTGGCGGATACTGTCTTGAGTTTCGGGGGCTGGCACCGACGCTAAAAGAGTTTCCAGATCCAATTCCGGCTGGGAGGTTTCCGTTAACTCGGAAGCCATCTCTAGGGCGTTGACCTCGTCTTTGAGGCTAGCATTGCCGCCCCACCGCCAATTATCGGTATTGGGACGGTCGCCCCAACGCTGGATAAACTGCGCTTGGCCTTGATCTTTTAGATAGTCGTTATAAAAATAAAAATCGCTTTCGCGGCCTCCAAAGAGGGTAAACCCTCCGGTCTTTTTTTCGGCCGTAGCGGCCTCAAGGGCTTGCTTTTGCTCAGCAATAAAGGCTTCGAAATATTGCTTTTGCTCTTCTGGATTCATGGCCAACAGCCCCAACAAACTATCCGTGATTTGGATCTTCTGTTCCACCTGAAACAGGGTTTCCATCCCTTCCCGTTGCCGTTGAAGTTTTCGTTTTTCACGACTGTCTTCGGGCATCAGCGCCAACAGACTGTCTAGGTATTTCCCGCTGTCTAAATAGGCTCCTTTGTCATAGGTCCATTCAGACAATTGCCGATAGATTTTTTGTTGGGTAAAGGCATCTACCGCAGGAGCTTTCAGCGCTTGTTGGAACGTCAGAAGGGCTAGACTATCTTGCTCTTCCGCCAATAAACGTTGGGCTTTAGCCATATGCAACCAATGGGCATAGACTCGATTTTCATAGAGCTTTAGGTATTTATCCAAAAGCTTTTGAAATTCATCGGTGGATAGTTCAGGGCTTAGCTCTAGGGTTCGGATTTTGGCTTGCATCCAAAAATCTCGAGGAATGGAGCGGTTCATATCCACTATGGCTTGATAGGCCCAGCGGGCAGAATCCTGTTTTTGGGTTTGTTGGAATAATTGTCCCGTGATAAAGTAGTATCGGGCCCGCCATCTTTTGTTGTACTCCGTTTGAGCAGCGGTTTTGATGTATATCAGGGCGGAGTCCGTTTGAGCTATGTTCAAGTGAGCTGCCGCCAAAGCTGCATTTGCAGGGGCTTTATCGGCACTTTTAGGAGTTAAATTTTCGGCTAAACTTCGGAGATTTTCAATGGCCAGCTCATTGTTATTGAGGCGCATATTGGTTTTTTCGCGCCAGATCCGAACTTGGGAATAGAGAGAAGCGTCGACCCCGTTTTTCAGTAAATAATTAAAGGTTTCTAAGGCAGGGAAGTAGCGGCGGTCATAATAGCGCGCTTTCCCCAACAGCATATAGGCTTGATCGATTGCCGAATTTCGCTGTTGCCCCCCAATATTCATGGAATGCTTTTGGATGGTTTTAACGGCCTTTTCTTCGGCTCGCGCAAAACCGGGAACTACCGTAGTGCTTTCGGCTTGTTCGCCCTGAAGCATAATGGGCTCTACCGCTAAAAGCTTGTAAAAGTTATCCTTATAGGTTTCCCAAAAAATATCCTGACCTACCTTGAGGGCTTCTTCCCCATTGAACAGCACATTGTATTCGGCATTCAACTGGTGATACCCCCGATTGAGCGCTCGGTTTTTTTGGGTAGAACAAGCGGCAATACAACCCAAAAGAAAAACGTAAAAAACAATAACTCTACTGTGCATGTGAGGCTGGTATATAACTGCCTTCTTGAATAACTGATTTTTTACGCTTTTCGTATGTTAATCTTTAGAAATAGACGTAAAATAGGTCTCCAAGGTTTTTAAGGTTTCTGGAGTGGTCATCAAGTCTTGTTGGACGGTTCCATGATCGAGTAAAACGATCCGCTCACAAACTTCTGTGATATGGTTGAGATCATGACTGGAAATTAAAAGCGTTGTTTGGGTTTGCTCGCTTAGGTTTTTTAGAAGGTCTTTGAGCTGAATTTGAGAACTGGGATCCAGATTGGCAAAAGGCTCGTCTAAAACCACCACCTTGGGGGCGCCAATCAGACAAGCGATAAGCCCCACTTTTTTCTGATTCCCTTTGGACAAATCCCGGATATAGCGCTTGCGACCCAAAATCTCGCCCTTAAAAAAGGATTCAAATCCTTGCAACCAGCTTTGAAGCGACTCCAGATCTACCTGTCTCAATTGAGCAATCAGCTCGAAATATTCTTCCGGAGTCAGGTATCCGATCAGAAAGTCTTGATCGATATAGGCAGCCGTATGGGCTTTCCATTGGTCGTTTTTTTGGATTTTTTCTCCTCCGTTGGTAATCTCTCCCTGAGTGGGTTCCACCAAATCTAAAAGCAAACTGAAAAAAGTGGTTTTCCCAGCTCCGTTGTTCCCGACCAGTCCAAAACTTTGTCCTGCTGGGATCTTCAATTCGGGAAGATCCAAGACCAAATTTCCTCCGTAGGTTTTTTGAAGTTCTCGAACGTCAATCATAAATTATTGTTTTCTAAAGGCAGCTAGTGCCTTGTATTTTTGTTGCATAAACAGTTTCGCCAAGGCATTGAGTAGGGGTTCGCGGAATACAAAACCTAAAATGCCCGTTCCGGCCAAGACCGCTAGGCCTGCTTCAAAACTGATCAGGCGATAGCCGGCATAAAAAAGCCCCATAGGAACTAAAATCTTAGGAATCACAAACACAAATTGAACCAAGCTAAATGCTTTGGTGTTTTCAAACGCTTTGGCTTTGACATTAAGAGGCATTCGGGTCTGATTATAAACTCCGGAATAAAGGTTTAACAGACTTCCCACGCCCATATTAAAGACGGCTCCTGCCAAAATGATGGCATACATTTGAGTGCTTAGCCAGAGGTAGGGAAAAGCAACCACTGCGCTTGCGGCAGTAACCACCACCATCAGCCACCATTTGGAAAGCAAATATTCTCGATACGATAAATTTTGGGACATCAACAGGGGATAGTACTCACTGTCCCAAGCCGGAATGTTTTGGCCAAAAGTCATCAAAAACCCCCCGGAAACAAACAAGCCTCCAAAAACTAAAACAGCTGGCATTTCCAGATAGACTTCTTGAGTGCCGAAAATTAAACCGTAAAACAGAAACATAACCGACATAAAACTCACTTGTCGGGTACGTACATTCCGGACGATGAGTCGGATATCGTTTCGTAAAAAGATACTGAGTTTCCCAAAGCGATTCAGAAAAGGAAGGTCCAAATTTTGAACCATATAATCCCGTTTCTTTAAGCCTTTATCCAAATAGATCTGACCCCTTAAATAGGTATAGGTGCTTTGATAGACCAAGGCCAAGACCAGCAGATATATACCTACTTCCCAAGGGTGTTCCAACAAGCGTTCAAAGGCCTTCCCAACCCATGCGTCCAATTCAAAAATCTGTAGATAACTCAAACCCGAAGAAAGGGCTGCAACCCCAACAAAAATCCAAAAGTGACGGTTGCTGCGGTTGACCATAAAGTTGAGCAAATTAATACTTAGGATCACACTTAAAATACCGATCCACCAAGCAACAAAGCCCCACTGAAATCCTTCTTTATAGGAAAGCACCACCAAAAAAGGAATGCCAATGATCCACGGAGTACTGTTATAAAAAGACAAGGTGGAACGAACCAACAGTTGACGGATAATTTTGGACCGTTTGATGGGCATCAACAAATAGGTCTGCAATTGAGTTGCAGGCATTTGTTGCAAAAAATAACGAATCAAAAACTCCGTCGTAAAATAGGAGAGCAGCCACGGCTGAATACTTGCCATTGGACTTTGGTCTGGAAATTGTTCCTCTAAGATAAAGTACATCCCCACCCCTAAAAACAGGAAAGAGACAAACATATACAGCCCAAAAAAACCAATGAGGATCCGAACCACCAATTTGGTTTCCCATTGGGGTGCCCGAAAAAACGATTTCCACATCAGACGAAAGAACAACGACATAGATTCCCTTATTTATCTTCAAAGATAATTGTTTTTTCAGCAGACAGAAGAAGTGTATTTTTGTATCGGTTTAATTCCAGTTGCATGAAAAAAGAACACTTATCCATTGAAAAAGTGGATCGGCTAAGTCCAGAAGCCGTTCAAATTACTTTTAGCATTCCTGAAGAACTTCGGGAGACCTATCAATATCAGGCGGGACAATATGTTTCGCTAACTACCGAAATTCAAGGAGAAGCCATTCGCCGCTCCTATTCGATATGCTCTGCTCCCCACGAAAACCGTTTGTCGGTAGGGATCAAGGCCATCCCCAATGGGGTTTTTTCCAACCATGCTCAAAGCTTAGCGGCAGGAAATGTCTTGGAAGTGGGGGTTCCGGAAGGACGCTTTTTATACCAAAAGGAGTCCCAAGACCAAGTAGGGATTGCTGCTGGAAGTGGTATTACTCCCATCATGTCGATTTTAAAAACCCATTTAGAAAATTCTGAGGAAAACCGTTTTACTCTGATTTATGGGAACAAATCGCCCGAAAAAACTTTGTTCTATGACGAACTAACCGCTTTGGAACAGCAGTATTCGGGACGCCTAAACATTCATTGGATCTTCAGTCAGAGTTCTGAATCCCACGCTGGTTTTGGCCGAATAGACACGGGCTTCCTAAAAAACAAACTTAAAGATCTCCCCGCCCAGCCCGCCTATCTTTGCGGACCCGAGGCACTCATCCAACTATCTCAAGAATGCCTGCAAGACATGGGCTTTGCAAGCGATCAAATCCTTTTTGAACTCTTTTTTAGTAGTTCTACAGCAGAGACAGTAGCCGGAGAGGCAGGCGAGGGAAGTTTAGAAATCATTTGCGATGGCGAAACGCATCAGCTTACACTTGCAGGTGAGAGTATTTTGGATGCCGCTCTTAAACACAAAATCGATGTGCCCTACTCCTGTCAGGGAGGTGTGTGTAGCAGCTGTATCGCTAAGGTTACAGAGGGGAAAGCCCGGATGGAGGCCAATCAGATCCTTACGGATGGTGAAGTCGCCGACGGCTTGGTACTCACCTGTCAGGCCTATGCGGAGACCTCAAAGATTGTCGTAGACTACGATGATGTCTGATCTTTAAGCATTTCTAAAGCCTTTTCGATAACCACTTGTGGTGCTATGGTTCGAAAGGCATTTTCGTATCCTGCCGGCATCTTATTGCCATAAACAGAAGTTGGAATTTGAGGGAATTTTTCGCGATCGGCCGTTAAATTTTGATGTCCCTGCCCAAAGGGAGCAAAGCCCGCATAGGGATGTGTAAGTCCCCATAAACTCAAGACAAAAACACCACTATTGGCCGCTAAATGACCGTTTGCGGAATCCATAGCAATCATTAAATCAAGATGTGAGATTAATTGTAATTGTTGCTTGAAATTTAAGTCTTTACAAATATTAAAAACATTGGGATAGGCTTTTGCCCAGACCTCCATTTGGGACAATTCTTGAGGGCCGGCCCCAAAGAGCAACAGTTGATGGTTTTGGGCCAAATAGGCCATCACTTTTTGGAGGGCATCTAAGGGATAGCACTTGCCGGGAAAAGACGCAAAGGGCGCAATCCCGATCCAAGGCTGTTTGCTGAGTTGTAGGGCTTCGGGGAGGTTTTCGGGTAGCGGGAGGTTTTGGGGCTCTTGCTGTTGAGGGACTTCTACGGGCCAGCCCAGGCGGAAAAACACGTCGGCATATCGAAAAACCGTGTGTTGCAAGGGCATCCACCGTTTGTTTTGTGGGCGGGTCAGTTGTTTTTTGGCTGTACGTCCTTTATTGATCTTTTGTACGGAAGTTCCTGAAAATTGAAACAGCAAGCGCAACAGATGCGTGCGTAAAACACTGTGCAGGTCTGCAACGGCTGTGGGTCTTAGCCGTCTTAGCTGTCTATAAAAGCGGAAAATCCCTCGGATTCCTTTGACTTCCTTGGGGTCCATAGGAACAAAGCTGAGCCGGTCGAATTCCTCAAAAATGGGTTGTACAAAGGGTCGAGAAACCAGAATAAGCTGGAGTTGGGGGTAGGTTTTAAATAAGGCCCGAAATACAGGAACCAAAAGAGCGATGTCTCCCAAGGCCGAAAATCGAAAGACCATGATTTTGGGAGCTTTTGCCATGGGTTTAGCTTTTGGGTTGGTAAAGCACAGGGTTTAAGGCCTCGTCGTTATACATTTTCATCTGCTTATAGACTTTCATGTATTTGGCACCACTGGCTAAATCGGCCAAAAGTTGATCGATGGCCGTGCATAGATCTGCTTGCTGACTTAGCAATACGTCTAATTTGGTCTGACATTGTTGGCGGTGTTCTGCAGAAGCAGATTCGCGGGTTGCCTCTTCCCGCATATGATAGATTTTTAAGACCAAAATGGATAAACGGTCCAAGGCCCAAGCCGGACTTTCGGTATTAAAAGTAGCCTCTTGTTGGGGGCTTACCGATTGATATTGCTGTAAAAAATAGGAGTCGATATATTCCACCATATCGGTGCGGTCCTGGTTAGACGCATCGATTTTTCGTTTAAGACTCATCCCTGCTACCGGCTCAATTTCGGGGTCTCGGATCAGGTCTTCGTAGTGCCATTGAACGGTGTCGATCCAGTTTTTTCGATACAACAAATGCTCTAAGGTGTTGGAATCATATGGGTTTTCAAAGGGCTGATCAACCCGGTCCAATTCGTGGTATTTAGCAACACTTGCCGTAAAAATCTGTACGGCCAAAGGGGTAAGGGAATCCATAATCATAGGTCAAAGATAACCGTTTCGGGTCGGAAACAAGGGGGGCCTAAGTGTTAATCTGGAGATTTCTCTTTGTTCATGCCACTCCAATGCCTTACTTTTGTAGAAGAATTGAATTATAGACATGAAAAATTTGTTTGAAGGTATCGCTTGGTTGTTTGAAGAAGTTCTTTTTCTTCCCCTACACCTTTTGCGTCAGTTGGAATTGGAAAACTGGACTTTAGCCAATAGTATCAACTGGTTTTTCCTATTGATCGGATTTGTAGCTGCCAGTTATTGGATCCGCCAATTGCAGTTATTTAACCAGCGTGGCGAAGAGGATAAAGACCCTTCGGCCCACTCCTTTCTATAAATCGAAGCCGATATCTTTTCGGTAATTGATGCCCTCAAAGCAAACTTGAGCTAGGGCTTTATAGGATTTTTCTAAGGCTGCTTGTCGGGTATCTCCCAAGGCTGTCGCTGCCAATACACGTCCTCCAGAAGTTTTGATCTGATCGCCCTCCAATTGGGTTCCGGCATGGAAAATAGTTGCCGTACGGACCTGATCCAACCCTTCAATGACTTTCCCTTTTTCGTAAGCCTCCGGATAGCCCTGAGAAACCGCCATAACGGTAGTGGCCACCTGCGGATCGATTTGTAGGTCCACCTCGGCCAGTCGACCTTCTGCCATGGCGCTAAGCAATTCGGCTAAATCGGTCTGGATTCGGGGCAAAACCACCTCGGTTTCGGGGTCGCCCATCCGAACGTTGTATTCGATTACATAAGGAGCATCGCCAACCAACATCAGCCCAATAAAGATAAAGCCAACATAGGGCATTTGGTCGGTCTGCAACCCTTGAACCGTAGGAACCACAATGGTGTCCTCAATGGTTTTTTGAATCGCTGGCGTTAAAAAGGGTACGGGCGAAATGGCACCCATACCTCCGGTGTTTAGTCCGGTATCGCCTTCGCCTATACGCTTGTAGTCTTTGGCATAGGGGAGGATTTTATAGCTTTTTCCGTCGGTCCAAACAAAGCAGGAAGCTTCGATCCCTTGGAGGAATTCTTCGATGACCACCGTTTGGGAGGCTGCTCCAAATTGTTGGTCGATCAGCATTTTTCGGAGGGCCGCTTTGGCTTCGTCTAAATCTTGAATGATCAACACGCCTTTTCCAGCGGCCAAGCCATCGGCTTTAAGCACATAGGGGGCTTGCATCTGCTCTAAAAAGGCTTCTCCTTCGGCTATCTTATCGGCCGTAAATTCGCCATAAGCAGCTGTAGGGATTTGGTGGCGTTGCATGAATTTTTTGGCAAAGCTTTTGGAACCTTCCAAAGCGGCAGCCGCTTTTTGAGGGCCAATAACGGGAACGTCTTTGAGCTGGGGGTCTGCCAAGAAAAAGTCTGTTATTCCGTCTACTAAGGGAGCTTCGGGTCCTGCGACCACCAGTTGAATTTGGTGTTCCAAAACAGCAGCCTTTAGGGCAGGAAAATCACTTACCCCTAAATTTAGGTTGGTGGCTATGGCTGCCGTTCCTGCATTTCCGGGAGCCGCAAAGAGTTGACTCACCTGCGGGCTTTGGGCCAATTTCCAACAAAAAGTATGTTCGCGACCTCCGCCGCCGACGATCAAAATACGCATAACAAAAGCTTTGGTGCGAAGGTACCACCTCCCAAGAGGAATGCCAGCAGTTTTTTAAAAAATTTATCCAATTGATCTAGGAATTCCAATTGACATTAGAGCCGTAACGAATTGTCTCAACATCCCCAAAACTGAACAACCTTTTGTCGGATCTGCTCCACTAAGGGGTAATGATCGGTAGTGGGGCTTAACTGCTCAAGGTTTACTTCCGCCAAGTCCGAAGTTTTACAGCTGTGGAACAGTTGGGTGAGTCCTTCCAGGCGGCTTTGCTGATTGGGGTGTTCCAAGCCATCCGACAAAAAAAGCACTGGAATACCCATGGCCACCGCAGGCAAAGCCGTATGGATCCGGGAGCTGATAACAAGTTTGGCATGTGCAATCCATTGCAATTGTTCCTCCGCTAAGGCAAGTCGCTCTTCTTTGGAATGCTTTTCAACTGAAACGATCTGAGACCGCCGAACCACCGGGTGCTGGGCTTGTTCCAAAAAGGATTCCAAACGCTTATTTGCCCGCTGGAATAAAACCGCTCTTTGAAGGTTTTTTAGGCGATCGAGCAATCCACCTAGCCCCGAGGCACTGGGGTTGTTTTTGGGGTTTAGCCGTTCGAGGGCACTACAAAGCAAAATATAAGGTTCTTGGGGAGCTTGCTGCGGTCTGGAAAATCCTTGGCGGTTGAGACTAAGCGTTAGGCAGCCCGAAAAATAAGCCGAGATCTGATGTTTTTGAAGCAGCTGCAAGGTATAGTGGTCTCGGCAACCTATAGGAGCATGCTTTTGCAGATAAGCGATCCCTTCGGGACTCAGCATTTGCTTTTGAGCGGTGGGGTTGATGTGGAAGGACAGAAATAAGGGAATTATTCCTGGTCCGGGAGGCCAATGGTGGGGTTGTTCCATAAACCAGCCGTTTAGGATGAGCTGGGTGGGGGTTGAGGTACCCAAATGCAATTGATCGCGATCCAAAAAAACAGGATTTTCGTCCAAAAAAGCCGCCGCAGCGATGCTCTGAATAAAGTCACCTAAATTGTCGGAATTTGGATAATCTAATACTGCTTTTTGCATTTTTTATTTTACTGTCTTAAAGGATTCTATATTATTTAGATTGAATAAAGTTTTTAAGTTTTGTATCCCGCTGCTTTTTGGTAAATAGTTGAACCATTCGAGCTCTAGGCGGATCGCTTTGAAGGGGTGCTAACTGTTCCTTTAAACGTTGGGCTTGGCTGTCCATTTCGCGTACATCCATCAGCATTCCGGTTGAGCCTATAGCCGTAGGGATCCCAAAAACGGGGTTTCCGATGGGAATACATCCACACAACATGGCTTCGCAAAGGACATTGGGCAAACCTTCGATGATGGAAAATTGAGCATAATACTCCTGTGCTTGAAATAAGGCTAAAAGGGAGGCTTCGTCTACCAAGCCTTTGATGGCTACATTTTCGGGGATTTCGTAGTGTTTAGATAAAATTTGGTCTGCATCTCCAACAATAGTAAACTGAAAATCGGGCCATAAGCGGGCTAACTTTAAAAAGTGCGGAATTCCCTTGCGTTCGGCTACCCGAAGGTCGGTAAACAAACCTACCGTAAGCACAGTATTGGGAGTTTTAGGTCCTTGAGGTTTCCAAAAATCGGCATCGTATCCGGTGGGAACCGTTTGGATTTTAGGCGCCAGTTCGGGCATCCACGGCAGCAGCCCAGAAAGGACTCCTTGCTGGTCCCGTGCAATGGGGCAGCCTTTGGCCAAAGAGGTATCGACCACCCAAATTTGTGTGGCTAAACGGTAGTTTTGACGAATACACCAGCGGCGGAAGTTTGCCTTTAGCAAAGCTCCGTATTGGAGATGTGGCGCGGCTACCGCATCGAACCCTCCGACAATCACTAGGGCTGGTTTGCCCATCAGGCGGGCCCAAAGCAATAGAAAAAAACTGTGATAGTCCGAAAACCACGATACCACATGGGTGGCTCGAGCCACTTTAAAAATCCCCAAAAAGCATTCTTTTAAGCGATTGGCAACAAAACCCAAGCCTTTATGGGGGTATGCCTGCCATTCGTCTACCCTATAGCCTAATTGCTGAAGACTTTCGATATCCCTTCTAACAAAGGAATTTCGAAGCATATAAGTCAAAAGAATCCGTGGCTTTGTCATCCCATTAGAGGGTTTGGAGGGCGTCGGCAATTTTTCGGTCGTTGGACAGGCGGGGAACTTTGTTTTGACCGCCCAGCTTCCCAATCGATTTCATATAAGCTTGAAAGGCTTGGGGAGCAACCGGAGTGACCTTTACCGGGCGTAATACTTTACCCTGAATAAGGTCTTGATAATAGACGTTTTGTTTTTGCATTTCCCGATCGATCGCTGCTTCGAAAACAGCCAATTGCTCGGGCGGGGCGTCGAACTCTACCATCCACTCATGATAGGGCAAGCCTTCTGCCGGGCTGATTTGTGGAGCTACGGTAAACTCTTTGACGCGGGCCGGAATTTCTTGGAGGGCTAGCTCCATAGCGCTTTCGACCTCCTTGCCAATAACATGTTCTCCAAAGGCAGAGATATAGTGCTTAAGACGGCCCGTAACCACAATTCTATAGGGGTCTTTAGAGACAAAACGAACCGTATCACCGATATTATAGCCCCATAAACCGGCTGTGGTATTGAGGATTAAAACATAATTGACCCCTATTTCTACATCGGCCAACCACAGGCGTTTGGGGTTTTCGTCTCCAAAAGAATCGACCGGAATAAATTCATAAAAGATCCCCTGGTTTAAAAGAAGCAATAGGCCTTCCTGGTCCATTCGGTCCTGATAGGCAAAAAAGCCTTCTGAGGCAGGAAAAAGTTCGATCTGATCTACGGGTCGGCCGATGAGTTCCTCAAAAACGGGAACATAAGGTTTGTAGTTGACCCCTCCGTGGATAAACAATTGAAAATCGGGGAAGATTTCTCCTACCGGCTTGCCGGTTTTGGCCACTAGGCGTTCGAAATACATCTGTACCCAAGAAGGTATTCCCGCAATAACACTCATTTGTTCGGGGAGGGTTTCCTCCACTATAGCATCTACCTTGGTTTCCCAGTCTTCGATACAATTGGTCTCCCAAGAGGGCATGCGGTTTTTAAGTAAATAACTGGGAACATAGTGGGCGGCAATTCCTGAGAGGCGTCCCAATTGCACCCCGTTGACCTCTTCCATTTCTGGACTACCTTGTAGGAAAATTTGTTTGCCCGTAACAAAATTGGTGTTTCCCGTTTGGTGGATATAGTTTAGGATGGCGTTTCGGGCGGCACTGATATGTGTGGGCATAGACTCCGAGCTGATGGGAATGTATTTAGCTCCAGAGGTTGTACCACTGGTTTTTGCAAAATACAAGGGTTTTCCCGGCCATAGGACATCGGATTCGCCTGCAACCACCCGTTCTACATAGCTTTTGATGCCTTCGTAGTCAACGACAGGCACTTGAGCTTTAAAATCTTCATAGCTCTGGATATCTCCCAAGCGATGATCTACACCAAAGGCGGTATTTTTAGCCTTTTGTTGCAAATATATCCGTGTCTTTTCTTGGGTGCTGATGGGGTTTTGAATCCACTTTTGATTTTTTCTATGGATATAAGCAGCAAAGAGTTTGGCAGCTAATTTTTTCATGAATACTTATTCTGTAAAGTCTATAACGTCCTCAGGATTAATGGGATATCCTTCGACCCAAAGTTCGAAATGAAGATGCCATCCGGTGGTGAGCTCGCCTGTATTTCCTGCAGCAGCAATGACTTGACCTGCTTTTACTACATCGCCCTGTTTGACGTAGAGGGCTTGGTTGTGTTTATAGACCGAAAGTAAATCTTTTGGGTGTTTCAGGATGAGTACATAGCCTGTTTCGGCGGTCCATTCGGCTAAGATTGCTGTTCCAGTGGCGATGGCCTTAACAGGCGCGCCCTCGTCAACGGCTATATCTACAGCAAAATGACGACTGGCAGCATCAAAACCATTGGATACAATTCCCTGTACCGGAGGGAAAAAACTTTCGAAATTGGACTGATTTTCCGTTTCGAAATAATTGTATTTGTCTTCACGTTCCACCTCTGCCCTAAGGATAGAGTCCTGCTCGATACGGAAAGTTTCCGGTAAACGTCTTTGAAAAGTATCTTGAAGAACGCTATCTCGATTGAGAGAGGCCAATTCTACCTCACCTTTGAGCGCACTTTTAATCGAATTGAGATATCTTAAATTCTGTTCGTATTCGAACTGAAGAGAATCTACTTGCAAATAGTTTTCTAGAGCCTGTTGTCGAATTTGAGAAGAGGCATAGCCCGGAATATATTCCTTGATGGGGGTGTAGGCAATAACCGAAAACACCCCGACAGCAATCAGGGAAACCAAAAGAATACTGATGATTAGTACATTGAGGCGAGAAAGACGGAAATAGAGTTGCTCTTCAAAGGTATCTTCGTTGAGAATTACCAGACGATAACGGTTGAGGAGCTTACGGATCCAGCGTTCTTTACGAGTTTCTTTTGGCTGCATAGAGACAAAGATAGGGAACCCGAAAACATTATGGCGATAAAATGAAAAGGAGGATGCCCCAGAAATGGTTACATTTGTGCTAAACTTTTAATAAAAGTCTATGATTGCTTTAGGTATTCCCGGAGGACCACAGATCATTTTAATCGTTGTGGTGATTTTATTACTCTTTGGAGGTCGTAAGATTCCGGAATTGATGCGTGGTTTAGGTAGCGGAATTAAAGAATTTAAAAAAGCGACCAAAGAAGAAGAAAAAGACGACGATCCAAAGCTCGACGCTTAATTCGTTGTCCATTCTAAACTTCGTATAATCGTCTCCAACTCAAACATGGCCGGACGCTTGGGACTATTGGGCGCAAATGCAAAGCCCTCTATACAGATCCACTGATTGTTTTGTTCGTCGGCCAAGACAAAATGTACATAGGGCCCTGCCATAAAATCATTGGCAACTTCCCAGGTAGCCTTCGTTAACTGAGCTTTTTTACCCTTAAAATTTTCCTGATAGTAGTAGGGCAGATAAGCCCGCTCGGAAATCAAATAACTTCCGGGGAGTCTGCCAGGAACATGCGCTTTTCCAATAGAATCCCGAATATCCAATATCCGTTTGGGCGTCCTAAAATCGAAAGCGCTTTTAGGCAGCGTATACACCAAAATATTGTTGTGCCCTTTGGAAGTCGGCTTTTCTATCCATACAAAATTGGTGGTGTCCTTAACCACTTTGTAGGCTGATGGGTAGGTCAATTGGATCCCAAATTTCTGTTGCAACACAGTATCCGTAGACAGGGACTTTTGAATTCTTCTCCTTTTTTCGGTCCGTTCCTGATCCAAAAAATAGCGTTGGAGCAAGGCTTGATTTTCGTCCCAGTAGAAGGCGTGAGTTTCAGCATCTGGAGCTTTAAACACCCCTACAATTTGGGGTTGGGCAAAATAGTTCTGAACAACCGAAAAGTCGGATAAAGAATCTCGAACAAACCACACAAGGTTTCTTCCTTGCTTAGCAAAGCCACTAAAGGCCTCTGGAGGGATGAACTTTAAATCGAAACGAGGTTCGTCGTAGGGTAAACCTTCGTAAGCTTCTTGGAATTTTTCCCGTAGCTGTTTCCCTAATTCGCCTTGCCAATCTGTGGTGGGCATTACCACAGTAACCGCATTTATATTGCCGCTAGAATCGGGTACAAAAGCCTGTTGGGGTTGTTGTTTACAACCCCAAATCAGGACAATTGATATGATTAAAATTCTGTTTATCAACTATTTAAAGCTTTAATTCCGGGTAATTCACGGCCTTCTAAACTTTCCAACATGGCGCCACCACCGGTAGAAACATAACTCATTTGCTCTGCCAAACCAAATTGTTTGGCCGCTGCTACAGAGTCTCCTCCGCCTACAAGCGAAAAGGCTCCTGCAGCTGTAGCTTCGCCAATGGATTTTCCTAGTTCGACCGTCCCAGTAGCAAAGTTCGAAAATTCGAACACTCCCAAAGGTCCGTTCCAAAGGATGGTTTTGGAACCAGAAACAACCGCTTTAAACTTTTCAACTGTCTCAGGGCCAGCATCTAAGCCTTCCCAGCCGTCTGGGATTTGGTTGGCAGGAAATACTTTTTGTTCGGCATTATTATCAAAGTCCTGTGCAGCAATAACATCCACAGGAAGGTGAACATTTACATTTTTGGCTTGGGCTTGTTCTAATATACGAAGTGCCGTTTCTTGGTAATCGTCTTCGCAGATGGAATTTCCGACGGTACCTCCTTGAGCTTTCGCAAAGGTGTAGACCATTCCTCCACCAATAATCAGATCATCAATAACATCGAGCATCTTTTCGATTATGGTGATTTTAGAGGAAACCTTAGCCCCTCCAAGGATGGCTAATACGGGCTTTTCACCTGTTTTTAATACTTTATCGATGGCCTCAATTTCGGCAGCCAGAAGGCGACCTGCACAGGCTTGACCCTCAAAAAATTGGGCCATGGTGGTCGTAGAAGCATGAGCTCGGTGTGCCGTACCAAAGGCGTCGTTTACATAGACATCCCCTAAGGCAGCCAGTTGACGAGCAAAATCTAGGTCTCCAGCAGTTTCCTCGGCATGGAAGCGTAGGTTTTCCATCAATAATAGCTGTCCGGGTTGCAGCTGCTGGGCTGCTGCTTCAGCTTCGGCACCTACTGTAGTTGAGGAAAACTGTACACTAAGCCCTAAAAGGTTTTCCAAATTTCCGATCACATGTTGTAGGGAAAGTTCCGCTTGGGGACCTTTGGGTCTTCCGAGATGCGATAGCAAAACACAACTCCCGCCCTGGTCTAATATGTATTGAATGGTTGGGAGAGAAGCCTTGAGGCGTGTCTCGTCCGTTACCTGTTGAGCGTCGTTTAGGGGAACATTAAAATCCACGCGTATGACAGCGCGCTTTCCATTAAAGTCAATTTGGTCTAAAGTTTTCATTTGTTTCATTTTGTGCAAAATTACACATTCCTTAAAGCTGTTTAAGAATATCATTTGCTTT